>CAZCRA010000426.1:0-1530 GCA_964500945.1 uncultured Verrucomicrobiales bacterium | reverse complement strand
TGATGCCCTATGAACCTCAGAAAGACCCCGTGAAATTATCGCCGGAATGTGAGTTCGAAGAAGAATTCGGCTATCTGCAGGCCTGCCAGATCATCGGGGAATTTCCCGAAGACACTCCGTTCCAGACACAATGGGACCGGGTGTCCGGCATCACGGCGCAATTGGAGAAGAGCCGCTCCGAACTCTCCGTTTTCACGCCACCAGCTCTGATCCTCGCCCGCGAATCGCAAAACCCGGGCGTCCTCGAACAGCTCGCTCAGGCTTCGGAAATCCACCGCTACCGGGACGGAAAACACCATTGGCAAATCACCGTTTATCACGAGCCGGTCCCCGACTTTCTCTCCTCGTCCATCAATCGCGACATCGAGCAGGCCGTTTCACCGAGTTCGCACGAAGGGGACGGGAGCAAGTGGTTCGTCACGGGAATCTACAGGCTCTTCGGCGATGCCCAAACCGTCCTGATGGACGAGTTGTTGCGCACCTTCCTGCTCGCCTTCCTCCTCATCACGCCCTTGATCGTCCTCTTCATCCGGGATGCCGCCCTCGGACTCCTCGCGACCATCGGGAACGTGTTCCCCATCGTCACCTTTTTCGGGACGCTCGGCTATCTCGGGATCCGGATCGACGTCGCGACGATGATCATCGCCAGCGTGGCCTTCGGAATCGCGGTGGATGACACGATCCACTTCCTCGCCTCGCTCAAAAAGTTCAGCGCCACTCATGGCATGGGACGCGAGGCGATTTCGAGGGCCATCCGCCAGTCCGGCTCGGCCATCCTCAAAACGTCCCTGATCATCGCGCTCGGCATGCTGGCGTTTCTCCTCAGCGACTTCGGTCCGTCGCGGCGATTTGCCGCTTTCACGGCCGTCGTGCTGTTCCTGGCAGTCATCGCCGATCTTGTCCTGCTTCCGGCCCTCATCGCGGGGCCGCTCCGCGCTATTTTCAAGAAACGGCAGTGACTTCCTCGCCCTCTTCGGAAGCCTGCGAGCCCGCTCCCGCTCGCGAGTCGATCGCCCATTTCGCCCAGCCCCAGACGAGGAGCACTCCCATGCCAAGAGCCCCCGATACGGCCGGTCCTCCCAGGCCCTGCAACCAGGCCAACGTGATCGCCTCCCAGACCCAGACCAAGCTGAACACGAGCAGGGCGGGCAACGCCGGGAAGGCGCGGGGACGGACGATCCACGTGACGGTGAAGACGGTGAGCCACCAGCCACAGAAATTCAGCAGCGGCACGCCAAAATACTGGGTCGCGCCCTCCCACTCCCAGTAGCCCATCGAAACCATCTTGGGATCGACGTAGAGGTCCCAGGACATCATGATCAAGCCGCTGACCGATGCGAATTCGAACCGCCTCCGCCGGGAATTCCCGTGGCGCGGGCAGATCAGCGCGGCGATCCCCCAAGCCGGCAGCAACATCGCGCACCAGGCAAAGGGAATCGGAAGAGGCACCCCACCGATCTGGAAACCAAACTTATCGGAGTAAGCGTAAGACCCGAACGGGAAGCCGGTCGCCAACCCACACCACTCGAA
>CAZCRA010000425.1:0-1532 GCA_964500945.1 uncultured Verrucomicrobiales bacterium | reverse complement strand
CGGCGTCATGCCATTCCTTGCCGTATTCGCCGCCGCCGCGGAGGTTGGCGACGGCGTAGACGCCGCCCATCTCCATCCAGACGGAGCGCGACACGGAGAAGGAGGGCACGATGGGGATGTTGAAGCCGCCGTAGCCGTAGAGCAGGGTCGGGTTCTGGCCGTCGAGCTCGATGCCCTTCTTATGCGTGATGAACATCGGCACCTTCGTGCCGTCCTTGCTGCGGTAGAAGACCTGCTTGGTGACGTAGCGGTCGGCGTCGAAGTCGACATTCGGCTCGCGCCAGAGGCGGCTCTCGCCCGTCGCAAGGTCGTAGCGGTAGATGGAGCCCGGCGTCGTAAAGCTCGTAAACGTGTAGAACGTCTCGGTGTCGTCGCGATCGCCGCTGAAGCCGCCGGCCGTCCCGATGGTCGGCAGGTCGACCTCGTTCACGAGGTTGCCATCGAGGTCGCGGACTGCAACCTGCGTGTGGGCGTCCTTCAGGTACGAGGCGAAGAACTGGTCCCCGACGAGATTCACGTTGCGCAGCGTGTCACGGGTCTGGGGGATCACGGTCCGCCAGTTTTCCCTGCGTGGGAAGCGCGTGTCGATAGCGATGAGGCGGCCGCGGGGGGCGTCGAGATCGGTGAAGAAGAAGAAGTCCGTGCCCTCGTTGCCGACGAAGGAGAAGGAGGCCTCGAACTCATCGATGAGCTTGACGATCTCGTCGGACTCGGAGCGGAGGTCCTGGTAGTAGATCTTGTTCTTGCGCTCTGTGCCCTTCCAGACGGAGATGATCAGGTAGTCCCCGTCATCGGTGACCGAGCCGCCGAAGCCGTGCTCCGGCTCGTTCGGCTCGTGGTAGATCAACCGATCTTCCGACTGGGGCGTGCCGATCTCATGGAAGAAGAGCTTCTGGAAGCGGTTGACCGCCTGGAGCTGACCCTGGCCCTTGGGGGCGTCGTACCGGCTGTAGTAGAAGCCCGAGCCATCCTTTTTCCAGGAGAGTCCGGAGAACTTCACCCACTTCAGATGATCGTCGAGGTCCTCGCCTGTGCGCACGTCGCGCACGAAGACCTCTCGCCAATCGGAGCCGCCATCGGACTTGGAGTAGGCGATGAGGCGGCCGTCGTCGCTGACGCTGGAACCTGCGAGCGAGACGGTGCCGTCCTCGGAAAAGGTGTTCGGATCGATCAGCACGCGCGGGGTCGAGGTCAGCGAGTCCATCACGTAGAGCACGCTCTGGTCCTGCAAGCCGTCGTTGCGCGAGACGAAGTATTTGCCGCCCTCCTCAAAGGGGATCCCCCACCGCTCGTAGTTCCACAGCTCCGTGAGCCGCTGCGTGACCGTCGATCGCTCGGAGATGTCTTCGAGGTAGCCGAAACTGAGTTCGTTCTGGCGCTCGATCCAGAGGCGCGTTGTCGCGGCGTCCGGATCCTCGAGCCAGCGGTACGGGTCGGCGACCTCGACGCCATGCATCGTGTCGACCTGTCCCAGGCGCGGCGCCGACGGATAGCGCGTCGGCTCGACCGTCGCGCCGGGCGGAACCGTGACC
>CAZCRA010000424.1:0-1532 GCA_964500945.1 uncultured Verrucomicrobiales bacterium | reverse complement strand
AAATGGAGCGTCTTCCTCCACCCCGACCAACGCAAACTCGTCACCAAATCCTACAACGGCCCCGCCCGCGTCTCCGGCTCCGCTGGTACCGGAAAAACCATAGTCGCCCTCCACCACGCCGCCCACCTCGCCCGCGAGAACGAGGACGCCCTCATCCTGCTCACCACCTTCTCACCCCAACTCGCCAAAACCCTCGTCGCCAAGCTCAACATCCTCGTTTATCACGAACCCCTCCTTCGCGAGCGCATCGCCGTGCGCGATCTCGAAACCCTCGCCCAAGACCTCTACCAGGCACGAATCGGACGAGCCGAAGTCATCGGAACCGAGGAAATCAATGCTCTCATTCATACCGCCCACCAATCGGCTTCGCCGGAAATCCAGCGCTTCAGCCCGCAATTTCTCAAAGACGAATGGCACCACATCATCGACGCCCACCAAATCAAGTGCCTCGAAGACTACCTCGACGTCAGCCGCCTCGGTCGCCGCTCCCGCCTCTCTCCCGCCCAACGCGAATCTCTCTGGCCCTTCTTTGCCGACATCCATGAAAAGATCAGCACCGCAAATCAAGTCACCCGCGAAGAGGCCTACACCAAACTCGCCGAGAACTTGAACGCAAGCGACCGCCCGCTCTACGACCACGCCATCGTCGATGAAGCGCAAGACCTCTCCGTCAGCCAGCTCAAATTCTTTGCCGCCCTCGGCAGCTCCGGCCCCGAGAGCCTTTTCTTCGCCGGCGACATCGGGCAGCGCATTTTCCAACACCCCTTTTCCTGGCTCTCCCAAGGCATCGATGTCCGTGGCCGCTCGCACACTCTCAAAGTCAACTACCGCACCAGCCACCAAATCCGCAGGCAAGCCGACCTCCTCCTTGATGCCGAGCTGCAAGACCCCGACGGCATCACCGAATCCCGCCGCCAGACCATTTCCGTTTTCAACGGCCCCAGCCCCATAGTAAAAATCTGCGATTCCGAGCAAGCCGAGATCGAAACCGTCCGCCACTGGCTCGCCGAACAGGAAGCTCTCGGCATCAAACCCGGCGAGATCACCCTCATCGTCCGCTGCGAGCAATTCTTACCCCGCGCCAAAGCCATTCTCGCCGGGCAGACACTCCAGCCGTCCACCGTCCTGATGCACGACGCTAAAGGACTCGAGTTCCGCAGTGTCGCCATCGTCGCCTGCGACGAAGCGGCGATCCCCTTGCAATCACGCATCGAATCCGCCTCTGACATGCACGAACTCAACACCCTGCTCGAAACCGAACGCCATCTCCTCTACGTCGCCGCGACCCGCGCGAGGGAGCATCTCCTCATCACCGCCACTTCCCCCGGGTCCGAATTTCTCAGTGATCTACGGTAGGCAAGCACCCCTACCCCTCACCCCACACCCCCGTTTTCGCCTCAGTGCGAAGATCGCCGGATAGACGGTGAGTTCGAGGAAGAAGGAGGTCACCAGCCCGCCGACCATCGGCGCGGCGAAGCGTTTCATCACATCTGCACCGGCGCCGTCGCTGAGCATGAGGGGCATCAGGCCGA
>CAZCRA010000423.1:0-1534 GCA_964500945.1 uncultured Verrucomicrobiales bacterium | reverse complement strand
ACCGGGGCAACCCGCCGACCCGGCAGCCAACGCCACGCCCCGGTGAGGAGAACGAGGCCCAAAGGAATTCCAATGGCCCATCCGAGCCAGGGCAGACCGGTGATCACTCCGATGCCGCCGCCGACGGCGTAGGCCAGGAAAATCGCGATGCCCGGGCAAAGTCCACCCTTTCCGCAGCAGGCGCCGGTGGAGGCGGAGCCGGTGGCGGAATCGAGTTCTTTGCGAAGATCTGGCAGGGACGTTTCATTCATCGTTCGGGTGATACTGTCCAGGGCGGACGGGTGTGATTGCTGGAGATGCTTTCTCGCCGTGATCAATCGCACGCGTCGAGACCCTTTTCGCCTCTTTCGTCGAACGTGGGCCGACAGCCTTAACAGGAGAAATTTGCGACCAGGAGAAGCGACGCGCTACCGGGGCAGGCTTGGGGTGGGAGCCGGTCGACGTCCGAGGATGCGTCGGCGACCGAACTCGTCGCCGTCAAATCGGCACGCAAAGTCCCTCGCTCTCGGCCAGGGCCCGCTGGCGGTCGTCGAAGGTCAGAAATCCCTCCATGCCGAGATGGAGAGCCGTGGCAACGTGGAGAATGTCGGCGAGACGATGACCACCGCCGCCGGTGTGGACCGCGCTGAGTCGCTCGGCGATCTGGTGGACGTCGGGCCAATCGACCGGGCGAACCTCGAGGACGCGGTGGGCGAGGTCGGACTGCAGATCACGGATCATCGCGGCACCCTGCTCCGCCGGGAAGCCCTTGGTGCCGTCGAGGCGATAGAGGCGGCCTTGGAGACGACTTGATTGACGAAACTCCAACAGCAGGAGCGAGGACACCGGGAGCGGGCCGGTGCGCCGCTCCATCCAGGCGTCGGCGCGCGGCGAGAAAACCTGCTCGCGATAGTTGGAACAGAGGAAAGAGGTGTCGGGAAAGCATTCCATTCCGCTCGCGCCTCGATCCGCTCAGCCTTCCTCGCCCTCCAGCTCGTACTCGCGCATCTTCCGGACCTCCTCGGCGGAAAAACACCGGTCGCCCCAGATTGCCTTCCGGCGGGCGCGGAAGTCCGGGTTGACCACGGGCGCGTCCCCCTCGGCGACGGAGGTCATCGGGGAAAGCAGGGCGACGGGACGACCGCGCTTCTCGATGCGGATCGTCTCGCCCTCGGCGAGCCAGGCCTCGAGGGAGGCGAAGTCGTTGCGGAGGTCTCGGACGGTAGCGGTCTTCATGTGGACATTTTCTGTCCACCCTGCGCGAAAGTCAAGCGGCTGGAGGAACCGGTTGGTCGTCCACCTGAACGGAAATGAGGGGTCAACAGACAAATTACAAATCACGATCACCGCCTTGGTCATCGCACCTCGAACACTTCCGCAAGTTCCGTGTGAACTCGTGTAGCGCAAGAGGTGACTCCCAGAGGATATGGGCTCCTCACCGCCGCGGCTCCCGGATCACCAAGGCACGGATCTCGCTCATGTCGTCCATGGCGTAGCGGATGCCCTCGCGGCCGAGACCGCTGTCCTTGACGCCGCCGTAGGGCATGTGATCGAC
>CAZCRA010000422.1:0-1549 GCA_964500945.1 uncultured Verrucomicrobiales bacterium | reverse complement strand
GATGCTGCCGATCCATCGCGGCGACCAGCTTGCTTCCATAGAGCTCGTCGGGATGCAGCACTGGAAGTTCGATGTCGGTGAAGAAAGTGTCCTGCGCCCCCTCGACGAGAGGACGGTTTTCCAAAGGAAGGACCGTTCCGCGGAAGACATGATTCACCTCGACCTTGATCCGGGCCCGGTCGCGCTCGACGGACAGTTTGACCTCGGGGCCCTGGGACATCGCCCCGAGTTCACAACGCAGGCCGAAGTGCTCCGTCAGTTCGCTGTGGATCGATTCCAGTTCCGCCGACATGGCTTCGAGCGCTTCGTCGCGACTCTTGGTGTGATCAAGAATCACGAGATCGACCGATAGCCGAGGCATGTCACGGACGAAGAGGTTGATCGCCGTGCCTCCCTTGAGGGCGAATGTCGGACTCCGGAAGACGGCCGGAGCCACTTCGAGGAGAAGTCGGACGGCGTTGAGGTAGTTCTCGTTCATCACGGTTTCAGGATCAGGGTGCGTCCATCCTTGAGACGCCACACCCACCGGCTGCTACCCGTCCTTTCGCCTACGGCGTCGCGTGCTTTCTCCGCCCACGGCAAACCGAGTTCCTCGGCCCACACCACGCAGAGCCGGATCGCCTTCGTCGTGCGACAATGCTCCAGCAGGGTGGTCAGTTGGCGCACCCGGAGTTGGCGGACCGATTCCATGATGCCGCGCGCTTCCTCTATCGGTTGGTGCACACCGACCTCGCTCAGCATTTCCAGTAGGGCTCTCTCCGGGGCGGAGACCTTGGGTCCGTCCGGTGATTCCGGCAACGGGGCCAAGTCGGAGTTGCCGGGCAGTTCCTCATCGAAGAGCCGGGCCGAGCTGTAGCGTGCGGGAAAGCGATCGAGAAACCAGGTAGGCAGGGAGCCTTTCCGGACGCCCCACAGGATGAGCGTTTCCCGGTGAGCCACGTTCTGCCGGAATCCATGCCACGCGAGCGCGGTTTTCGATGCCACATGGAGTCTCGGCAATTTCCGCTCCAGGAAGCGAAGGGTGGGATCCCGTTCGAGTTCGTCCCCGGCGAACATGAAGACACCGCGGCCCAGGCGCTCCAGCCAACCCGATTTCACGTATTCATGGGCAAGCGCAGAGGAAATGCCATGGTCTTGAAGGGTCGCGGTATCGAGTGGCGCGCCCCGCGGCTCCTTGATCTGGAGCGTTTTGATTAAGCTGGTCGTCATAATTCAAGCTTCGCTTGAACAATAGGGGCCAGCATAAACAACCGCAAGCAGAATGATTAAATGGGTCGCATTAGTTCAAGCAAGACTTGATCTATTGCAACCTCATTAATCATAGAGATCCGCTCGCCTCTTAAAATGGAGGGAAAAACGGCGCGACAACAGAGGGCACGGCGAAGAGGCAGGAAGGCTCCCCGGAGGTCCGGGGACGCACCCTGAACCCGAACCTGAGAAGCCATTGAAGCCATGCCTGAGTCATCCGTTCAAGAACTCGACGAACTGCCGCCCGACGCGGCCATCGCCGCCGACCACCCCAGCCCCCGTTTCCGCCACAGGGCGAAGA
>CAZCRA010000421.1:800-1561 GCA_964500945.1 uncultured Verrucomicrobiales bacterium | reverse complement strand
AAAGGCGCGCGAAGTAACCCAGGTTTTCAAGCGCTGGCTTACCGAAGTCGCCATGCGCGAGTTTTTCCGCGCCATCGCGAAAACAACCGACCGGCCCGATCAGTGGGCCCAACGCGAGAAATTCTGGATGGCTTATCTCGACGAAGGCCTGGTCACGGATGCTTGGCCTGCCCTCGGAATCCGGGCACGCAACAGGATTGAGGACCTCATCCGACAGAGCGGCGAACGGCCAGAATACGGGATAATCCGGGGAGGGCCTGCTCAGTCTTCTTCCATCATCATGCAGATAGGTGATCTGCGGATTTCCGAGTGGAGCGACAACGGGTCATGCCGGTTCTGGAGCGACAGCGATCCAATCGCCCCCAAGCTCTATTCAAAGGAGTATGACGGTGGCGGAGGGCTACGAGGACTGCGCACGACCAGTGGTCGGGCAGACTTCGAATTTGAATCACACATTCCCGCGAGCCCGGGTTGGGAAGGCAAATTCGCAGGCATCATTCACCGACGCACATCAATCGCTCACCCTTATTTTGGGCGAGGCCGGGGGCGCAACTGGAATGACCGATGGTGACGACAAAGTTCATTGCCACGGCCCATGAGAATGGCGGAGAGACCATTGCCCTGCTGCGCGAACAGCCCGGCGGACTATTCCGTCGGGCTTCCACCGAAATGGTTCCGGTTTCGGAGTGGCCGAGGTTTGCGCCTCAAGCTGGTCAGGCTTCTCTTGCACTCGCCCGGGCTCTCGACGATGAGAGCCGGAT
>CAZCRA010000421.1:0-790 GCA_964500945.1 uncultured Verrucomicrobiales bacterium | reverse complement strand
AGGACGGAATTGTCCTTCCGCCAGAGATCGTCGCGCAGCTTGATGAGGCCGATGCCTTTGCTATCGGGCTTCCCCCGACCACGCCGTTGACGTTGCAGCTCAACTCAGGCGGGTCGCTCGCCGATGGAACAATCAAGGTCGATACAAAATGGGTCCGCCGCGGCGGTCTCCCGGTTCGCGCCGATATCGCCGGTGCGCGCGTGCGCGAAGGTGGAAAGGTCGGGAGAATTCCCGAACCGATCTACTCGGCTCTCCAGGCCGCGCTCTTAGTCAATGCTGCTGATGATCCCGACGAGCGCCGGGCGGCCTTTGCCGATCTTCGTGCGACTCTCGGCGACGAGATTGGAGCAGGGATCGAGGCAGACGGGTTTCTCGAGCGTGTCCGGATTGCCTATGCGGCAAACTTCTCGCTGAACGCCAAGACCGACCATGGGCGTTTTGATTTTGATCCGGTTCTCTTCTCCAGAAACGCGAGCGAAAACGCTGACGGAGACCTGGTGGATGAAGAAGAAGCGTCGCTTCTGACGCCGAAGGACAATCAGCATTTTCAGCGCCGGTTCAAGGGGCAGGAGGACGGACGGCGAAGCTATCTGCTCTCCGACGGAACTCTTTTGTTCCTTGATCCGCTTCTGGGCAAAGCCCTCGACATCGGTATTGTCGGCGGCCCAGACCGCTTCGGCAAAGGTCAGCGTGTTGGCGGCGTTCAGTTTCGCCGACAGTTGCGACACCTCGTCGGCGGCGCGGCAGACCATTTCCTTATGCGGGGCAGTGACATTCAGTCCGACAAAGC
>CAZCRA010000420.1:0-1595 GCA_964500945.1 uncultured Verrucomicrobiales bacterium | reverse complement strand
GCGCCCTGACGCCCAGGGCTTGGCTCGCGGCTCACGCTGGTTTTTAGAGGTCCCCATCATCGTCGGGCAGTCCGGTTTCGCATTTTTAACGGTGAAGGCTTGCCGGTTCTGACAGCAAACTCGCCGGGGTCAGGAAATGGGTTTGCGCGCGACGCAGACGACGGCCTGGGTGAGGAGTTCGTGGCGCGAGAATCCGGGGTGCCTTTCGAGGACGGCGTCGTTCCAACGGGAGGCGCCTTCGTCCGGGAGGGTGGGGCGTGGGTCCCAGATCTCGATGTCGAAGTGCCTTTCGGTGAGCTGCTGGAGGGCGGTCAGGCGGATCCGGTTTTGTCGTTTGGCGATTTTGGCGGGCCAGTTGGGCCGGGGCTCGAGGTGGGCCCAGTCCATGTATTTGGCCTGTTCGGGATCGCCGGGGACGATTTCTTTCAGGTTGCGTGGGCGCATGTGATGGCCGCCCCAGGCGTAGAAGTTGGGATGGCGGAAGGCGATGCGGCCGCCCGGCCGGATGAGGGAGGCGAACTCGGCGAAATCGCTTTCGATTTCCATGAGGTGCTCGGTGACGTTGTGCATCGCGAGTAGATCGAACTGGGAACCGGGCGGCAGGTCGGCGGTGGTGCCGGAGAGGTAAGTGAGGTTTGGAAGGCGCTCCATGAGGGTGCGCGGCGTCCAGGGAGTTGTCTTATAGACGCCATGGAGTCCGCTGGAGTCTTTCAGACCGCCTGCGTCGAGATCGAGGGTGGGATCGACACCGGTGTAGGATCGCGCGCCGGCGAAGAGGAAACCGACCGCGTAGAGGCTTCGGCCGCAGCCGACATCGAGGACGTCGGCACCGCGGACAAAGCGGGCGATGAGTCGGGGCCAGTGGACGTTTTTGTGCTGGATGGCGGCCTGGAGGAGCGGGAGCGATAGGTGTCGGAGAGAGGCCGGGTTCCCGCCGTGGTGGCGAAGGAATTCGGGCAGCCACTTGTCGACACGCCGGACCGATTTGAGGTTGGACGGTTCCGGGAGAGCTGAGGGGTGTTCGGAGTTCAGTTGACCGGATGGAAACTCGGGATTCAGGGAGCCGGGAGTTTGAGGGACGCGATGACGGGATCGTGGTCGCTGACCCGGGGTGGGCTGTCGTTCGGGATTTCGAGGTTGGGTGAGTTCAAGTGAGCGATGAAGTAACGGGCATCCCGGGCGAGTTCGGTGGTGACGAGGATGTGGTCGAGGGCCTGGAGGTTTCCGTCGTAGCGATGAGTGAACTGCGCTTCGGGTGGGAGGGAATCGGTGAGATTGACGAGCAGATCGCTTTCGGACAGGACGCGCAGCGGGACGGATTTCGCGTGGTCATTGAAATCCCCCAGCAGGATGACGGGAAGGCCGGGCGATTCGCGCCGAAGCGTTTCGACCTCGTTTCGCAACGCCAACGCCTGACCGCGCCGCTGCTCAGCGGTGGGGAAGAGGGCGGACTGACGGGTGCGGAGGCGGCTGGCTTTCTGCACGCTGTCCCACGGTGAGGCGTCGCCGCGTTTCGATTTAAAGTGGCTGCCGACGGCGACGAAGGGCTGGCCGGTGGGCAGGAAACGGAATCGCGCCGCGATGGACTTTCGGGA
>CAZCRA010000419.1:0-1613 GCA_964500945.1 uncultured Verrucomicrobiales bacterium | reverse complement strand
GGGACGCGGGGATCGATTCGAGGACCGACTGGTAGAGATCGCCGTGCGGATCGAGCAGGACGACGCCTTCGCCGCGCTTGATGTCCTCGCAGATCATACGCTTCATCAGAGTTGTCTTACCGGTGCCGGTGCCCCCGACGATGTAGGTGTGCCGGTCGCGCGACTCGGTCGGGAGCCGCACCGCCCGGCCTTCCGCGGTGCCGATCTTCAAGCCCTTGGCCGGAAGTTTCGGGAGGGAGGCATTGAGCAGGCGCGAAGCCGCGAGCACATCGGCAGCGTCGGGACGCGGCAGGAAGGGCGGAAACTGCCAGCCACGGGGAAACTTGCATCCCAGGTCAATGGCGTTGGCCCCCTCCGCGACACCCTCCTCCGCGAGCAGCTCGCACTCGCAGCGGAATAAGTCGCGACCGATCATTTCGAGCGAAGCGACCGGCAGATCGACTCCGTCCGGAAAGCGCGTCCGCACCGTGAGTGTCCACCCGCTGCGATGCCAGAGCCAGAAAGCCAAAAACGACTGCACCAAAGACGGTCTGGCGTGTGCCACCATCCCCTGCGCCACCATTTGGAGATTCAAGGCATTTTCCAGAGGCTTGACGGCTTCAGGCGGTAGTTCCGTGCGGACGAACTCCATCTCCAAGCACTCCAAATCCGGCACCAACGCGATCAAGCCAAGCAGCGAGTCCGTGACCGGCGCTTCATCCGACGGGGGAAAATCCGGCATGCAAACGGACCATTCGGAGTCTGGCGACGGCTCCGCCGCACCGAAACCGAGGCGGCTCATGTGCACCGGCCCGCCGGAAAGAACCTGCGGGCGGAGTGCCACCAAAACGGACTCGCCACCATCCGTCTTCGCCCCGTGCCCGGGGACTGGCCCGGCGTCGTCGAACTGATAGCCGATGGAGCGCAGCTCGCCCAGAACGAGGGACAGGCGCTGGGACATGAGGGCGTTGTCCTTATCGGAGGCGGCGGCTCCCTCCAGATGAAATCGCACCTGTCCCTTGCGGGCGGGCCGGAAGACAAAGCGCAACAGATCGCCGGGCCGGAGGATCGAGAGAATGCGTGATTCGGGAAGATTTATCATTAGTGTATTCCAGTATCAGGAAAATCGAGCGGCGGGGAGCTTTGACTACGCTCGCTGCGGGAGTCCCGCCGGGCAGGATGTGACTGCCGATGATGCGTCGCCCCGGGCGCTTCCCGCTGGTGGATCCCGGTCAGCCGAAACGTGAAGGCCGCCTTGCGGCGGTGATTCGGCTCTTTTTCAGCGCCGCTGCATTCGGCGGATACGTTAACGATGCTTTCGAGAGGGTTCTTCATTCAACCAAGAGAACCGGGACATTTGTCTTGGATGATTTGGCATTCTCACCGGATGCAGTCGTACAAATCGGTAGGATTAAGGAGGAGTGGGTCGGGGGCTTCATAGCTAGGGGTTCGGACAGATGTTTCCACCTTTCGGGTGGTGGACCACGCAAACAGAACCCAGCGGCCGACCAAACTGAACTGGCGGCTCGCCTCGCAGTCGCTGCGAAGGCGGTGCCTCACGCTCACCTGCGGCGAGGCTATGCTGCACCTGCGTTTCTGGCCGCGGGCGAGTGCGGCTCTGCGGTTGGGGGCGG
>CAZCRA010000418.1:0-1616 GCA_964500945.1 uncultured Verrucomicrobiales bacterium | reverse complement strand
ATGAAATCGCCTTTGGCTCGGCACGGTAGCGATTTTCTTGAAACAAAGCTTCGTCCATGCGCTACATTCAAATCTTCATCAACCAGTCGAAATGAGAGTCATTGTGCTCGATCTCCAGATCGTGGGAACGGGCGCAAGCGGCAATAAGAATGTCCATCGCGGGCGCCCGCAAGCCGTCGGACCGTCCCCGTTCCGCCAACGCCTCCGCCAGATCCCATGTTTTTTCCGTAACGGGAATGTCCGGCAACACCTGGGCGTACTTCCGGAGAATCTTGCGCTCAGGATCACGCCCCACTCCGCTCCAAAGCTCGAGCCGTACTGGGGCGCACCACGCAGCCTCGCCGCTGAGCAAAAGTTGTTCGACGCGCCAACGCACCTCCAGCAGCCCCCCTTTCCTTAACTGCTGGATCCAAGACGAGGTATCGACCAACTTCATAACGCTTTGCGCTCGGGCGAAATCACTTTTGAACCACCTCCGCCACAGATGAAGAAAGCCCAAAGTCTCCGCCAAAAACTTCTTTCATCCGCCTCGCATCCCGCTCTTCGATCGCTTCGTTGGAATCCATCTGAGTGAAGGTTCCAGAGTGCTTGACCAAATCGGCCATCCGCTTGCGGCGATTGAAATCCACCAACGCCCTGACCACCGCGTCCTTCTTTGTCGAAGCGCCTGTGAATCGCATGGCATCCTTTAGTTCTCCTTCGGGAATATCAATTGTCGTTTTCATGCTTCCATTTTCTGGAAATTCTGCTTCCCGGCAAGCCGAATATCGAGTTCGTCAGCTGCCGCAACAATTTCGACCTGGGAAAGTAGGGAGACACCTGAGTCACCTCGAACGCATCTCACTTCCGGTATCATCCGTGCGAATCAGTCCTGCACCTGTCCGCCATAGCTTGTATCCCTGCACGGACCTATCGGCGCCGGACCACGCATCTTCCCAGAAAATAAGCGTCCATCAACGAAACGACACCTGCCGCTATCACTAAAATCAGCGTCCCATTTTTCACTTTCCGGACGACTTCAGTGAAGAAACCACAAACATGCCGATTGTTCCGCTCCAGCACTTGAGAGACATCATCTTTCGCCACGTTGCCGAGCAAAAACCCTGGCTTTTGCCATGCGCGACCACAGCGCCTGTCTCAAGCGTATCGAGCGAGAGATTGAAGAGACCGAGAGCAAGTCAAACATCAACGGCGAAGAACCCGAACACAACGTTCACGTTGAAGTCCCCAGCGAGGAAGGCTCCGTTTCTTTAACTGGCCAAGAGTTCCTTTTCGGTCTCCTCGCCGGTGCCCAGCACGACCTCGAGAAAGCCCGCTCCCAGTTGATCGCCGATGCCGCCAACACAAGCCGGATGCTTTCGACTGGGATTGGCAGATCACCAATCACCGCCTCTGGCAAATCAGCTACCAGCACCTCTCCAACTTCCTCTTCGCCAAGACCGCCTTAGAGCAACTTTCCAACCCGGTGCCCTTCGCTCTCCCCTACCCATCTACGAAAATCTGCGAAAATCTGCAGATGGGGCGCTGAGCCTTGCCTGGCGCGAGCCTGCCGAACGCTCGAAGGGCGGAAAACATGGCCGTTCCTTGCCGTTCCTCCAAACCACCCACATCCGATC
>CAZCRA010000417.1:0-1620 GCA_964500945.1 uncultured Verrucomicrobiales bacterium | reverse complement strand
GCGAGGACCGTGAGCAGGAAATAGGTCGGGGGGAGCTTCAGGGGGTTCATGGGAACGGATTCTTTCTGAAGATCGGGGCCGGGTGCAAATCCGGTCTTCGCCCGGGGGCGGGGATCCGGTAGGGCGGCGATCCGGGGGATGGAGTTGCGTGTTTCTATGGGGGAGGCGCGCTTGGCCCTTCGACTTCGCTTCCGCCTCCACCGGGGCTTTCGCCTTCGCACGAGGCTTCGGCGCGACGGGGACGGCGTGACATGGCAGGATCTTCGGCGAGCAAGGGGCCCTACGGGTTGGGGATTTCGACTGTTTAAACGCCCCATAGGACGGTTCTTGTCCCACCCGGTGGGTTTTGCTAGGAAGGTGGATATGGCGAAATCACCGAAAGCCACCACGACGGTCTCGCGGCCGGCGCTGCGGCGCCTGATGGCGATCCACAAAGAGCTGCTGCAGGGGCGTTACCCGAATGCGACGACGCTCGGCTCGAAGCTGGAGGTGTCGACGAAGACGATCCAGCGGGATCTCCGGACGATGCGGGAGGACATGGGGTTCCCGGTCGAGTGGGACGCGGAGGCGAATGGCTACTTTTACACGCACAAGGATTTCTCGACGATTCCGTTCCTGCAGATCCCGGAAGGGGCGGCGCTGGCGCTCTTCGTTTCGCACCAGGCGCTTGCCCAGTACCGGGGGACGCCGTTCGAGGGTCCGCTGCAGACGGCCTTCCTCCACCTCGCGGAGCAGATGCAGGACCTGGTCACGTTTTCGCCGGTCGACCTGAAGCAGTATGTGACCTTCTCCCACACCGGACGGGCGATCACCCGGCTCGAGATCTACGACGCGATCATGCACGCGCTCCTCGACCAGAAAACGCTGAAGTTCCTCTACCGGAAGTTGAACAGCACCCGGGCGGAACAGCGGACGGTCCAGCCGTTGCACCTCGCCTGCATCAACAACCAGTGGTATTTATTTGGTAAGGACATCCGGCGGCGGGCCGTCCGGACCTTTGTCCTCGGCCGGATCCAGAAAATCCTCGAGACCGGCGAGCCCTTTGACCGCCCGGCCGATTTCTCTCCCGCCGAGCTCCTGGCCAACTCCTTCGGGGTTTTCGAGGGGGTCGGCGACCATCGTGTGGTCCTGGAATTCGACAGCTTCGGGGCACAGCTCGTCCGCGAGCGGCACTGGCACGACTCCCAGGAGATCGAGGAGAAGCCGGATGGCGGCCTCGTTCTGAAACTCCGGCTCGGCGCCCTCGAGGAGTTCGACCGCTGGGTCCTCAGTTTTGGCGAACACGTCCGCGTGCGGCAGCCCGCCGAGCTGAAGAAACGCGTCCGCGCCGCCGCCCGGAAGATGGCCGGGCTGGGGGAGGGGCTCGGCGTGACGGAGCCGCTCGTCGGCTACGACCCGGAGCGTCCGGAAGAGCTGCAGGCGCTCCTCTTCGAGTTTGCCGCCAGCTCAATGCGGGAGCATCCGGGGCAATTGGATCTGCCGCTGGTTTGATCAGGAATCAGGGGACAGGGGACAGAAGTCTGGAGACGGGAGTCGGGAAGGCGGAGGGCGTCCGCCTTCTCCTCGATACGGCGTGATCTCTGCTTTGCTTCGAGAGGGCAGAGTTGGAAAAGTGAGCAG
>CAZCRA010000416.1:0-1661 GCA_964500945.1 uncultured Verrucomicrobiales bacterium | reverse complement strand
AGCCTCCCGGCTTCCATTTCTTCGTGCGCCCTTGGCGCACAGGGACAGGCAAGAATGCCCGTCCTACGGAGAACAATCACGGTGACCAGTCGCTAATCCCGTGCCATTCCTGTCCATGTGAGAAATGCCTGGCATCCATTGCCTCGTGAGTTCAGTCCAGCCACTTCTCAACGCGAAGGCCGGGAACCTGGTTAAAGTCGCGCAGGTTGCGGGTGAGTAACAGCGCATCGTGCGCGAGGCAGATCGAGGCGATCTTGAGATCCATCGTGCCGGATCGCGGGAGGAGCTTGCGCAGCTTCCCAAAAGTCCGGGAATCGTCCTCGTGAAAACCCAGTATCGTGATTTTGTTGAAGTCCTTCAGCGCAGACTGAAATCTCGAATAGCCGAAAACTTGATCCGGCCCCGCTTGTTCTCGATTGATCGCCGCCAGCCATCCTTGGCTGACCTCCTGGGCCGTGCTGATCGTGGTGAAAAGGTCTGCGTCAGACTCCGTGGCCCGCCGACTCAGCTTCAGGGCGAGCGATCCGCCCGCGACCAACGCGGTAACGTGGTTGGTATCGAGGACGGCAAACACTGGGGTCACTTTCCTTCGGCACTGGCCTGCGCTCGCCACTCCGCACCGAGGCGCACCGCCTCGCGGAAAAGCTCATCGTCTTTTTGCGAACCAATCAACGCCCGCCAAGCCCCGGGCGGCGCGTTCTCAACTTTTGCCTCAACCCGCTCCAGACGTTGCTTCAGCTCGGCGATCTCCCGTTCCATCGTCTCGATGCTCATGGCATCATTCTGTCATCCGGCTCATGTTTCGGCAACCGCTGTTCGACATCGGTAGCCCAGACCCAGTTTTCTGCTGCCGGGAGCGCCGGGCGACTGAAGTCCATTCCACGTTTCTCCAAGCGCGATGGAAGAAGGAGCATCGGGGACAGAACATCAGGGATAGAGCAAACATGCGTTTGCTCTATCCCCATTTCATCTCGCTACCGCCCCACACGCGCGAAATGCACCGCCACGCGCGTTGCAGGGGCCCCTCCATCGATGCCGAGCCATGAATCACGGGTTTCCGGGCAGTTTGGCCCGGGGCGCGTCATTGGGCCTCAGCCATCACAGTTGAGTTGCTTTTTCTTGCAGCGCGGACGACTCGACCGTTGAAATTCTCGTCGGCCAGGAAGCGGATCATTCCGAGGCAAGCTTGGCGTGCCGAGCGAGGAGCCGTTCGCGAATTCCGTTGGGATCAAAGCGTCGCTCCATTTCCTGGCGAATACGATGTCCATCAGCACGGCGTTCGGCCAAGTAGCGGTCCACTTCGTCGCGACGCCGCAGGTAGTAGGTGATGACCGAGTAAATGTCCGCCAGATCCAGGCGTTCCTCGACGAATCGGACCGCGTCCTCGTCGTGGTCAGCGAAGCCGCCGCGAACTCCGCCTGGGTCACCCGAGAGATCCGCTACGCCGCCGAACGGCAAGAGATCGATCCCGGCATTCACATCATCCCGCTCCGGCTCGAAGGCGCCACCACCGCCCACTTGCGCAAGGTCTTCGGTTTGGAAGAACACCCGGCTCCCGGCACCCCGCTCCAGGATTACCCGGCGGAAAAGCTCTTGCTCGACGTCCCCGGCACGCCCCCGCGCATCACGGACCTCCTCGGTCCGCTCATCGCTCGGATCGA
>CAZCRA010000415.1:0-1667 GCA_964500945.1 uncultured Verrucomicrobiales bacterium | reverse complement strand
GACACCATGTGGCAGACGACGACGCCGATCGTATCCCACCAGGCCACTCTGAAACGCTACGGCTTCGAGGAACCGGGAACGCAGCTGCGGCCCGGTGGGCGCACCGCCTACCTTCGAACCGAATTCTCGCTGCCGGCTGAAATCGATGAAGACAGCCGCCTCATCCTCAATTTCATCGCTAAAGATGGAGCCGTATTTTATTTGAACGGGCATGAGATCGGCCGCACGCCATCCATGCCCCGTGGCCCTATCGCCCACGAAACCGAAGCCGTTAGTGCCCCTCGCCTGCGTCTGAAAACAGGCTTCCATATCGACAAGACTCATGTGAAACCGGGACGGAACGTCCTCGCCGCATCCCTTCACGGTTTCACTGATGAGGAAAACACGGATGAGCGGGCGCTGGCCGTTGAGCTCACCCTCGTCGAAGGCTGGAACCGGCAACCGCTCACCGCTGAGCCGCGTCACGTTCGCGTGACCTGGGTCGAAGAGCCGCAACACCAGGCTGTGGTGTCCTGGACTACCGACCTCCCAGGCGTTGAACACCGGCTTTACCTTGATGAGCAGCCGCGGCGCGGTAGGATCGGCGATTACGAAAAATCTTTTGCTCCGACCCGGACAGGTGAATTTTCCCTAAACCGCACGGACATCGAGTGGGGAGTGCGCCCGTCGCACTTTCACCACGTTCATCTCGCCGACCTGAAACCGGATACAACCTACTATTTGACCGTTGCCGGTGGCGAGGAGCGGTCCCGTGAATATCACTTTCGTACCGCTCCCGACGACGACCGTCCGATTAAAATGCTCTTCGGTGGCGACTCACGAATCGGCAGTTCCGAGCCCTATTTCCACCAAGACCGCCGAGCCATCAACCGCCGGATGGCAGGACTTTTCGAAGGGCATCCCGAAATCCTCGGGCTGATTCATGGCGGCGACTACACGCAGCTCGCGCAGTGGCGGTATTTTGACCCTTATCTGACTGATCACGAGCTGACCACGACGCAGAGCGGCCGATTACTGCCGATCGTTCCCGCGCGCGGCAATCATGATCGTGACATCGGATTTGAAGAGGTTTTCTGGTGGCCGGAACAGTCCGGCCGCTACTACTACCTGACCCGGCTGACCCCGCGGGTCCACCTTGTGACCCTCAACACCGAGATCAGTCTCGGGGGCAGCCAGCGCCGGTGGCTCAAACAAACGCTGGAGACAAGCCGCCCCGAGACTCGCTGGCTTCTGGCGTCCTACCACCGCCCCTCGTGGCCCAGCGTGCGGGGTTTCGCAGACGGTGCCAATCGTCGGCAATTCTGGGTTCCCCATTTCGAAAGGTCCCGGATTGATCTCGCACTGGAATCGCATGACCACGCTCTCAAGCGGACGGTGCCGATTCTCAACAACGCGCAACACCCCGAAGGCGTGGTTTACATCGGCGATGGCGGTGCCGGAGTTCCCCAGAGAACCCCGGACCCCACCCGCTGGTACCTACAACCACCAGGGCTCGTCATGGCGGTGCACCATGTCCATCTCCTCGAGTTTGATGACGACATGCTTCGTGGCACCGCCTATTCCATCGGCGGTGAAATTCTCGATCAGTTTGAGCGCCTTCCGCGCGAGGGGATTGCCTATTCATCGCCAGTTCGCGAAGTCGAAACTGCAGCGATCGACTGATGACC
>CAZCRA010000414.1:0-1675 GCA_964500945.1 uncultured Verrucomicrobiales bacterium | reverse complement strand
CACCCGTGGGTGCACTTTACAATGAAGTCCCCGACCGCGTCTCGGATGCCGCGACCCTGATCGGCTTCGGCTGGGCCCTTCACTCCTGCCCGCACCTGGGCTGGGCAGCTGCCCTCACCTCCGTCTTGACCGCCTACGTCCGGACCCAGCTCGTCGCGGCGAGTGCGCCCCAGGATTTCTGCGGTCCGATGGCCAAACCTCACCGCATGACCGTCATCACCATCGCCGCCGTGCTAGCCATGATCATCCCCCAGAACTGGAACGCTGCACCGCTGACCCTTCCACAGGCCGCTCTGCTCATCGTCGCCATCGGCTCCGCCTTCACCGCGCTCCGGCGGCTCGCCAAAGGCGCCCGTTACCTGAAAGCCGCCCAGTCCTGACGAGACGTCCCGTTTGCCGTCCCCTCCCCGAAAATCGGACTTGCCTCCCGCTCTTCCCCTCGTTAGCGAAAGACCGTGACTCGCGCGATTGCCCTCCTGGCCTCGGCCCTCGTCCTGACGTCGCCGGATTTTTTGGCCGCCGACGAACCTCCCTTTCACACCATCCCCGAAATCCAGGGCAGTGGCGATCGCTCACCGCTCGAGGATTTGACCGTCGCCACGACCGGGATCGTCACCGCTCAACTCGATTCGAGGGTCGTCATCCAAGCTGAATCCATCCCGGACGATCATGCGGGATCCAGCGCACTGCTCATCTACTGCCGGGAAGAGGGTAAACCCCTGCCGCAAGCCGGGGAACGCATCCGCGTGCACGGCGTCGTCCAGGAATACACCAAGGAAGGCTTCGAACCCGTCACCGAACTCGTCGTTCGCTCCGCCTCCCAAATCGTTCGGCTCGGCCGGGTGCGCCTCCCGGAAGCCCTCGCGCTGGCCCACGAAGCCGGTGCCCTTCCCCCGGATGAGTCCTTCCGCGCTGCCTTCAACTTCTACGAGCCCTACGAATTCATGCGCGTGAGCCTGCCGCAATGCCGGGTGACCGGCCTCTATTTTCGCTCCGGTGACCCGGTAGTGACCGTTGTTCCCGACACCACCGAATCCAACGCCGTCGGCGGCATCACCGTCACGGCCCGGCCCTCCCGCGATCGAAACTGGGCCAACGCCTATCAGTTCGACCAAAACCCAGAGCGCATTCAGATCCCGCTGAACGCCGCGACCAAGCTGCTGCCGGGCGGCCTCCGCGTCGGCTCCATGATCGAAAGCTCCACCGGCGTCCTCGATCTCACCGAGGGCCAGCCCACCCTGCTGCTCGAAGGGAACCTGCGACGCCTCCCTCAGCCTCCTCCACCGATCGAACTCCCCGAAATCCCCTCGGATCCGGCTCGCCTGCTCGTCGCGGCCTACAACGTCGAAAATCTCGCCCCGGACGATGCGGACCGCATCGAACAAGCAGGCCGGGAAATCGTCGAGGTCATGGCCACACCGGACGTGCTGGCCCTGCCCGAGGTCCACGACAATGACAGCATCGAAAACGGCTGGGCCAGCCGCGAAGTCAGCGGCTCGCGTGTCCTCGAGGGCCTCATCGCCGCCATCCGCGACGCCGGTGGCCCGGATTATCGCTTCGCCGAGCTCCCTCCAGACGTCCATGCCGAAGGCGGCATCCCGGGTGGGAACATCCGCGTGTCGTTCCTCTACAACCCGGCGCGCAGGAGGCACCCCCTCGTAGCGGAACCGCGAGG
>CAZCRA010000413.1:1402-1689 GCA_964500945.1 uncultured Verrucomicrobiales bacterium | reverse complement strand
ACCGCCGCATCCGACACCCCCACTCGATGTCTTCCGCATACATGAATATCCTTTCATCCAGCAGCCCAACCTTGTCCAGAATGTTCCGACGTACCACGAAAAAAGCTCCCATCACCCAGTCCACCGGCAAGGGTTGCGTCCGCTTTAGCACCCTGCGGCCGGAAAGAAAGACGCCCTTAAAGCGCTCCGGCCAAATCCGAGAGAGAAAAAACATATGGTTTGCCACGTGGACCAGTGTCGGTTCGTAACCGGCGTCCCCAACCTGGTGCGAACCGTCTGGAAATACC
>CAZCRA010000413.1:0-1392 GCA_964500945.1 uncultured Verrucomicrobiales bacterium | reverse complement strand
GGCCGCGCCGACCTTCGGGTTTGCCTCCAAGTATTCGACCATCTGGTCGAGAAGCCCATGGTCCTCGATCAGCGTGTCCGAATTGAGCAGGAGGATATAAGGCATCGATGACTCCCGGATAGCCTGGTTATTCGCACGGGCGAATCCTACATTCTCGCGGTTTTCGATGACGCGCGCCTGTGGAAACCGCGACCGGACCGCGGCCGCGCTTCCGTCGGACGAATGATTGTCTACAACGATTACCTCGACCGGGTGACGCCCGCCCGAGGCAAAAACCGAACCCAGGCAATCCAGTAGCAAATCCCGGGTGTTCCAAGATATGATGACGATGGTAAGACCGTGGTCCGCAGGGGAATCCGACATAATACCGCTCTTTCAGGCCCCGGGGTGGAAGGAGGCGGTTGCTCGTCCAATCGCGTCGCCTCGCTCCCTTAGCGGGCGCGCCGAACCCGCATGATGTCTGGGTTGAAATTTTGCCCATCCCAGAAGATTTGTTCAAAATAGAGGTATTCCCCGTCGGCGGTGATGGTGGGTTCGCCCACCGCGCCGACCGAGGTATAAATCACTGGTTCGGGCTTTCCCCAGCGGTTTTCACCAAGGCGTCGGGAGCGGAAAATGGCGATATTGCCCATATTCGAATCTTCAGGGGGCGACTGCGCGAAATAAAGATATCCCTCAAACAGAAAGGTCTGCATGTCTTCGCCATCGCTGTTGATCGGGGCTGCCAGCAACTCCGGCTTCCCCCACTCGCCGTTCGTTTTCCGCGAGCGGTAAATGTTCTTCCCTTTGAAGCGCGCTTCCGGGCGGTCGCTCCAGAAAAACAACTCGGAGTTATCCGGCGTCACGTATGGATCTGAATCCACGTGCTCCAGGCTGCTGACCGCATCGATCTTTATTTTCTTTCCCCAAGTCCCCGTTTTGTGGTCCAGAACCGCATAGCCAATGTCCTCGATCTCAATCCGCCCGTCGTCAAACCCGTGCATGAAATAGGCGTAGGTTTTACCTTCGGTTTTCATCTCCACCAGGTGAATGCCTCCGATTGATCCGCCTTCCAAAGTCAACGGATGCGGCCTTGGTTCGCCCCAGTCCTCCCCCTCTAAACGCACGTGAAAATGGTCGGCCCGCGGATATACCCCAGCCGAATGCAATGCCGGATTTTTCGGATGGGTCGCCGATTTGTTCGGATCCAGATTCGGCCCGCTGAGGTAAACCTTTCCCTCCATACCAGTCCTGAAAACATCAAAGTTGGTGTAGATGTAATAAAGGTCCTTCCCGTCCGCGGAGATGAACACCCCTTCTTCCCATCCCGTGGTACTCACCGGAACCCATTCCGGAGTTCCCCACGCTTCGCGCGTCCAAGCCGTGTGCCGCGCCCGGACCGCCTCCCAGTCC
>CAZCRA010000412.1:0-1714 GCA_964500945.1 uncultured Verrucomicrobiales bacterium | reverse complement strand
ATCCAGCCGACCTCGGCCGCCAAGGGAACGAGGCCGAGGAAGCGCAGTCCCTCGACGCCCACCAGAACGCCGTCGCGACGCGGGCCGCATCCAACGCGGCTGGACTAAAGGAAAATTTGCCTGATGCCATCACCATCGCCGCCCGCTGGCATGATCTCGGCAAGCTTGATCCCCGGTTCCAGGCGCTGCTCCACGGCTGCGCTCTCTGGGCGGTGGCCACCAGGCCGAACCGGCTCGCCAAGAGCGGACGACGCACCCGAGCCGAAGAACGCTACTTCCTGAGGCTGTCCGAGCTGCCTAAAGGATTCCGCCACGAGCTGCTTTCCACCCTCGCCGCCGCACGGATCCCGGAGGTCGAGAATCACCGGGAGCGGGATCTCATCCTCCACCTCATCGCCTCCCATCACGGCCGCTGCCGGGCCCTGGCACCGGTGGTGCTGGACCCGCAACCCGAGGCCTTCGAGTTCATGGCCGGGCAAGAGCGACGCACCTTCACCGCCCCGGACGCGCCCCTGGCAGCCATCGATTCCGGCGTGGCGGAACGGTTCTGGAACCTCACCCGCCGCTTCGGATGGTGGGGCCTCCCCTACCTCGAAACCCTCCTCCGCCTCGCCGACCAATTCGAAAGCGCCCGCTCCTCACCAAAATGAGCCACATCCTCGACCTCCCTGCCCTCCGCGAAGACAATCCGCGCGACTTCCTCGCCTCACTCGGGCTTCTAAAGCTCCTTACGCTCAGTTGGCCTGATAACAAGCCACGTTTGTCTTGGTCGCCGACTACTGGGAGCCCATCAATCATCCTGGACTCGAACCTTCCCGAAAATTGGAGTGGATCGCTTACGACCAACCTGCAATCCCTCGTCAATGATCCTCGGAAGCCTCTTCGGCACGGCGCGGTGATTAGAACGACCGCCTCGACGTTCCGCAAAGCCATCCTCAAGGCGGTTGAGTTCGGGGATGGAAACCATCCGCTAGCCTTGTTGCCGAGCTTACTTTACGCCGCCTACGCGTCGCAGTCCGGAGATCAGAAGACCGGCGAAGTTTCTCCCAGCGCCTTTTCGTTCGGAAACGGGCAGAGCGGCAAGAACCTTCTGCTCGATGTGGAACAACTGATCTTGGGCCTCACGGCCGACGAGTTCGCAATCGCATGCGCGGGATGTGCGAAACGACGATCCGCCAAGACCCTCCGTTGGCAGCCCGCCGAGTTCAGGCCTGCTGCCTATCGGGCTCATGATCCGGGGGCGAAAGTCAAAGGTGACGAGATCCTCGATATTCCCGCTCTAAATGTTCTGGCATTCATCGGAATTACCTACTTCCCCTGCGTCGAAGCATCCGCCAGTGGACGGACGATGGGATTCTTCTTCGAGGATGGCACCCAGTTCTTTCGCTGGCCTATTTGGGATGCCGCATTGGATGACTTGGAAGCTTTCACCATTCTGGGAGTATTGGTCGGGGAAAGAACGGGTCGTCCAGGCCTGCTAAGAGCGTGGCAGAGCCATCGTTTCAGCTCGGACAAAAGCCTATATTTTGCACCCGCTGTTCGCTCGTTTTAACCCCTCACCAAACCGCTTCCACCGGCGAATCCACTCGATGAAACGCGCGATCTTTGGTCAGGACCGCTACGCCGTGAACCAGTGCGGTGGCGGCGATGATGCGGTCGGCTGGGTCCTTGTGGTCCCAGGGAAGATTGGCCGACTGGAGCCAGATCGTGGGGC
>CAZCRA010000411.1:457-1724 GCA_964500945.1 uncultured Verrucomicrobiales bacterium | reverse complement strand
CAAACAGGTTGGTTGCTGCTGCTGGCGATCGCGGCCGCTGCTGTGCTTGGTTCCGCGTTGGTCTCGTGCCAGCGAGAGCCGAACCCGGAGAGGGTGTTTCAAGTCCCTGGGGGCGGGAATATCACGTTACCGGGCCGATTCAATCCCCACACCCCTCCAAGGCCAGAGCTTGGGCCGCAGGATTTGCTGCTCCTTTACGGCAAACGTCGTTGGAACGTGGGCGGTCACCAAAACATCACCGAAGCCGTGGCCATCGGGATGAAATCGAAGTTCGACGACTGGAACACTTTCCGGCGCGAAGCGGCTCACTACCTCGGCGATGCCGATTGGCGTGGTCCGGCTCGCGAAGACCTGACGTGGCAGGACGTCAACGCCGAAGGAATGACCGTGAAGATGGCCGAGCTGCCGGAGGTTCCGGATCGATGGTTGATCGTCGGATGGAACGACGCGGCGCCGGTGTGGGCGGCGGCTTTTGTGAAGGCGTCCCACCGGGAAAAGGGGCTGGCCACGTTGCGTCAGGCTGTTGAATCGTATCACGAAACTTCACCCCATGATGCGAGCTAACCGGTTCTTCTCATGCGCCCTGGGCGCGGCCATGCTGCTGGGTGCTCATGTTGCGGCCCCGGAGGGACGGGGCCAGTTGCCCGGCGAAGTGCCGTTCGGTTTCCCGCTCCAGCACCTCGGCTTCGGTCAGGACCCCGAAGACCAACCGGGTCCCAACGGTCTGCGGGATTTTTATGGTGGGCCCGAAGGTTTGATCCTCACCTTCAGCGCCGTCGAGCTCAGCGAGACCAGCGGTTTTGTGGCGGACGAAGTCGCCGCGTCGCATCCGGAAGGGACTTGGAATGCAACGACGTGGGAACCGCCCGTAGGCAAATGGATCATCGATCAATCCTGGTCGGTGCCGGGGCAGCCGGTCGTGGTTCTCCTCGCCGGCAATCTTCAACACGGCGAGATGATATTCTTTCACACCGATCCGTTCCGCAAACTGCTGAGCATCCCCTACGAGCCGACCCAGAATCCCGCGGCCACTTGGGGGTTCGCTACCACACCCGTCGCCATCGAACCCGAGCGGCTCTATTTTCGCGACGGTGTGCCGGACGAGCTGAAGGCTTTTTTCCCACCGGCAGCCGCCCTTGCTCAGAACGTCGCGTGGTGGCGTGATTACGCCCACCCCGAAGAGCGGAAGAGCATCGATGACTGGCGGATGAATCTCGCGCACGCACTGTCGCTGCTGGAAGAGGACGGGGAGTTCGACGAATCCGGC
>CAZCRA010000411.1:0-447 GCA_964500945.1 uncultured Verrucomicrobiales bacterium | reverse complement strand
GCGCGAGGTCTTGGCGGCCGAACCGCGGAAACTGCCCGCCGAGACTCGCATCGCCGGCACCTGGAAGATCCGTTCCATCCAGGGCTCGCCGAGGTTGGTGGTCGCCTATCCCTGGTTCGAAGGGATGATCGGGGTGACCGACCGGCCTCAGGAGCTGAGCTTTCAAAAAACGACGGGCTCCCAGCGCCGCGGAGGCAAATTGCTGCCGGCGCCATCGGATACCTACATGGTCTTTCTGGGAGGTATGGAAACGGATTTCGCCGGCCAGGATATTTACAGCACGATGGATGGCACGTTCGATTCGCCCCGAATGGACAGCGACTCAGGTGGCGTCTTCTTTTTCCTGGAACCGGATCGTGCGGTGATGGTTCTAGACGTGAGAGCGCACGATTGGGAGTTGTATGAAATGCGGCGGATTGGGCGCGAAGGGCAATGAATGGAACCCAT
>CAZCRA010000410.1:0-1750 GCA_964500945.1 uncultured Verrucomicrobiales bacterium | reverse complement strand
CGGCGCTGGCGGCGCTGGGCAAAGCGCGGCATCCGGCCGGAGCGATTCTGCGGCGTGGTGTCGAAGAAAGCGCGCGGGGCCGGACGCGGGATGACATCGAAGAAGCGCTTTACGAGACCTATCTGAGGGCACAGCCCGGCCTGCAACGAGGCTTGCCGCTAATCGCCATCGCCTCGGCTTCGGCGCCCCTACTGGGGCTCTTGGGAACCGTGACCGGCATGATTCACACCTTCAAACTCATCAACATTTTCGGAACGGGCGATGCGAAGTCGCTGGCGTCTGGGATTTCGGAGGCGTTGGTCACGACCGAGTTTGGCCTGATCGTGGCGATTCCGGCGCTCATCCTTCACGCCCTCCTGAGCCGGAAGGTTCAAGGCATTCGTTCGTCGATGGAGATGACCAGTCTGGCCTTCTTGAACGGTCTGGAAACGCCAACCTCAGCCGGTCCGGGCAAGCCGGCGCCGAACGTCGCGACGTGATGGAGGCGCTACGGCACGAGATCGCAGCGCTGACGGTGGAGGGAGGCTGGGTGCTCTGGGCTCTGGTGGCGCTGGCGGCGGGCATTGCCTTTGCGTTGGTGTCGATTTGGCAGAGCGTGCGGTTGGCCGGGGCCCCGGTTCTCTCCGGAAGGGAATGGCGGCGGATCCTGAGGGGGCGAGAGCCGGAGCCCGAGGCATTGGACCGGCTGCGGCGGGGGCTTGGCGATGCCGGACCGGTCCGGCCCGAGAGGTGGGAGGAACTCGAGAAGGCGCTGTTTTCGCCGCCGGCCCGCCGGATTGCATTTGCCTTCGTGCTGAGTGCGACCGCGCCGTTGATCGGGCTGCTGGGCACGGTGTCGGGGATGTTCACGACCTTCGACGGCATGGCCACCCGTTCGGCCAGCGCTCCGATCGACGCCATTTCGCGGGGGGTCTCCGAAGCGTTGATCACGACGCAGGCGGGTCTGATCATCGGCGTTCCCTCGTTCATTGCCTGCACCCTGCTGCAAAGCCGTCTCGACCGGCTTCGAATCGGCTTCGACCGGCTGAATTCGACCCTTTGTCGCCCGAACAACGCCGTTTCGTGACCCATGGCTCGCCGCTTCAATCGATTTCAACCCCCTGCGTCGGGAAGCTCTGGCGAAATCAACATTTCGCCGCTCATCGATATCGTGTTCATCCTGCTGATTTTCTTCATCGTCACGACCGTGTTCGTGGAGGAAACCGGGGTCGATATCGAAAAGCCCCGGGCGGCCTCCCAGCGGGATCTGGAGCGAAACAGCATTTTGATCGGAATCACGCCCGAAGGCAGGGTGTTCTATGGCGGGCGGGAAATCGGGACGGGCGGCGTGCGCGCGGCGGTTTCCCGGCTCTTAGCGACGGAATCGGACATGCCGGTGATCATTCAGGCCGACCGGCGAACCCCGACGGAGACCACGGTGGAAGTTCTCGACGAGGCAAAGCTGGCCGGGGCGATTCAGGTGTTCGTTTCGACGGTAGGGGAATGACATGGAGAGCATGAGACGGGCGCGATTTGATCCAACCTCCGGCGTGTCACCGGCGCGACGTCCGGTGGCGGGAGCGGTGGCGGGTCTTCTCTTGCGCTTCGCCGGGGGGGCAGCGGCTGCCATGCTTCTCATTCTGGCGCTGGTGCTCACCCGTTGGTTCAACTCCGGACGCGTCCCGGACCGGACCCTGCGCACGATGGAGGTGATCGAAGAAGTGGCGCTGCCCGCGCCTCCGCCTCCGCCACCGGCCACCGAAGATCCTCC
>CAZCRA010000409.1:0-1753 GCA_964500945.1 uncultured Verrucomicrobiales bacterium | reverse complement strand
GGTGGGAATCGACGATTATCCCGAGCGCCTGAACCGCGCCGGTGTGGCCGACCTGAAGGGGGGTCCACTGACCGACCTGAAGCTGATGCGCGCACTGCTGACCCAGCGCCTCGGCGCTCGGGACGGTGCCGTGCGGACCCTCGTGGACGGGGAGGTGACCAGCCGCGGCCTGCAGGAAGCCTTCCGTGAGCACCTGATCCAGGACTGCCAACCGGATGACGTGGCCGTTTTCTACTACAGCGGCCACGGCCTGCAGCACGACGACCTGGGGCCGGAGATCGACGAGGCCGATGAATTGGATGAACTCCTCGTCACTCATGATTACCGGGATTCGGACACCGCCACCTGGTTCACGGATGACATCCTGCATCGCCTGCTGGCGTCCGTGCCAGCGCGCCACGTCGTGGTGGTCTTTGACTGCTGTCATGCCGGGACCGGGACGCGGGGCTGGGAGAGCCCCGTCCGGTTCGTGCGTTCCCGCTCGGCCGCAGTGCCAGACTTCAGCATGCGGGAGAGGAAAGCGCCGCCGAACCAGCTCTTCCTGGCCGCGTGTGCCGCGGACCAGAGGGCGGATCAGGTGCATCATTCCAGGTTGGACGCCCTGTGTGGGGTTTTCACCCGCGCCCTGTGCGAGCTGGCCTCGGGCGGCGGGCTGGACCAGCCCCTGGGCGAGCTGCAGCGCGCGCTGCGCCGGGCCGTGGCCGAGGAACTGGCGAAGAACGGGCGTTCGACAGTCCAGCAGCCGTTGATCGAAGGGGAGCAGCTGGAGGCTTCACTCGGCGCCTTCCTGCGGGGGGAACTTTTCTCTGGGGCCGACCCTGAGGGTCCCGCCCGGCCCAGACCGAGTCCGGCACCGGGATTCCTGGACGGTTATGACTCTCCGGGCGGCATCGACGTGCGCTTGGAAACGAATGGCGATCACTTTGTCTGGACGGAAAATCTCCGGGCCACGGTGTGGGCCGACCGGGAGGCCTATTTGCGCGTTTATCATATCGATTCCCTCGGAAAAACGACCCAGCTTTTGCCGAACCGAGCGCTGCCGACCCGTCTGGTGGCGGCTGAGGAGCGGGTGCATCTCCCCGCAGCGGGACGGGCTTTCCGGATCTCCGGACCGGGAGAGGGGCTGGAGCTTCTCATCGCAGTGGCCAGTTCACGACCCTTCACGGACCGGGAAGCCAGCGAGTTTCTTGCCGGAAAATACAATGTGCTGGAAGGTTTGAGCGCCGCAGCGGCGATGACGCGAGGAGTTGGGATTGAACCCCGGCCCGGTTTCGGGCAAAGTAGTGCGGAAAACGCCGTGGGCCATGCGGTCCGGATTTTCCGCGTGTCTCAAATCAACGAACAGGAAGAATGAACGTGAACGATGGGAAGTCATGGAGGATCCGGGCGGCGGGCGCCGTCATTGGCTGGTGTCTCTGCGCTGGAGGACTGCTGGCGCAGGAGCGCGTGGGTCTCTTCATTGGGAATCAGGATTACATCCACGGGACCGCGCTGAGAAACGCGGTGAACGACGCGCGGAAGTTTCAGCTCCGCATGGAGGCCTCGGGTTACAGGACCTTCCTCACCCCAGATGCCACCGTGGACCGGATGACCACGGATCTGGAGCGGTTCTATGCGGCCGCGCGCCGGGCCGAGGTGGCGGTCTTTTTCTTTGCCGGGCACGGCATCGAGTTTGAGGGGCGGAATTACCTGATGCCGGTGGATGCCTCCCTGCGCATTGACGAATCGCTGAGGGGGGACGCGCTGCTGGCCG
>CAZCRA010000408.1:0-1770 GCA_964500945.1 uncultured Verrucomicrobiales bacterium | reverse complement strand
CCACCTTGCTCCAATTGCTGGGATCTGCTCCGATCTTGCGGCAGAACTCCCTCAGCGTGAGGCGAGCTTCGATGCGATGATTTTTTATAAAATCTCCGTAGGTCATAGGATTTTGTGATTTGGTTTCATTGCGGTAGAAAAAACACCACGAAAGGCAGGTTCTTTCTTGGATTTGTCTCGCGTGGTAACAATTTACCCACATGTGGTAGGAGTTCAACCACAATCGAACCATGCGAGGCGAGGAGGTGAAAAGCAATGGCAACGCATCTACCTTCATGGCCCTGGCCCGGCAGCAGGGCTGCCTCCACCACAGCGGCAGCAGGCTGCAGCAGTCCACGAAACGCTCACGCGTTCGTTTATGGTTCCGCTCCGCTCTCGCCTACCACGGCGCGGTGGACTTCGGTGAGGGCTGGGATGGGCTGGGGGTGGTGGAAGCGATCATCAATCGTTCGTCTTCCAGGTCGAGGAGTTTGCGGTAGGTGGTGGAGACACCCTTTTCCTTGGCCTAGCGACCAGAGCAACGGTTTGAACTTGGAAGCGCCCCACCCAGCGACATCGCAGCGACTGGACCACCAGCCGCTACCGTTCACGCTCCTCCTCGACGTCCCCGGGACTGCTGATGAAAATGCGGATGGGTTTCATGGGAGATTGATTTCGAGTGGTCGAGAGTCCAGACGGGTTACACGTCTGACTCATGGGTCGGGGCGAATTGGGGATCGTGTTTGAGAACGGCCAAAAAGGCGGAGCCTTGTGGCAACCAGGTCTGGTAGGAGCGGGGTCACGGCTAAAGGAGTCGGGGTTTAATCGTCGCCGGGATCGAGGGGCGTGGTCAAGTCGGCCTTGCCCATGGCGGCGGGCCAGACGCGACCGATGATGATGATCCGCTCGCGGTAGGTGTAGACGATCTTCCAGCGCCGATAGACCAGCTTGCGCCAGCCTTGGTCGCGCAATTCGTCGAGATAGCCACCGATCTCGGGATGGTCCCAGAGGATCTCCACTCGCTTGAAGATGCTGCGGCCGATCTGGGCGGCTGCTTCCGGGTTGCGCCGCTTCAGATAGCGGACGATGGCCTCGACGTCGGCGGAGGCCCGTTCGGTCCAGCGGATCTTCTCGGTGGGTTTATCCATTGAGCCATTTCTCCACGCGGGTCTTCATGGCGTCGTGGTCGACGAGCTGCCCGGTGCGGATATCCTCCTCGGCCTCGGCCACAGCAGCCAGCAGCGCGATTTCCTCGCTCACATCGCGGAAGTCGGCATCGTCGGGTAGCCGCTGGACGGCGTGCAGGACTTGTTCTTTGACACTGAGAGTTGGCATGAAGGTAGGATACACGAGCTTCCCGGCTTGGGAAGTGCGGCGTTGGCTGCGTTTGCGCTTGGGAACCGCCGTGCGCCAGAGTTCTCGCCCGGCAATCGGGACCGCATCTTCCGCCCAGGCCTTTGAGGGCTCGTAATGGGCCCGAACTCGCTTCGGGCCAACGACATGCGAGCCTCCTTTTCGACGCGTTTCAGGGCGTGAGCATACGATTTCACGCAAGGCGAAACCCTGGAAGAACTCAAAGCCAACCTCCAAGAAGCCATCGAAGCGTGGTGGCTCGCCGGTGAACCTGAGGACAGCGAAACCGTGCAGATTCTTGAGGGCACCGTATCCTCAATTGGCCGTCCAAAAAGGGCGGCAGGCTCGTAGCGGCGAGTGGAAACTCGCCGCTACGCACGTTAGCTGCCGCAGTCCACGGAACGCTCACGCGTTCGTTTATGGTTCCGCTTCCCCCTT
>CAZCRA010000407.1:0-1790 GCA_964500945.1 uncultured Verrucomicrobiales bacterium | reverse complement strand
AGGCGGATTGGGCGGCGCGAGCGCGGTCGAGGGCTTCGGCGATGCCGGGAGGAGCGAGTTTTGGCGGCAGAGCGGTTTCGGTTCGCGCTTCCAGGGCGGCGGCGAGGCGCTGGCGGGCTTGGGGCCGGGTCCAATCGGTGTCGGGCTCGTTCTGGAACCCGGTTTGAGCGATGGGCACCGGTGGAGCGTGGCGGCGGGAGCGGGTATCGAGGGTGAGTCGTCGTTCCCAGGCTTCGAGGAAGCGCTTTTCCTGCTCTCGCCAGTCCTGGGAGCCGGATTTGAGGGCAAACAAGTGGGTCAGGAAGTTCTCCGGGGCAGTATTTTCGTCGAGCCGGCGGACCAGGTAGGCCATGGCGCTGCCGAAATCCGTTTCCCGGACGAGGGGCGAGTAGAGGAGGAGGCTACCTGTTTCGGCAAGAACCGCTCGGGCCAGGGCTTCGGCCATGCCTTCGAGCATTTCGATGTCGATGGCATCCTCGACGCCGTTTGCCCGTGCCAGGGTGATGGCCAAGGCCACATCGAACAGGTTGTGGCTGCCGACGCCGATCCGGACGGCATGGGTGTGACCGGGGTGCAAAGCGAACTCGAGCAGGCGTTTGAACGCCGCGTCGGTCTTGGGTTTCGATTCGAACGGGGCTTGGGGCCAGCCGTGCCACTCGGCATCGACACGTTCCATAGCGAGGTTTGCGCCTTTGACGAGTCGGATTTTGATGGGAGCCCCGCCGCGGTCCACGCGTTCGATGGCCCATTCGGTCAGGGTTTGGAGCATGCCGATCGATTCCGGGAGGTAAGCCTGGAGCACGAGACCGGCGGAGAGCCCGTGGAACTCGGGTTCGTCGAGTATTTTTTGGAATGCCGCGACGGTGAGTGCGAGGTCGCGGTATTCCTCCATGTCGAGGTTCACGAATTGGCCGCCGTTGGCTGCGGCGCGGTAGATGGGCCGGAGGCGCTCCGCGACGTGTTCGAGGGTGGCGTCCCAGGCGAGGACGTCGATTTGGCTGAAGATCGCGGAGAGTTTGACGGAGACGTAGTTTACGTCAGGGCGGTCGAGGAGGTCGAGCAGGCGCTGGTGGCGGCGCGCGGCTTCTTCTTCGCCGAGGATCGCCTCGCCGAGCTGATTCACGTTCAGGCGCAGCCCCTGGGAGCGGCGGTCCTCCAGGTAGCGGGTGAAGGCAGCGCCATCGACCGGGAGGATGACGCGGGTGCTCTCGCCCCGCAGTTGACGGCGAACGAGGGGGACGACGAGGTGGGGCAGGAATCGGGAGCCGAAGCCGCCGGCCTGGAGCAAAAGGGTGTCGATGCTGGGCTTCGGCGAGGCGGGTGCGAAATCGCGAAGCATCCCGCGCCAGGCGCGGGCGATGCGGGCGGGATCGCGGCTGCGCCAGAAGAGGTCTGTCATGCGGAGGACGAGCTTCTTCAGAGCGGGATCGTCGACGAGAGCGGCAACGCGGCGGGTGGCCCGGCGTTCGGTATCCGTTTGGAAGGCGGTGGCGGCTTCAAGGAGGCGGGAGGCCAGCCGCGCGGCGTTTTGGGCGAGTTCGGCCTCAGCTGGGACGGTCTCGGGAGGGGCGGAGGGGGAAGCCATTCCCTGGTTGGACCGCTGAGCGGGTAAGGGCGTTCAAGAGGGGGGAGGGTAAAGGAGGAGGGGCTCTGTTGGAGTCTGTTGAAAAACCCTGCACCGCGCCGAAGACACCGGATTTGTGGGTTGGAAGTCAGGCTTCGCGAGGTGGAGGGGAGGATTGACGAGAGGGGGGAAGGATTGACGATATACGAATGTTGATTTTTGAATT
>CAZCRA010000406.1:0-1818 GCA_964500945.1 uncultured Verrucomicrobiales bacterium | reverse complement strand
GAGATAAGCGGCGGCATGGCCAAGCGCGCGGGCGTGGCCCGCGCTCTCGCGCTCGACCCGGAGGTGCTTTACCTGGACGAGCCCTCGGCCGGGCTCGACCCGCTCAGCGCCCGCCGGCTCGACGAGATGATCATTGAGCTGCGCGACAGCCTCGGCATGACCGTGGTCGCGGTCACCCACGAACTGGAGAGCATCTTCCTTATAGGCAGCAATTCGATCTTCCTCGACGTCTCCACCCATACCCAGGGTGCCACCGGCAATCCCAGGGAGATGCGCGACCACTGCGAGAACGAGGACATCCGCAACTTCCTCAGGCGCGGCGAGCTCACCGCCCGCGACGCCTGACACCAAACGCACCAACCACCGCAATCATGAGCAAGCGCGCCAACTTCTTCGCCATCGGGCTCTTTGTCCTTATTGCCGCAGCCCTCGCCGGCGCCACCGTCCTCGTTTTCGGCTCCGGCGCCCTCAGGAAGGATACCATCACCTTGCTGGCCACCTTCCGGGGAGAAGCCAACGGCCTGCGTCCGGGCTCGCCGGTCAAGGCCTACGGGGTCGAAATCGGGACGGTCACCCAGATCATGCTGCATACCGTCGAGGCATCGAACGAAATCGTCATCCCCGTCCTCTTCGAGATCGACCGCAACCGCGTCGCCGCCCTCATGGGCGAAGCCCACCAGCGGGTCGATTCCGATGCCGCCTTCCAAGCCATGCGCGCCCGCGGCCTTCATGCCACCCTCCAGACGCAAAGCCTTGTCACCGGCATGCTCTACATCGACTTGGCCTACGGTATGGAGGGCGAAGGCTATACCCTGACGTCGAACCGCTTCGCCGGCTACTTCAGTGTTCCCACCGTACCAACCAATCTGGAGCTGATGATGCGCGCGATGGACTCGCTGGTGGAGAATCTCGGCAAGACCGATATCAGGGGCCTCGTCTCCGAGGCGAAGGCGGTCATGGAGGAAATCCGGGACGACCTCAAGGACATCGACTTCGCCCAGATCGGTGAGGATGTCAATGGTCTCATATCCGAGTTGAGGAGTACACTGAACAGCGAGGAGGCCGAAGCCATCGGACGCGATTTCGCCGAGGCCCTGGCAAACATCAGCGACCTCAGCGGCCTGTTGAAGGAACGATCAGGCCCCACCTTTGACCGGATCGACGCTTCGCTCGCCCAGATCGAGGATACCGCGCAGGACGCCAATGTCTGGCTGGACCCGGATAGCGCGGCTTACCTCGATCTCGTCGACACGCTCGAACGCATCGCCGAGTCCGCGCGGTCCCTGCGCGACTTTATCGACTATCTTGAACGCAATCCCAATGCCCTCATAACGGGCAGGAGCACGGAGGAACCCTGACATGAATAAAACACGCCTGAAGTTCGCCGCCCTCATCGGAGCGGTTCTCGCGGCCCTGACCGGGTGCGGTTCGCTCGATGTTCTCGAGCCCAAGCCCGACCTTTCGCAGTTCCACCTGTTGGAAAGCGGGGTGCCCGCGGTCCGGATCGCCTCCCTCGACCCGGAGGGGCCCGTCGTGCTCATTGCCTCCACTTCCGTCGCCACCCACCTCGATCGTTCGCAGATTGCCATCGTGCCGAAACCCGGTGCCGTCGCGTATTCGGGATTGCACTACTGGGGCGAACCGCTGGAAGAGGGCGTCAATCGCGTCCTCAAGGACCGCATCGGGCACGGCCTCGACAGCTCGCAGGTTGGCCTGCTGCGTGACTCCGGCAAATTCGACTGGGAGTACCGCGTCGGCTACCGGATCGAAAAACTCGGCGGACTGGGCGATGAAATGGGTGCGGGTGATCTTGTCCGG
>CAZCRA010000405.1:0-1820 GCA_964500945.1 uncultured Verrucomicrobiales bacterium | reverse complement strand
CCAGCGGTGCCTTGCGGGAGGCGCGGTTGACCCAGGTGAAGACAACGTCCGGCCGGAAGGCGCGGGCCGCCGCCCGCAGCTCACGGTTGTAGCAAAGCCGCCTCCCCAGCCAGTCCATCGGCAAGGTGTCGTAGGCGCAGCCCGCCCGATCCAACCGCAGTTGCCGTGAGGACTGCGCCTCAATGATGAGCCGCTGCTCGACCTCCGGCACCCGTCCAAATTCAGCCGCCACCTTTTCAAAATACGTCTCCGCCCCAGCCTCGGACTGGGAGAGCAGGATCTGAAGAAGGCGCATGGTCAAACCGCACCCTCCAGACGACCGCCGGTTGTGGCCCGGCACCGGCGCGAGCTCCGGCAGCAGCGGAGCGGTGGGCTTTCGATCGGGATAACGCTCATTCGGGATTCTTTATCCTGACCGCAACGGAATGATGGGAAGACGCGAACCCGAGGTAGTCGCAGGTCTTGCCGGTCCGGTCCAGGAACTCGAAGAACGCCTTTGATTCCCCCTCCTTCCACCCGGGATAGTTGAGGAAGTCGTCGAAAAGGATCACGGTACCATCGAGAATACGGTCACTCACTTCGTTGAAGATCGTATTCGCCGACGAATACAGGTCGGAGTCTACGTGCATGAACGCAATCCGCCCGTCATGGCGCTTCATGAACTCCGGGATCGTTTCCTCAAACCATCCCTTGACGAAGTGAACGTTGCCCGGCACGTCCTCCGGCAGACGACCCCCGCGGTCGAACCTGCCTTTCTTTTGGAAATGAGTCCAGTCCTCCGGGAGGCCTTCGAACGAATCGAACCCGTGGACCGGCCCCGGCGCTTTCCCGGCGATCACCCGGATGTCCCGCCCCTCGTAAACCCCGAACTCAAGCCACAATCCCTCCGCTTCGACCGCCTTCAGCGCATACAGCAGCAGGTCCCGCTTCTTCCTGAAGTGAGCCGCCCGGGACATGTGGGATACCATGAAATCAGCCGATTCCCGCGCCGCGCACCAGTAAGCGACCCGCTCGTAGTCGATCACCCTCCTTTTCAGGAAACAGTGCCACAGGCTCCGATCAATCAAGTTGTAGAAGGCGTTCTTGAAAACACTCATGGGCATGCCGCGCCGCCCGGGCGCAGGTCTATCAGAAAAGCCGTCAAGCTACCGCGGGTTCCGCTCCCAGCAAGATGAATATCCCGCGCACACGGAACCGCCGTCGATTCAACTTGCGATGGTAAAAAGCCGCTCGTTTCCTCCCCCCATCCGTCCGCCCGCACCCGGGCCCCGCCATGGCGAATCCTCCCATACTTCACCCGCGCCGGGCCCTCTTCCGCGCCGTCCTCCTCTGCGACCGGATTTCCCCGTCCGGTGCCACCATCACCTACGCCGGACGGAGGGACGGCGTCGGCGCCCAGATGCACGGCGTTCTTTCGCTGCATGCCTTCGCCCGCCTGCGCGGCCTCCATCTCCTCGAACAGCCCCTTCGCGACGTCGCCCACAACGACGCGGCCCTCCCCGACTGGGACCAATCCTGGAACCGGTTTTTCAATCTCCCGCTGGAACCACCGTCGGCCGCGGCCGAAACCGAGGTGCTGCGTCAGGTGACGCGGCGCCTGCGCCTCGACAAGGGCGGCCTCTATGCCGCCACCAAGGCGCATCCGTTCGTCGATTACTTTCCCCGAGTCTACCCGGAAATCATGCCCGCGATGCGGGCGCGCTACGACACCGCGGATTTTCCCAAGCGGTCCCTTTTCGCATCCGGGGACGGCACCCTGAAAGTCGCCGCGCACCTGCGACGGGGCGATGTCCTCGTCGAGCGGCCGAAACGGGTCAGCT
>CAZCRA010000404.1:0-1824 GCA_964500945.1 uncultured Verrucomicrobiales bacterium | reverse complement strand
CAGCGACAAGACGGCGGCGGTATTATTAAACTCCCCGAGCAATCCGTCGGGGGCGCTCTACTCCGAATCGACGATGCGGACGGTCTGCGAGGCGGCGGAGGAGCGCGGGATCACGGTGATCAGCGACGAAGTCTACGACCGGATCATCCTCGACGACGAACCGTATGCGAGCGCGCTGACGTGTGCGCCGAGCCTGGACCACCTGCTGGTCTGCAGCAGCTTATCGAAGTCCTACGCGATGTCGGGGCTGCGGCTGGGTTGGATTATTTCGAGCAAGGAGAACATCATCGACCTCCAGCGCTACCACATGTTCGTCTCGACGACGGAGAACACCCCGACGCAGTGGGCGGCAGTGGCGGCGCTTCGGGGCGACCAAAGGCCGGTGGACGAGATGGTGCAAGCCTACCGGGAGCGCCGGGATGTCATCATGAAGTGGATTGAGAAGGCGCCCCACCTCACCGGCTATCGTCCGGGTGGAGCGTTCTTCATCATGCCGGCCCTGCCGGAAGGGGTGGACGGGTTCGACGTCACCTTCCGGATGCTGGAGGAGGCGCGGGTCTGCGTGGTACCCGGGGGAGCCTTCGGGAAGTCTTCCAACAACGCCCTGCGGATGAGTTTTGCGGCGTCCATCGACACCATTAACGAGGCATTTGAACGAATGATCCCATGGCTAGAGAAACAATCCTTCTGAGTAGAGACGTTATCCTGAAATCGGTCGACGTGGCGGAGACCGTGGACGCGATCGAGGCGGCGATGAAAGCCTTTGAAAAAGGTGAGGACTACCTGCCGCCCAAAACAATCCTTGCCCTGCCGGTCGGAGCGGACGGGAATTCCTACGCCGCCTGCATCACGGGGATGACGAAGGAGACCGATCTCCTGACGATGAAGCTCGGACAGGAGCGGACGGACAACCCCGGACGTGGGTTGCCCACCACCAACAGCTGGATCTTCGCCTTCGAGCCGACGACCGGCGAGCTTTTGGCGATCTGCGACGGGGCGATCCCGACGATGTACCGGACGGGGGCGGCGGCGGCGGTGAGCACCCGCCACCTTGCCCGGGACGACGCGCGGGTCCTCGCGGTGATCGGCACGGGCAACCTCGGGCGGCAATGCATCCGGGCGACCGCATCGGTGCGCGCCTTCGAGGAAATCCTCCTTTTCGACCAGAGCCGGGAAGCGGTGGAGGCGGTCGTCGAAGAGCTGGCCGGTGAATTCGAAATCCCAGTGCGCTATGCGGAGGCGGAGGAGGCCTGTCGCGCGGCGGACGTGGTGGTGACGGCGACGAACAGCCGGAGCCCGATTGTATTGTCAGAATGGATTCAACCGGGGACCCATCTCGCCTGCATGGGGACGGACATGGGGGAAAAGATCGAGTGCGAGATGGAGTTGATGCCGCGCTGCCGGATTTTTGCGGATTTCCCGGAGCACGTGGCGCAGCGGGGGGAAGTCAGCCAGGCGATTGAGGCGGGAATCCTTCCGGAGGATCCCTTTGAGGGGTCCCTCGGGCAGGTGATGAACGGGACGATCGCGGGTCGGAACTCCGCGGACGAGATCACCCTTTACGACGGGGTCGGCATCGGGGTGCAGGATACGGCGATTGTCTGGCGGATATTGGAGGTGGCGAAGCAGGAGGGGGTCGGCGTCCCGTTTGCCTTTTCGTGAGGGTCGGGGCGGGGCGTTTTTTTCATTGTGTTGGACGCGCGGCGAGCGCGGTCCCTACAGAATGGGGATCGACCCGGTAGGGCCCGTTGCTTGCCAACGCGGCCTTGGGTGTTGGACGCGCGGCGAGCGCGGTCCCAACAGAATGGGAATCGCTTCGGTGGG
>CAZCRA010000403.1:0-1828 GCA_964500945.1 uncultured Verrucomicrobiales bacterium | reverse complement strand
AGCCACTCGGGACGGTCGCGGAAGAGTTCGTGGAAAATGTGGTCGGTGTCCAAAGGCGAGCCATCGTAGAGCTATATGCGAAGGCATGCCAACAGGCATCGTGATCAACGCCTTCTATTCGGCTTTCCCCGTGCTTACTCGCTCGCGCTACAGCTACCCTGCTCCTGTTCTGTCAGCTATTAAGCAGGTTAAAGGTTTCACAAGCATCCGCTTGCATCCGAGCCTATAAGCCTCAAGAACCAGCTGAACGAACTGGGTATTTCCACCACGAAAGTCCAGGACCCGTGAAAGCCAGGATGCCACAAACCTTCTGCAATCCTGCCATTCAATGTGGAAAGGCTCCGTCCCTGATTGACGAACGACAACAAAGCAAATCATTGCACTTTTTGCAATGATTTGTAGAGCTCCCTCGTGCAGCTGTTCCGTCAGCTCGATCAGACCCTCCGCTCCCTCGCGGACCGGGAGCACTGCGTTTTTGCGGCTTCGGACTTGGCGGCGGCGGTGCCGGGGTGCGGGCAGTTGGCGGTGCTGCTCTCGCGGGCAGCGAAGGCGGGACTGCTGCGACGGGTCTGCAGCGGCATCTATGTTTATCCGGTGAAGGATTATCCGGCGGGGAATCTCCTCTTTCATGCCGCGGCACGGCTGAGGGCACACGAGTTCAACTACCTGAGCCTCGAATCGGTCCTCAGCGACGCGGGGGTGATCTCCCAGGTGCCGATGAACTGGATCAGCCTCATGTCCTCCGGTCGCAGTCATGTGGTGGATTGTGGCGACTACGGCCACATCGAGTTCGTCCACACCGCGCAGACGCCGGATCGGATCGCGGGCGAGCTGGTTTATGATGCGAATCGCCGTATCTGGCGGGCCTCGGTGCGACAGGCGCTGCGAGACATGAAGGCCACTCGCCGCAGTTTGGAACTCGTCGACGAGGAGGTGCTGCGTGAGCTTGTTTGATCAACCCGCGCCCGATGATGCTACGCAATCTCTACGGCATCGATCTCGGCACCTCGGGCCTGATCCTCCAGGCCCAAAGCCGCGAGGAAATCCTCGCGGACAAGATCATCGCCCTCGCCTTCCGTGAAAATCGCCTGAAAAACCGCGACCTCTGGGACATCGCCTGGCTCGTGCGGCAGGGCATCGTCTTGCCTGCCGAGCTGATTCCTGTCAAAATCGCCGATCACCAGCAGAAGCGGACGGTGTTCGCTAAACTGCTGCGGGACCGCATCGGCAGCATCCATTCCGATCCGGCGACCCGCGACGATTTCCTCGAGGAGATGCAGCGTTGTCTTCCCGCCGTCACCGTCCGCGAAACGCTCGGCCAACCGATGTGGTGGAGCTACCTCGTCTCGGTTCTCGAGGATCAGGCGCGGGCGGCGCTGTGAGACCGGGCGGCGGAGAAGCGGATGCTTGCGCCACAGGCCCCTCGCCACGAAAAAAGGCATTCAAATTCCTGGCCTTCATCCCCGTCATACGCTTTATGGCTAAATTACCCAACAATCTCCCCAAACCTCCCCCTCGCTCCTCCGACCGCCTCATCTCCCCTCCCCAAAACCCATGGCAGACGACATCAAAATCTTCCTCTCCGCCGTCAGCGCGGAATTCCGCACTTACCGCCAAGAACTGGCGCTCTTTCTCCGGCGCGCCGGTTACGAAGTCCGCGTCCAGGAGGAATTCGAGCAAGGGCCCGGCACCCTGCTGGAAAAGCTGGAGAGCTACATCCGGGATGAGTGCCACGGCTGCATCTTCCTCGTCGGCCAACGTTACGGGGCGGAGCCTCCCGCAGCGGAAGCGGCCGCTTTCCTGGATGGCGAGGTGGCGCGCTATTCGT
>CAZCRA010000402.1:0-1836 GCA_964500945.1 uncultured Verrucomicrobiales bacterium | reverse complement strand
CGGACCCCACCCCCGCGCCCGCTCGGCCGCCGGCCGTTTCCGCCCCGCTCGCCTCCTTCATGGCGGAGCACGGCTACCTCGCCATCCCCCTCACCGCCAAAGGCGCCAGCGTCCTCATCGATGTCCAGGTGAACGGCCGGCCCTACCGATTCCTATTCGACACCGGACGGGTGCTCTCCCTGATCGATTCCCGGGTCGCGCGGGAGACCGGAGTGAAGGTCTTTGACGACATCGACTTTGGCGAATTCCCGCTCCCCGACGGTTCCCTGGTCAAGGTCCTGGCCGGCGCCACCCAGACCTTTCGGGCCGGCCCCTTCGAAATCCCGAAGTTTGAGCTGGGCGTGGTCGATCTGGACGCGGTCGGAATCGATCACGACGGAGTCGTCGCGGCTGATCTCCTGCAATACGGCGACGGCGTCGTCGACTGGGGCGGCATGACCGCCTTCCTCGAACCGCAATGAACCCACCTGGAATGACGACCCCACCTTTCCTCCTCACGGTCCTTCTCTTCCTGGTCGCCATGGCGGCCCGCGCCGAACTGCGGGCGTTCACCAGCATCGGCGGTACGACCATTCGCGCGGAAATCGAAGCCGTTTCTGAAGGCCAAGTGCGCCTTCGCCTCCCCGACGGCAACCCTCTCGAGGTCGACCTCTCCTCCCTCAGCGCGCCCGACCGGGAATTCATCGATCTCTGGCAAACCCACCCGTCGCGCCACTCCGCCACCGAGTCGTCCCCAGATGCCGACGTCGCGTCCGAACCCGGCGCCGAACCGCCTCCCGAAACCCCGCTCTCCACCTTCCTCGACGGTCATGGCTACCGCACCGTGCGTTACAGCGACGAAAAGTTCGTGCTCTCCCTCCCGGTGACCGTGCAGGGACGATCGCTGACGTTTCTGCTGAACACCGCTCTCCCTTTCTCCTACCTCCACGAACCCGTCGCCAGTTCCCTCGATTTGACGGTCAAACCATTGAATGCCGTGCTGGCCACCCGCGACGGTGGGAACACCCGCCTGGGCGAGAGCGTCCTGCCGGGCCTTTCGATGGGAGGCGTCTCCCTGGCTCCCCAGCGATTCCGGGTGGCGAACCTCGCGGCCACCGGGCTCGATGGTTCGGGATTGAAGGCGGCCGGCGTCCTGGGGATCGATTTCCTCCGCGCCAACGACTGCATCATCGACTACGCCTCGAAGACCCTCCACATCCCGGAAGATTGAAAGGCCCGGCCCACCCGATCCGTCTTGACCCTGAGGGTGGGAAATGATGTGATACACCTTGACCTATGAGCGCCGACGAGACCTCCATGCTGCGGGATGCCCTGGCAGCCGATCCGGACAACTGGAATGTCCGCCGTTACCTGGCCGAGAATGCCCTTCGACACGACGATCCGGATGAGGCCTACCGCCTCGTGACGGAGGCCCCCACCATCCCGGGCGATGAAGACCAGGCCATCTTTGCTTCCCGAATCGTCGGTTCCCGGGATCTCGATGCCGCCCAGCAGTGGCTCGATGCCTACATCGGTCACAACCCCTCCAGCGCCAGAGCTCACGTCCTCAAATCCGTCATCCATCGCGTCCAGGGCGATCCTTCCTCGGAAGAAGAGCACCTCCGGGTCGCTCAGGTGCTCGACGCCAACGTCGCCGCTGCGGAAGCCGCCGCCCTCGAGGTCACCCCGCTGAACCTGGACGGAACCAGCGCCCATTTCACCGTCCCCATGCCCCCCCTGGCCGGGACCGGCCCCGCAGCAGCCGAACCCGCGCCAGCTCTGGAGCCCGCGCCCCCAGCCGACCCTGCACCCCTGCGCCCCCCGGGCAGCGAAGACGAGGAAGAAGGTGCTGCCCCG
>CAZCRA010000401.1:0-1847 GCA_964500945.1 uncultured Verrucomicrobiales bacterium | reverse complement strand
TCCCAGACGTTGCCGCTCAGGTCATACAGACCATTGCGGCCCGGATCGTAGCTGCCCACCGGGGCCGTGAACGGGTGATCGTCACGGTAGCCTTCGATCTTGTCCCAACTCCCCGCCCCCTCCGCTCCGTGGAAATTCCCCGCACCTCGCGGCGGCGGCCACTGGCTGCCCCAGGGATACCCCGCTATCTTCTCATCCTTCTCCTTCGGACTCGAGGACGCATTCTCCTGGTCCCCAATCCCCACCGCCACGCTCCATTCGTGATCGGTCGGCAGCCGGTAAGTTTTTCCCTCCTTCCGGCTCAGCCACGCGCAAAAGGCTTTCGCGTCCTCCCAGCTCACCTCCACCACCGGATGATCCGGCCCCTGTTTGTGGCCTTTATATTCGTAATCCTTCCAGCTCATGTCCACCCCGGCATTCGCCGCCGCATAGGCCGCGTAGTCCTTCACCCGGGTTTCCCAAATCGAAAACAGCACCTGCGTCCCATTCGTGTAACGCAGCACCGGCACAAACTTCATCCCCAGAGCGTTCTCATAGGGGTTCTCCCGCGTGGCCCCTTCCGGTCCCCTATCCTCCACCTCCGGAATCAGCACCATGGGCGCTTCCCGCCGCGGCCGGGCGGTTCCCGGAACGAAGACCATCGTCCGAAACAGCCGCCCGGATCCGTCAAACTTCACCCAGGGTTCCTGACGGTTCCGAGTGCTTTTCAGCACGGCGTCGCTCACCTTAAAAAACGCGTCTAGCGCGCTCACACCGGGCTGCGGAAACTCTCGGATCAGCGCACTGGTGAACGGGCTGTGTTTGCCCGAGCCGTCCAATGCCTTCTGACCCGGCCCGGCCGAATACATGATCAGCGAGCCGCCCGGCGGTTCCATCGGCGCCAGCCCAAACGCAGCGGAACGGGTCCGCGCCCACGACCGAGTGGCGAAGGGATTATCTCGGCAGCAGTCCAGGATGACCAGCTTTGCCGGGGCGCGCAGTTTTTTCAGGATATCGCCGCTCACCGCGATGCTTTGCTTTTCCACCACCCAGGGCTCATCCAGCTCTGCGTCGGAGGGTAGCAGGAAATTCTTCTTCTCAAATTCGATCCCGTGCCCGGCGTAGTAGAATGCCGCGACACCGGCGCTGCGGGCGCTTTCCTGGAACTGAAACAAGGCGCGCTGAAAGACTGCCAGATCCGCGTCGAGAACCAGCGTAGTGTCGAACCCAATGCTGCGGAAGACCTCCGCCACGGCTTGTGCATCCCGGGTGGCGTTCGGCAACCGCGGCGCGTGATCATACCGGGTGTTTCCGATGACCAAAGCCACGCGCTCGGCGGCGGAAGCGCTGAGACTGAGAAGGGCGATCCCGAGGAAAACAGATGGAAGTTTCATGATGGAGGGGGGGGCAGGAGGTTCTTGATCCTAACACCAAGTGTCAATCGACGCCAGTCCAGAGCAAGCTCCGGACGTCCGTTCACCGTGGAATCGTCCGTCACGGTTGATTTTCTTGCGGAAGTCCACAGTTAGGAGTTGTTTTCGAACTCGACGCGCCTTCCCGGAACTGTAGCTGAGTAAAGGGGAACTCCAAAAACCCCCGCGGCCGTGCGCTGAGGTGCAGAATGTTTGAAGGCAGCGGCTGGCCCGGAAGGCTTTGAGGGGCGGCCCTTCGGGAGCCTGCGCCCTGACGTCCAGGAGTTGGTTCGCAGCTTTCGCTGGCTCTTGGAGGTCCCCCTAAGTCCCAATTCCAGAAAAAATTTCCGACCCGCTGCGCGGGTAAGAAAGAGGGTAACATGCTCCGCTTCGCTCCGCATGGGACTGCCCGCCGCGTCAGCGGCTCCAAATTCGCAAAGCCTGACTCGCAGATCC
>CAZCRA010000400.1:0-1889 GCA_964500945.1 uncultured Verrucomicrobiales bacterium | reverse complement strand
ATCTCGTCCCCGCCAAACCGGAGCATCTCCGCCCGCCCTTGCGCGTCCTCATCGTCTGTTCCCGGCCGGAAGCCCAGGGCGTGGGATACATCGATCACCGCGTGTCCACCCGCCCCCTCGTGGAAGCGCTCAACTCCCTGGGCGGGCTCGCCGCTTACGAGTTCCTCACCCCGGCCACGCTGACGAATCTCCAGACCAAACTCCAAACCGCTCTCCAGGCCGGGACACCGTATCACATCGTCCACTTCGACGGCCATGGCGTGTTCGATCCCCACGGCGGGCTCGGTCACCTCGTCTTCGAAGCGGAGGGCGATCTCGATGTCCACCGGCGCGGGGAACACCTCGTCGATGCCCACGCCTTGGGCGAGCACATCGCGAACCAGGGCGTGCGTCTCTTTTTCCTGGAAGCTTGCCAATCCGCGAAGAGCGATCAAGCCCCGGACGCCTCGGTGGCCGGGCGACTCCTCCAGTCCGGCATCCCTTCCGTGGCGGCGATGAGTCATTCCGTCCTCGTCGAAACCGCGCGCCAGTTCACCGCCGTGTTCTATCCGGCCCTGGTCCGCGGGGACCGGGTCGGCGCCGCCATGTTGGAAGGCCAACGCGCCCTGGCCCGGGACAAACGGCGCGGGTTCCGCTGGGAACCGGACGCCGACCCAGAGAAACCGGTGCGCCGCCTTCCCTTGGAATTGGACGATTGGTTCGTCCCCGTCCTCTACCAGCACCGGGAAGATCCGCCCGTCCTCACCGAACCCGCGCCGAGCCAGCAAGTCCAGGCGGAGCTGGCCGCACATCGGGAGCTGCTCCTCGGGAACCTGCCGCCGACGCCGGAGCACGCCTTTGTCGGCCGGAGCCGGGAACTGCTCGCGGCGGAACGGCATTTGTTGGAGCGCCGCGCACCGTGGATCTTGTTTCGGGGAGAAGGCGGGGAAGGGAAAACGACGATCGCGGCGGAGCTGGCCCGTTGGCTGGTGAGCACGAACCGTTTCCCGCGCGCCGCCTTCGCCTCCGTGGAAAACGCCGACGACATCCGCGCTATCCTCTGTCACTGGGGAGAGCAACTCCTCCCCAACCAATTCACCGCCAAAGCCCAGGACGAAGACGCCGCCTTCGATCTGCTGGTCCGTTGCCTGAACGACCGCCCGGCTCTCCTCATCCTCGACAACCTGGAATCCATCCTCCCGCCTCCGTCCGATTCATCAGCATCCTCCGCTTACGAGCCCGAACTCCAAACCGAACTCTTCGCCCGCTGCCGCGCTCTCCTGGAAAAGTGCCCGGCCAGCGCGCTCATCCTCACCTCCCGGGAGATCCCGCCGGCGGATTCCGGGTTCGCCACGAGAGAACGCATCCTGGAGATCGGTCGCCTGGCCCGGCACGAAGGGATGGAACTGGTCGCCCGCGTCCTCGCCGCCCGCCAAGCCGACGGCGCCGCCATCGATCCCAAAGCCCTCGAAGCGCAACGGGAAGAAGAGATCGGCAAACTCGTCGATCTCGTCCAAGGCCACGCCCGCGCCCTGGTCCTCCTCACCCCGGAGCTGGCGGACAAAGGCCTGAGCGCGACCACGGAAGAACTGGCGGAGATCATGACCACGATGAACGCCCGCCCCGGCGCGGGCCGGGAGACCTCCCTCTTCGCCAGCATGGAACTGGGCCTGCGGAGGCTGCCGCCCGGGGTGCGGGAGCGGATTTTGCCGTTGGGGGTCGTCGAGGGCGGGGGATGCATCGGGCCGGTGGCACGTGTAATCGAGGTTTCCATTCAGGACTGCATGGATCTTTTCGACGCGCTCGATTCCGTAGGTCTCGCGGAGATCGTCCCGGTAGTCCCCGAGCCGAAACGCGCTTCGGACATCTACCTCCGCTTCGATCCCGCACTCGCCCCGGCCTTGCTCGTG
>CAZCRA010000399.1:0-1904 GCA_964500945.1 uncultured Verrucomicrobiales bacterium | reverse complement strand
TCTAAAAAGGGGCCGTTCAGGAAGCCCTGGGGACCGCAACAGCCGATGCGAGAAAGGCTGGCTGCCGCGAAACCCTTCCAAAAACGCTGAAGGCCCCGGGATGTCAAGGCAGTCCTTGCCAGGTTTTGGGATTCGGATTTTTCCTCGAAGCTGCCGCAGAGCCGCTTTCAGGTTGAGAAGAGAGGGCGAAGGGCTGATGGGGGGGCCTCAGGAGAGAAAGAAGAGAGAAATGGTGAGCGACCGAAAAATCGAGAAGGAGGCCAGTCGGCGACGGACCTTTGCGATCATTTCGCACCCGGACGCGGGTAAGACAACCTTGACCGAGAAATTCTTGCTTTACGGGGGGGCTCTGCACGAGGCGGGATCGGTGACGGCGCGCAAAAACCAGCGGGCGGCGACCTCGGACTGGATGGAAATGGAGCGGCAGCGAGGGATTTCGGTGACCTCGACGGTGCTGCAGTTTGAATATCAAAACTGCGTGATCAACCTCCTGGACACGCCGGGTCACCGGGATTTTTCGGAGGACACTTATCGGGTGCTGACGGCGGTGGACGCGGCGGTGATGGTGGTGGACGCGGGGAAGGGAATCGAGAGCCAGACGCGGAAGCTGTTTGAGGTTTGCCGAAAACGCGGGGTGCCCATTTTCACCTTTGTGAACAAGCTGGATCTCCCGGCGAAACCGCCCATGGAACTGCTGGATGAGATTGAGCATGTCCTGGGAATCGGTGCTTTTGCAATCAACTGGCCGCTGGGGCTGGGCCAGGATTTCCGCGGGCTTTACGACCGAAGGGAATCGAAGGTTCACCTCTTCGAGCGGACGGCGCGGGGTGCCTATCGGGCTCCAGAGCGGGTGGGCGGGCTTTCGGACGCGTTTGTTGCGGAGCACGTGGATGAATCTTCCCTGGAGACGGCACGGGAGGAATTGGAGATGCTAGAAGGTGCGGGGCATGAGTTCGACCGGGAAGCGGTGGACCGGGGTGAGCTGACCCCGGTGTGTTTTGGCAGTGCGAGCAACAACTTCGGGGTGGAACTGCTGCTGGAGGCGTTTCTTGAGATGGCACCTGCACCGCGGGCCAGAATGGCGGGGCACACGCGGGTGGAACCTGCGGGTTCGGAATTTTCCGCCTTCGTGTTTAAGATTCAGGCGAACATGGATCCGCGCCATCGGGACCGGGTCTATTTCATGCGGATCGTTTCGGGCAGTTTTCGGCGGGACATGGTGGCGACGAATCCGTGCACTGGAAAAAAGATACGGTTAGGAAACTCGCAGCGTCTTTTTGCGCGGGAGCGTGAGACGGTGGACGAAGCCTATGCGGGAGATGTGGTGGGGGTGGTGGGAAATCATGAATTGAGGATCGGTGATACGCTGAGCGAGCGGGAGGACGCGCCGGTGTTTGCCGAGCTGCCGCGCTTCGCTCCGGAATGCTTCGCTTACCTGCACAGCCCCTCTCCGGCGCAAAGCAAGCGCTTCCGCGCCGGTCTAGACCAGCTCATGGAGGAAAACGTGGTGCAACGCTTTGAGGTGCCGGGGTCGCTCCAACGGGTCCCGCTCCTCGGAGCGGTAGGGGTGCTTCAGTTCGAGGTCGTGCAATACCGGCTGAAGGCGGAATATGGGGCGGAATCGCGTCTGGAGCATGCGCCATTCACGCTGATCCGCTGGCTGAGGCGCAAAGACGGGGCGGAGTGGTCAGACCGGGAGGTTAAACTTCCGACGGACTGTCTTCTGGCACGGGATGAGGAAGGGAGACCCGTATTGCTGCTAGCCAGCGCCTGGGAGGAGCGCTTTTTTTCAAAGCGCAACGATGAGGAGATCGCGTTGCTGGAAGTGCCGGGAGACTGAGGAAAGGCCCGGGAAGAGATAGGGGGAATCCCTTCATCTTCCAATTCCCGCCGGATTCCCGCCC
>CAZCRA010000398.1:0-1910 GCA_964500945.1 uncultured Verrucomicrobiales bacterium | reverse complement strand
TGCTTCTAGAGTGGGAATTTTAGTAATTCGGAATTTAAAAAACTCCTAACGAAAATGAAAAAAGACCCCTCCGGGAACTTGGAAATGGATCATGATGATCGCCCTGCAATGCCGTCGGGTGCCGGTCGCCTGGAAATTCCCTCCGGGGTGTTCGACGGTCGCCGCCGTGAATTCCTGGTCACCGGGATGTATCCGCCGCGACCATGGATCAATTATCTGCACAACGAGGAATACCTCGCCGGCCTGGACCAGTTCGGGCGCGGGCAGAGTTGGTATCATCGCCTGGCCGACGGTTGGCGGAAGACGGTGGTGGAGGACGGTGAAAGCCGGCTGTTTTTTTTACGGGACGAGGAGACGGGCGCCTATTGGTCCCCGAACCGGAATTTCCACCAGGAGCCCTTTCAGGTTTTCCAAACGCGGGTAGGCCAGTCATTTTCAACCTATGAGTCGGAATACCGCGGGCTGCGCTTCACCTGGCTGGTCCTGGTTCCGAGCGAAGGGCTGGCTGAGCATTGGCGCGTGTCCGTGGTAAACACCGGGCCGGAGCCTCGAACCGTGAGCCTCTTCAGCGCCGCCCGCGTGAATCCCACCGTGGCCTTTGACCGCGGCTCGAAAACCGCACGTTATGACGAAGCGCTGGGCGGGGTATTTCTCTCAGACCATACGGCAAACGCGGAGAAGGATTCCCCCTTTTCCCATGTCGCCTTTGCCGCTCGCCCCCAGGCGGATTTCTGGGACACCACGAACCGCCGGTTCCGCGGACTTTATGGGCTCGACAGTGGTCCCGAAACGGTTGCTTCCGGGGCGGACCTGGCCTGCCTGCCGACAAATTTCGACGACCTTTGGGCGCCGGTCCTTCAGCACCGTTTGCGTCTCCAACCCGGGCAATCGGCCCGCGTGGATTATCTTTTGGAGTTGTCCGACAGTTTGGAAGCAGCTCGTGATTCCGCGGCCCGGAGGCTTTCCCCCGGCGAAGTGGATGCCGAACTGGAGCGCGGGCAAACGGCATACCTCGCCCTGTCTGCGCAAATGTGGATTGAGACTCCGGACGAAGACATCAATCAGATGGCAAACATCTGGTTGAAAAAGCAGATCCACTTGCAGAAAACGTGGGTGCGAATGAAAGCGCGGGGGTTTCGCGATATCCTCCAGGACAACATGGCCTACCTGACCTTGGCCCCGGAGGTTTCCCGGCAGAAAATCAAAATGTGTCTGAAGCACCAATATCCAGACGGCAATACCATGAAAATGTGGGATCCGGTCCACCCGCATCCCTACAAGGACGGGGCCAGTTGGATTCCCCTGGCGGTTAATCTTTTTGTTAAGGAAACCGGAGACGCTGGCTTTCTCGAGGAGGAGGTGGGGTTCTGGGGTAGCGAAGAGCAGGGAACGATTCTCGAGCACTGTCGCCGCGGGTTGGACTACCTCTTTTCCCATCTTGGCGAACACGGCCTCTGTCTGTGGGGAGGAGGCGATTGGAACGACTCCCTCAACTGCGTCGGCATGCAGGGCCGCGGCGAAAGCGTCCTGCTCTCTCTGGCCACAATTTATGCGGCCAACCAATACCTGGAATTACTGGAGTGGATTGGCGGGCGCGAAGTCGAAGCGGATCGTCTCCGGCAGCGCTCCGCCGCTTTGATCGCCAACATCCGGCGCCACGGACGCGAAACCGACCGTTTCATCCGCGGCATCAATGACTGGGGTGAAAAACTCGGCTCGACGGAAAACCCGACCGGCAGTTTTTATATGAACCCCCAGAGCTTCGCCGTTCTGGCCGGTGTCGTTGATGCTGCCGAAGGCGCCGCGCTGATGGATCGGGTCGAGGAAATATGCCGTTGCCCCTGGGGCTATGTCCTGTGCCATCCCTCTTATCGCAAGGCGGATCCGCATATCGGCCGATCCAGCGGCAT
>CAZCRA010000397.1:0-1954 GCA_964500945.1 uncultured Verrucomicrobiales bacterium | reverse complement strand
CGAGGGTTTGCTCCAGCTGTCGCGCTGCTGCTCATGGCCCCGGCATCCGCCACCAGCCGGAGCAAACCCTCGGCATTCCCCTGCGCGAACCCCTCCACCACCTGGTCCGGAAGCCGGCTCCCAGGCACGACGCGGAGCCGCGCCGGCGGCAAGAGCCTGATGTCCAATCGGACCGCCCCTTTCCCCTGCGGTTCCGCCGACATCAATTCCGCGCTTCCGAGCGCGTCAACACGTAGCGAAATCCCACCCCGGCTTGCCGACTCCGGGCCGGAAGCGAACGGCGGTGCGACGAGAGCAGCTCATCCCGTGCCACGCTTTGCCAGCTCCCACCGCGGATCGTCCCGATGCTCTCGGAACTGCCCGCACCGCCGAAAAAATCATCGCTGACCCACTCCCAGACGTTGCCGGCCATGTGGTAGAGACCGAACTCGTTCGGAACCAATTCGTTGACCCACGCCAGCTTCGGAAAGCTGTCGTCATACCCGTGAATGACCGGCGGCAGCGAAAACGGATCCTGATCCCTGAAGCCCTCCAGTTCCCCGGTCAATTCGAGGAACGCCAGGTAGCTCTCGTCGGCAAAATTCCCCGCTCCCTCCGGCGGAGGCCAGAGATACCCCCACGGAAACACCCCGTCGATGCCGTTGTTCCGCATCGCTGGCGTACTCCCCCGCTCCGCAGGCAACCCCGCGGCCAAACTCCACTCCACGTCGCGGGGCAACCGATACTCGTGCCGTTCGGAAAGCTCTCCCGTCTCCCGCTCCCGGCGGGTCAGCCAGCGGCAAAAGGCTTCCGCGTCCTCCCGCGAGACCTGATCCACTGGATACATGTCCTGAGTGCCCAATAAATGAGAAGGCGGCGTCAGCCCGTTCTCTTCACAGTAAACGAGGAAATCTCGAACCCGGGCCTCCGTCGTCGCGATCAGAAAATCCCCGACCGGCACCAAGGTGACGTCCAGTGAATTCACCCACGTGGCGCCCATCTCGACGGCTTCTCCAGGTTCGAGCACCACCTCCAACTCGAGCAGTCCATTGGGCACGACCAACCCATCCACGTAGGCCGGCTTGTAGTTCTCCAAGCGTAGCTCGTAGGAAACTGGCCCCGTCCGGATCCGTGAGACCTGCAGCGGTGTCACGCCCAGTTCCTCCCCGCTTTGATCGACGACCCGCGCCCCTTCCGGCCAGGACGTCACCGTCAGACTCCCGTAGCGGCGTTTCTCCACGATGACCTCCACCGGCGAAATACCAACCGACGTCCGCCCGATCTTGATGCTGTTGTTCGGCCAGTCAATCTCCGGATCGGTGACGGTTTGACTCCGGTAACCGTGGTCGCTGCCGATGAACCCCGCCACCGCATCCTGCCGCTGCAGCCACCGGGAAAAAAAATGGGCTTCCCGCCCCGAAACCACCGCCATCGGATACCTCTCCCCATCGATCATTTCCTCGACCACTTCCCCTTCGAAAATCCGCCCCGTCTCACGGCTGAAGCGCAGAAAAACATCGGCGTGAACCGGTTTCGCCAAACGATGCCCCGTCTCGATTGGCTTGAATTCCATTCCGAGACTGTTCCGCCAGTTCGCTCCCGGCTGCGGAAATTTCGAGTCCTCCAACGTCACGCTGATCCCGGATCGAGGATCGCTGGCGCCCGCATACTCGATGGTCTCGTGCCGAAACCCTTCCAGGATGATTTCAAACGTCATCCCCTCTTCCGGCCGCGCGGGCAGCGAGAGAGGCGTCTGCCCGAGATACTCTTCGCCAACATAGACGTCCGCCTCCGGCGGGTCAGACGCAATCTCGAACGTCGTCGACTCGTTCCGCCCGGAAAGCAGAAGCCCCAGCAGCAGCAAGACCACCACCGTCGCGGGCCCGCCAATCAACAACCCAAGCCGCTGGCGCCCCGCCGGCACCTCCTGCCCCCGCAGCGCACTCGCCATCTCCGCCGCATCAGGAAACCGGCG
>CAZCRA010000396.1:0-1967 GCA_964500945.1 uncultured Verrucomicrobiales bacterium | reverse complement strand
GCAACTAGTTGTGCGCCAATGCCGATTTGATGCCTGACCAAACGAGTGATTGTAGCGGAAATCGCCAGAATTTCGATCGTCGACCCCGAAACTACCCTACAACTCAAGTTTGATGGACTACTGGAGCTATTCCAGTCCCGCGCAGCCGTTGCCGCCGGAGCCATTCTCGCCATCCGTCCGGATGCCCAAACTCCCGAATACGAGGCCACCGGCGTGCTCCAATTCCGTTATCGGGTGCCGGACCTTGCCGAAAACGATGAACTCACCGTCGAGATCCAGATCTACAGTGGAACCCGGCGTGGAGCCCGATTCTGGCGCAAGCTCGAACCTCGTCCGGCCCAGCAGGGAGAGTGGGTGACCCGAGCCGTTCCCGTGGCCCTCTTTCGCCACAGCGGCGGCTTCCACCTGGGTTGGGACGAGGTGGAACGATTCGGGTTCTATTTCCGTAACCCGGGCGTCCTGACACTGGACGATATGGAGTGGGTCCCTGCAAACGTCAGGAAGGTTTTTCCAGAGAGGCGCTTCAGGACAGAAAGCGACGCGGCGACGACATTCCGGCTTGGTTCAGCGTCGCTCGGCATCACGGCGAGGCCCCGCAGGTTCCGGGAAATCCGTCTGACGCGTTTCGATCTTCCCGGAATCCCTCGTCGACAAATCCTGCAAACCGGGCCAGGGAACCCCGTTCATGAGTCCCGGATCCGCCATCGGCCACCGCGTGGGAGCGGGAGGGATGCTGTTCTCTATCGGGTTGCTTTCCATCCTAGCGCTTGTCTCCGTCCGCAACGTCGAGACATCGAGCGCCAACGTCCGCCCGTGGTTCCCGGACGACACCGCGGAAAAGGAGAACTACGAAGCGTTCGAGGACCTTTTTGGCACTGAAGACTATTGGATCTTTGCCCTGAAGAACACCGCTGCGGAGGAGGACCTCGAGACCTTTCGGGCAGCGTTGGCCAGCGCCAATGAGCAAACCCGCCCAAAACTCTTCCGCCGGATCCGCTCGTCTTCCGATCTTCTCGAAGCGGTCCCGCCTGGCATCCGAGATCAGGCGCTCGAAGCCTTACGCGGCATCTATGTTTCAAAGAGCGGGCAACGGGGGATCGTTTTCGCCGAAAGCACGAAGAACGGATTCGAGCAGCGACCCCGCGTTTATTCGGAGTTGGTGGAACCCCTCCTCCAGCGCTTCGACGGACGCTTCGAGGTGGCCATCGCCGGTTCGGGATATCTCGGAGCGGTCACCGACGCCGAGACCCGGCGAACCTTTTTCCGGGTGACGCCCCTCACTTTCGCCATCTCTGCGATCGTCGCCGCGCTCCTGCTCCGGAGTTTCGCCATGACCGCCATCGCCTTGGTGGTCAGCGGCGTTTCCGCGCTCTTCTCCATCGCGGCGATTCACTGGAGCGGGTCCACGCTCGGTCACCTCAATTCCATCGTTCCCAGCCTGGCCCAGCTGCTCGCTCTGTCCAACACGATCCATTTCCTCGGATACTACCGCGCTGCCGCCGCAGCTCCTTCGAGCGTCGCGCCGTGGAGAGAGGCCTGGAAACACGGTTCCTATCCAACGGTGGCGGCTTCCGTGACCACCGCCCTCGGCTTTCTGTCTCTCCAGATCAGCTCATTGCCGGTCGTGCGGACGTTCTCCACTTACGGCGCAGCCGCAGTAGGCATCGCCATGTTTGCCGTGCTCATCATCGTCCCCTCCGCGCTGATCCTCTTGAAACCGAGACCTCCGCGCTTTGATCCGCTCGAAGCGGCAATGGGTCCCTACCTCCAGCGCATCCTTCTCCCCTTCGCCACTCCCTTGGCGCTGCCGCTCCTGCTCGTGTTCTTTGCCGCGTTCGGCGGGATCCCGAGGATGAAGTCGGACACGCGCACCGAGAATTTCTTCCCGGAAAAAGCCGACGTCAGGCAACACGCTCGATGGTTCGAAGAAGAATTCGGCTATCTACAGGCCTGCCAGATCATCGGGG
>CAZCRA010000395.1:0-2014 GCA_964500945.1 uncultured Verrucomicrobiales bacterium | reverse complement strand
AGGGAAGAAAGATGGGCGGACGAAATTCTCACGAATTCCGCTACGCCGGAAGTGGGGACGGGTTTGCGCTTGCGGGGCGGGCGGAAGGCTGTAGGGGTGAGGCTTAATGAGATTCGGTCTCAACTTCGTTGGCGTGAATCCTTCCTGCTTTCCCTTCGTCCTCTCCCGCATCATGCGTTTGGCTCCAACTACCCGGCGCTCCCTGGCGATGATCTCGGCGGCGGCGGGTTTGATCGCCTGGAATCCGGTCGCGGCGCAGGAGGGCGGGGCATCCGGGAACGCCGGAGACGGCTCGGCCCATCCCGCAGTGGTGCAGGAGAAGCTTCAGCAATGGGTCCGGACGCGGCAGCGCATCAGTGAGGAGCGAGCCGATTGGGAAACCGAGAAGCGAACCTTGGCCGATTTGGAAGCGATTCGGCGGAAGGAATTGGAGCAACTGGATGCCTTCATCGAAGCCGCGGGCAGCCGGTTGAGCGACGCGGAGAGCCAAAGGAACGATCTGCTTTCGGAGCAGGACCGGCTTCGGACTGGTCGGGCGCGATTGGAGCGGGAAATCGGGGAGCTGGAGGCATCGCTGGAGGCTCAGCTGGCTTCGTTTCCGCCGCCCCTGCTCGAATCGGTGGAGGAAGCGGCCGCCCGGATTCGGGAGGGAGACCCCGACGCGCCGCTGCAGAACCGGTGGCGGGACGTGCTGGCGATTCTGAGCGAGGCGACGCGGTTTCAGAACCGCCTCACGCTGCACCGGGAAATCCGTGAAATCGAGGGGCAACGGGTGGAGGTTGACGTTCTCTACGCCGGTTTGGCCCAAGCCTGGTATGCGGGACGCAGCAATCAAGTGGCGGGAACGGGTCGGCGGGAACCGGAAGGCTGGGTTTGGACGGCTCGTCCGGAACTTGGCGGGCGAATTCGTCAAGCGATCGCGATTCACGAGAAGGAAGCGGCCCCGGGCTTCATCACCCTACCGTTCAACGCGGCACTGTGATGATGCGGGAGAAGATGATTTCACGGGCGTGGTGGCGGCGAAGGGCGCGGATGGTGCTGGGGGCCCTGCTGATTTTGGGGCTCGGCGCGCTGGGCGCCCAGGAACCGGACGACGAAGCCGAGGCGGACCTGGCGGCGTATGAGGCCGCTGCTCGGGCGATCGACGCCGATTTGCGGGCGGCGATGGATGAACTGGCGGAAGTCCGGGAGCGCATCGCATCGGAGAAGCCGGCGGTGGCGAAGGCGGCGGCGGAGTTGGCGGCGGAAGTGCGCGAGAAACGGCGTTTGGCCGAACTGGCACGGCTGGAACGGGATGAGCGCCTGCACGAGCTGCGGACCCTGTCGAACCGGGTTCGGGACTGGCGGGACGAACGGGGTTACATCGACAGCTTATTTGGCGAGTTCAGGAAACAGGTCGAAGCGGACTGGCATCCGGCGGAATCGGAAGCGATGAGGGAAACGCTGCTGGGGGCGGATGGAGACGGTGAAGCGGCGCTGGATCGCCGCCTCGATCTGGTCGAAGCCGCGGTGGAGAGGCTGGCTTCCAGTTCGGGAGCCCGTGTCGTGATGGGCGAAGCCGTGGATGAGGATGGCATGGCCCGCGAGGGACGATTCGTGGTGGCTGGCCCATTGAGCTGGTTCACGGCTGAGGGCGGGGAGGCGTCGGGGCTCGTGGCGCTGGACGACCAGCTCCGGGCGCGGGTGATACCGGGCCTGGGGAGTCCGGCTGCCATCGATAAGGTCGCTTCGGGCGAAGGGGCAGGCTTGCGATTCGATCCGACGCTGGGATCGGCGTTGGCGATGGATGAAGCCGGCGGAACGCTGCTCGATCACATTCAGCAGGGCGGACTCTGGATTTATCCGATTCTGGCTCTGGCCGCGCTGGCGACCCTCGTGGCGGTGGCGAAGTGGATTCAGGTCGGCCTGATTCGTCCGTTGGATCCGGCGCTGGTCCGCTCGGTCCTGGAGAAGGTGAATGGCGGGGAGCGGGAGGCGGCCCTGGCGGCGCTGGCGGCGCTGGGCAAAGCGCGGC
>CAZCRA010000394.1:0-2033 GCA_964500945.1 uncultured Verrucomicrobiales bacterium | reverse complement strand
CCGGCTTCAATTCGGGTCACCGCTGCGGCGGCGAAAACGGACCTCGGGGGCGGGAGCTTTCGGATCGACCTGAGCGCGACAGCGGACGGAGGCTCGGGCGACTACGGCTACGGCTGGGACCTGGATGGCGACGGCGCGTACGACGACGCCACGGGGTCAACTGCGACAGTCTTCCTTGACGCGTACGGAACGCGCCGCTTCGCAGTGCTGGCGACCGACGGTTCCGGAGGCTCGGCGTCCGCGTCCGCGGTCGTCATCCTGAATAAACCGTTGGAGGTCGGGCAACCTGAACGGGAAGCGGAGCCCTTCGACCCGCCGACGACCGTTGGGGCGGGGAAACTGTTCGACTATGCCGGCCGCCCGATCTCCGATCCCGAAAGCACCATTAGCGCAGAGCGTGGGAACAACGGATTGATAATCATAACGCATGGTTTGAGCGGGAAGAACACCGGAACGTCCTGGTGGCCCTTCGAGATGGCAGAGGCGATCGAGGATCGTTATGCGGCACTCGGGATTGAGGGCGAGCGCCCCAACATTCTAGTATTCGACTGGACTGAGGCTTCAACGCCGGTCGACCGGGACAGTCCGGAGATGCAGGCGGCCGTGCGGCGGGCGAAAACCCTGATGAAGATCACGATTGGTGCCTACACGGCGGCAAACAGCGTGGTCGATTGGATCGCCTCGAATCTCGTGTCACGTTTACCCTATGGTGAGGCTCTCGTTGTCGCAGGGAATTTAATCGACGGAGATCTGATCGCGTTGCTGGGCAGCGAACTGTTGGTTGATGCGACGGCTTCAGCCAGCGCCTTCCTGGCGGACTTATTATATATTCAAAGCACCGCTCTCAGCTACGGGGACATACTTGGACAATGGATCGATCAGGAAACCAGCTCGACTTTCGACCCGTCGAAGCCGGTTCATCTCATCGGGCACAGTGCCGGTGGTTTCGTCATGGGTCAGGCGGCCCTCTGGTTGAAGGAAAGCAAAGGAACCATAGTGGACAGGGTGACAATGTTGGACACTCCCGCGACAGAGTACGCCCACGTATCGTACGATGGACTCCTCGACCCGGTTTACGCCGAGAGGGTCCATTCCTCTTTCATTGGCCGGTATGTCATGAGTTGGAGGATCTATCACGAACTGCCCGACTATCAGGCGCATTTTCATGAAACGGCCGCTCCGGACTACACGGGTGAAGAGAAGCTTTACACCGAATGGTTCGGGCATGGGTGGGCGCATGGTTGGTATGAACGGACGATTGCCGACACGGAGATCATGTCGATCAACCACGGCTTCGGCCTTTCGCCTTTCGTGGACGGACCGCTGGCGAACAAATCCTCGTCGCCGACGGCTCCGATGGCGGCTTTCGCCATGATGGCTTTGGGAGATCCGCCAGACCCTTGGACGGGGTTTTCGTTCTACGGTAACGTGACGGGCGCAGGTGCCGAGCGGGTGCTCGTGGAGGATCTCGACTGTGGTCTTTTTCAGGACGTGACTCTCCCCGCCGGGGCGGTAGCGATTCAATTCGATGTCAAGTTTGACACCGCGAGTGACGGCGACTTCCTCTCGGTGAGCTTCGGCGACGAAGTCCTGCGCACGGTAGCGAATATTAGTGCAAATGCGGGAACCTACAGAAGCATTGCACTTTCCGTCGAGCACCTTGCGGGGGAAACGGGAAGACTGATTTTCAACCTGGTTAGCCGGGGGAATCCGAATGCGGTACTCAGCTTGCGGGATTTCGAAATCATCGAATTCGCGGACCTTGATGCCGATGGATCTTCGAACGAGGAGGAAATTGCAAACGGCACAGACCCGCTCAACATGGATACAGACGGTGACGGCATACCGGACGGGGATGAAGAGCCCGCCAGCGACCCGTTGCTAGCTGACACTGACGGCGACGGTGCGGATGACCTCGCCGAGATCATCGCGGGCACGGACCCGCGGGACGGGCAGTCCGTTTTCCGGGTCTCACAGTACCAGCACGATGGAGCATCGTTTGCGCTCTGGTGGAAGAGCGTGCCCGGCAAGAC
>CAZCRA010000393.1:0-2039 GCA_964500945.1 uncultured Verrucomicrobiales bacterium | reverse complement strand
GGGATCGGGATCGGGATCGGGATCGGGTTCGGGTTCGGGTTCGGGTGAGACCGGTGGGGCGTAAGCGTGGTCCACGAACCGGGCGTATTTTGAGTTGGCGAGGATGGCGCCCGAAGCGAAATCGCTTTCGAACTGCCGGAACTTCGCCGTGGCGCCGTCGTATTCCCAGACGTCCTCGACCCCGGGACTGCCCCGCTGGCTGTCATCGACCTCGACGTGGTGCCCGGCACCGTTGGTTCGGCCCCAGCCGATCCCGTTCGCGCCGGCGACGACGGCGGCGGCGAGGATGTCATAAGTCGAGGTCTCGTCCGCGCGGGCTCCAAACCCTTTTTGGCCTTCGGCAATGACGAAGTCCACCGAATCGCCGATGCCGCCGTTTTGGGCATGGTTGGGACTGCTGCTCACGCCGCTGCGGTTTCCGGAGGTCACGAAGAGGTGGTAATCGAGGGATTCGGCCATGGTAGCCGAGGCGCTGGCCGCGTAGAGGGCGCCGGCGCGGATGGTGTGGCGGTGGTTGCCTTCCCGGCCGATGCCCAGGATGCGGTCTTTGCGCGCGACGACATTTGGATGGAGTTGACCGTTGATCCAGATGGGGTGGTTGGGGCCGGTCACGTCGTTTCGGCCGAAGAGGCGAATGCCAGGCTCCACGCGGTCATCGAAGGCGTATGAGGGCGGCGGCCAATTCTGCTTCATGGCCTCGAGACCTTTGGCAAAGAGCTTGCCCTCCTGAATCCGCCGGGCCTGGAGACCGCTCGGGCCGGTGCTGCTGGGCCAGTGCTTTTTCTGCCTTTCGAGAAGTTCGGGTATGAGGTGGTATTCCTCGCGTCGAATGGCTTCGAAGATGAGGTATTTTTCGTAGCGCTTCGCATTCTCGGAAGAGATGGCGGTTCCGCGATTGAAGGTGTTTCCGACCAAGGCGCCGTTGCAGTGGGGGTGCAGTTCCCCGCGGCCGAGCACGTAGGCGATGGAGGTCCTTTCGGCCCAACGCGGGATGGTGGTGCGCTGGAAGACGACTAGCCCTTCCTCCCAATTGATGTGGACTTCCATGCGAATCCGCGATGCCAGGGAGCGGGCGGAGCTGCCGGTGACTCCCTGGACGGACAGCATGGCGCGAATTTCGGCAGCGGAGGCGACGCCGGCCCAATCATCCCGAATCTGGTTTTTCGAGTGATACCCGAGGTCGTAGCCGAAACCCACCGTGACGCCGGAACTGTAGCCGGGCCACTGAGGGCGCTGGTAATTCCGTTCGAAGTAGACTCGACCACCCGTTTCGAACTGCACGATGTGATCCCGGGTCTCGTTGGAGATTCGAAGCGGGCGGCTCTCCAGGTAGTCCCGTTCCGGTTGCGGCCCGTCTGGCGAAGGGGCCGGGATTCGAAACTCCAGGTCCATCAGGATCGCAAGCTGCGACTGAGCGAGTTCGATGCGCCTTTGCGCTCTTTGGAGAGGGGCGTTCTCCGGCGCGGCGAGTTCTTCGATGAAGTCGAGATCTCCGTCCCGGTAGCCACTCCAAGCCTGTTGAGCTTCACGCACCCTTCCACGGACCCAGAAGGAGCCCTTCTCTTCAATGCGGAGGTAGGCCTCTTCGACCCGCTGCTCCAGAGCTTCCGCTTCGGTGGTGAGGTTTTCGATTGAGGCTTCGGTAGGCTCGGCGCCATCGACAATTCCCGAGGCCCGAAGCAGGAGACCGGTGCGATCTTCGGTCAGACGGGTGAGGTAGCCATATTCCATGGCCGAGGTCACCGAAGTGATGGTGCTGCGGACCCTATCGCGGTAGCGAATCCAGTCGCGTTGGACGTTGCGGAGCTGCGTTCTCGAGCTGGCATCACTCAGGGAATCCACGAGGGCGCCGTAGGCGGAGTTCAGCGCCTGATCGGCTTCGCTGAAAGCGGTTTCATCCGCAGGGGAAACGACCTCACCGGGCTCCGGCTCGGGCTGAGGCTCGGGTTCGGGCTGAGGTTCGGGTTCGGGTTCGGGTTGAGGTTCGGGTTCGGGTTGAGGTTCCGGTTCGGGTTCGGGTTCGGGTTCGGGTTCGGGTT
>CAZCRA010000392.1:0-2040 GCA_964500945.1 uncultured Verrucomicrobiales bacterium | reverse complement strand
CTCGCAGACGGATCCCGGCCCGATCGAAGCAGGCTCCGACATCTTCGAAGTTCAGGTCAACGGCTGCCCCTGTAGAGTCCGGGTCCGGGCGCCGGGCAGCCCCGGAAACCCAGGCCGCCGTTATCGCGTCGAATCCGGAGACTTGGACCGTCATTTGCGCCCCGCGCCCGAATCGCAGAATCCTCTCGACGGCCGTCCGGTGGAGCGCGTGAATCGCGAGCAATGGTTTCAGGTAATGCCGGAGGCACGAGAACTGGTCTACTCCGGTGGCGGTTTTCACCGTGTGGATAACGACCTCGCCGACCGGCGCATCACCGGACCCGTGCTCGATATGATTCATCCCGTGATTCCAGACCGGATCACTACGGAGAAAGGGCAACTCATACCGGGACTTGACAAGAAGCGAAAGAGTTGGGATGCGAACAGTCTTTTCGGATTGATCGATGCCTTGGGGCAATCCAAAGGCAAAAAGCCAAACGGCACCGACAAACTGCTGCGACACCTTTTCGCCGAACCAATCCTTCTGATTTGCGAGGATCTCGGCACTGAACTTGCCGATTTCATCCTCTATCGGCGCGACGAACTGGATTTCGAAAGCGTCGCCTTCATCCACTGCAAGGCGAAGCCCGGCCCAGCCGGGGTCTCCGGCTCCGACCTGGCCGATGTCACGACGCAGGCAGTCAAGAACATCGCGGCGATCGATTCCCTGCAAACTAGTCTCGTGAACCGCTCCGAAAAATGGAGCCAGAACTGGAACGTGAGCGGCTACGGCGACATGGGCCACCGCATCCGCCTCGGTGACAAAGACGGGGCCTCTGCATGGGAGCGCATCCGGGCCGCCATAGAAAGTCCGGGCACGGAACGCCATGTCTATCTCTTCCTGGCCAACATTCTCTCCAAAACTCAATGGGAAAGACAGCTGGCGGACCCGGATCAAGTCACCGAACACGTCTTCGACATTCTCCGCGGCTGCCAGGCCAACCTCCGCTCCCGGGGTGCCCGGCTCCTGGTGTTCTGCAATAAGTGACCCAGGCCGTGCAAAGCGCCCCACACGCGTGAAACGGCCTCCCACGCGCGTATCCATCGACATCCATCGATGCCGGCGGCCCGCGAATTCCGTCACGGCCGCAAACACGCGTGTCCGCGGGTTCCCACGCGCGTGGCGAGGGCTTTTCATCCGTACCGGGCTTCCGCCACGCCCGTGGCGACCGCCCAACACGCGTGCAGGAGGCTCCCACAAAATTTCAAACCGCTCCGCATCGATGCAAAAGAATTGGGGACAGAGCAAAAGCGCGTCAAAGATCAGGGAAGGTGAGGCGAACGAGGTGGAAGCGGTCGGGGCGAAAGAATTGGGGACAGAGCAAATGCGCTTGGAAGATCAGGGAAGGTGAGGCGAACGAGGTGGGAGCGCCCGGGGGGACCGGCGGGTGGTTCCTGGCCGCGTTTCGGCACAGGTCCCCAGTGTTCGCGCAATGTGGCAAGGACTTCAGTCCTTGAAGGCGGCGAAAGCCGCCGATGAATGGACTGAAGTCCATTCCACGTTTCTCCAAGCGCGATGGAAGAAGGAACATCGGGGACGGAATATCAGCTTCAGAGCAAACGTGCGTTTGCTCTGTCCCCATTTCAGTCCCCATTTCATCTCGCAACCGCCCCACACGCGCGAAACGCCTCCCCACGCGCGTTTCCATCGGCATTCAGCGATGCAGGCGACATTCAAATTTCGTCACGACCGCCAACATGCGCGTTTGCGGCTTCCCACGCCCGTGGCGACCGCCTTTCATCCGTGCCGGGACTCCGCCACGCCGGTTCGGACCGCCCGACACGCGTGTCGGCAGCCGCCACAAAATTTCACACCGCTTTGCGCCGATGCGAAGCGGTTGCCACGCGCGTCGCGAGGGCCCTGCATCGATGCCGGGCAATGAATCACGGATTTCCGGGCGGTTTGGCCCGGGGTGCCAAAACAGGTGCGCTGCTTTTTCCTGCACCGGAGGTTCGACCCGCCCTGATGACGCCTCGGCAAGCCTCGCCGGAGAAGGCGGT
>CAZCRA010000391.1:0-2049 GCA_964500945.1 uncultured Verrucomicrobiales bacterium | reverse complement strand
CTTCAGGATCTCCTCCTTCAGCACGGAGGAGAACGGGCTGTTTCGCCCGCCCGTGCTGTCCTCAGCCTGGCGGCCGGGCGCGGCGGCGAAGAGGAGGATGGTGCCACTGGGCGTGGACTTTGGCGCCGCCAGGCCCACACTTCCGCTGCGCGTCCATGAACGGCCCAGGGGATTATCCCGGCAGCAGTCGAGCATCACGATCTTCAGGCGTCCGTCGCCCGCCATCGCGCCCATCACCTCATCCAGCGGTAGGGTGCGGTGTTTGACCTGGTATTCCTGGCTCACCTCAGCATCGACCGGCACGAGGTAATTCGAACCGTCCAGTTCAAAGCCATGCCCGGCAAAGAAGAAGAGCGCCACCTTCGAACGGCGGTTGGCGCGGTTAAAGTCGGCAATTCGGGAATCCATGGCTTCATGACCCAGATCGATGTGCGCTTTGCCGCCCACCAGACTGAACCCGCAGCGTTCAAGGGCGCTGGCGATGTCCTGCGCGTCCGACGCCGGATTCCGCAGTGGGTTTCCGTGACGATAGGCACCGTTTCCAATGACCAGCGCCACCCGGTCCTCCGCCACCGCCGAGGAGGCGAGGAGGAGAGCCAGGCCGGTGGATAAGTAGATACTGTTTTTCATCAAGCTGCTTCGAAACGGAGTCGTCTTCATTTTAGGCAACCGTAAATTTCCGCACCAGGGCTGGGGAAGTCAGTTCGCGAGCTTGTGCACCATGACCTTCCGGTAAAGAGCCAGCTCGGATTCCCGCGAGGCGGGAGTCAGTCCCCGCCGGGAGGCTTCCGCCGGACCGCAGCCGAGATATTCCAAGCGATCCTGGGAGACCCCGGCATCGACGAGGCTTTGGCGCACGAAAGCCGCTCGTGCGGCGGAGAGCCGGTCGTTGTAATCTGGCTTCCCTTTGGGGCAGGTATGGCCCTCGATGAGCAGTCGGACTCCCGGAGGTAGCTGGTTCATGGCGCGGATGAGGTCTTTCAACTGCTGTCGTGAGGCTTCATCACTCAGGACCTCGGCCTCGTTGATCTCGAACCGGATCGGCAGCGACACCGAGGCTTCTGCCTCCACCTCATGCTGCTGCGTTTCCAGCTCGACCTCGTAGAGTGATCGCGTTCCGTCACCCAAGAAGCTGCGGGTGGAGCTGCGGATGATTTTGCCACTTCGAGTTTCCGTCTTAGGCTTTGTCCAGCTCCGGGTGAGCGGTTTGAACAAACGGTCCGCGATGCTGGACGGGTCCTGATGGGTGGTGGTGTCTGAAGCCGGTTCCGGCGCTGGATTCGCCACGGCAGAGGTCAGCGTGGCGAGCATGAATAGGGTGATGCGGATTTTCATGATGAACGGGAATGGGTGATTCAATCTAAGCGTAACGATTCTGCGGTGAGGATGCAAGTGCTGGGCACTCGCTCATGGCTTCACCTCGAGCCGAACCTGGCCGCCGCTGTGGAGCATGTCCGCCAATGCCTGCCGGGTCGCGGGAGGGGCGATGACACACCCTTCGGAAGCATCGTTCTGCGGATTATCTCCATGCATGCGGAAGTTGGTCCGGTTGAAGGTCTTCGTGGACGGAGCCGGCGCCAAGTGGATCACATTCGGATGCTGAGAACCGTTCAGCCTGTTCGCGGAACCGGTGGCCTGCCAAATGCCCTGGGGAATCGGGCCCGTATGAGGCACGTTTTGATAGGCGGGATTTGATCGTCCCTCGCCCGTGCCCGAGTACGAATGGGGAGCGCGGATGATGAGTTGGTTCTCGAAACTGACGGGTGCGCTCATGTCAGGCTGCTGAAAGCAATTCATTCCCCCGGATTGATTCACCACGCAGTCAAAGCCCTGGCGGCTCCGTTCGCGGGCCTCGCGCGCGATTTGCTCCAGCGCTTCCATGGCCTCCGAGCGCGCTTGCTCGATTCGCAGCTGAGGTTCAGTCCGCGCCGATGAGGTCGAAGACGCCGATGGGCGCGGCGTTTGAACCGCGACGGAGGCTGGACGACTCGCCTGGACTCTCGGCCGAGCCGGGCGCGGGGCCGGTGTCGTGGGCCGGGAATAGCGAAC
>CAZCRA010000390.1:0-2055 GCA_964500945.1 uncultured Verrucomicrobiales bacterium | reverse complement strand
GCACCCTTGCCAAACACCGCGAGGAGCATCGATCCGAACTCGCCTCGACCGAGGCGGAGGTCATCCGTTCTCGGACCCGACTGGTGGAGCAGCAGGGCGCGGCGGCATCGGCTCGGGACCGGGTCCGGGCCTGTGTCGAGAAGGTCCAGGCACTGCAGCAGCGTGTGACCGGTCTCGAGCGCGAGGTGGCGGATCGGCGTCAGGTGCACGACCGGGCGCGGGAGTCCCTCCATCGGGTGGCGATGGACCAGGGCGCCGCGGAATCCGAGTGGGAGCATCTCCGCGAGGCGTGCGTGCGGGAGATCGGACGATCACCGGAGGCGCTGCTTTCCGGGGATGTGGCCGAGGACGTGAACGTCGAGGCGCTGCGCGAGCGGATCACCGCGATGCAGGCGTCACTGGACAGGATGGGGCCGGTGAACCTCCTGGCTCTCCAGGAATCTGCGGAACTCGAGGAGCGGTCCGGTTTCCTCGGCGATCAGCGTCGTGATCTGGTCGACAGCCTCAAGAGTCTGGACGGGACCATCGCTGAGATCAACGCCACCTGCACCGAACGATTCGTGGAGACCTACCAGCAGGTCAACGCCGTGTTCGCCGAGACCTTCGCCCACCTGTTCGGTGGCGGTGCGGCGCGCCTGGACCTGGTGGACGAGGATGACCCGCTGGAAAGCGGCGTTGACATCACCGCCCAGCCGCCAGGCAAGAAGAACCAGTCGGTGCAGCTTCTGTCCGGTGGCGAGAAGGCTCTCACAGCCTTGGCGCTGCTGATCGCCCTGTTTCGCATCAAGCCGTCGCCGTTCTGCATCCTGGACGAGGTCGACGCGCCCCTCGACGACGCCAACGTCGCCCGTCTGGGGGAGTTGGTTCAGTCCATGACGGATCACACTCAGTTCGTGCTCATCACCCACAACCGACGGACCATGCAGCGAGCCGACGTGCTCTACGGCGTGACCATGGAGGAACCGGGTGTCTCCAAGCTGGTGTCGGTGAGGCTCGAGGATGCGGCGGCGATGGTGGACGACTGAGCTTCGGCGCCGATTCAGGTATATTTCCCTCCGGCGATATCCGCCGTGATGGGGGCACAGATGCAGTTCAACAGCGTGGAAGAGATCCTGGACTACGCCATCGAGCGCGAAGAGCAGGCGGCGAAGCTCTACTCGAACCTCGCCAAGACCGTGGAGCGACCGGGCATGAGGGAAGCCTTCCTCGAGTTCGCCGCCGAGGAAGGCCGCCACAAAGCGCGGTTGATGAAGATCAAGGCCGGCGAGATTCCGGCGGCGGGTCAGTACGAGGACGTGCCCGACCTGAAGATCTCCGATGAACTTGTCGAGGCGAAGCCGACGCCGGGCATGACGTATGCGGAAGCCCTGCTGTTGGCGATGAAAGCCGAAAAGGCGGCATTCCTTCTGTATGAACAGCTGGCCCAGGCGACCACCGATCCGGGCCTCGCCGAGGTCTTCCGCAGCCTCGCCCAGGAGGAGGCGAAGCACAAGCTTCGGTTCGAGATCGAGTACGACGACCACGTCCTCGAAGGCGTCTGACGACGTCTTCGCCTGGGGATCAGCCGGTCGCGGCCGCTGATCCGGGTCCGATTCGGTGGTGGCCGAGGGTGCGGCCGGGATCTGCGGATTCCGGCCGTTCTGTGTTAAATCGTTCTGTTTCCGACGTTAAGCGGGGGTGAGCGGAGAGGGGTTGGAAGAACTTTGAGAATTTTCGAATTTAGGGGTTGACACTCGGGGGGTGAATCCGTATCTTTGCGCTCCCACGACGGAGTGGGGGGCGCGAGAAGCCCGGATGAAAACCGAAACGAAGGGTTGACATCCGAGACCGAACGCCCTAAGCTGATAAGCCCGACACGGGAAGAGGCTCTTTGAAAACTGGATCGAGACGATTGGCGGACCTTCGTTGCAATTCGCAAGAATCAGCAACGGAAACCCAGCGAATATCGCTGAATAAGCAGAGCGAATAGACTCTCAAAACGCTGCCGTAATTCGGTAGCGACAGTTTTCAACTGGAGAGTTTGATCCTGGCTCAGAATGAACGCTGGCGGCGTGC
>CAZCRA010000389.1:1779-2066 GCA_964500945.1 uncultured Verrucomicrobiales bacterium | reverse complement strand
ATCAGTCTCCAATGCGGTGCAGCGATGCCCGTCCTCATCGTCACCCCGGCGAGGCTCCATTCTCCAGCGATGGCGATGCTTCGCGAGGCGCAGGAAGAGATCCTCGATGGATTGCGGGTCCCGCTCGTCGATCTCCAGTCCATGCCACCAAAGACGTTGGACGGCTGGCGGTTCGACCGCCCCGGCCTCGCCATCGCCTCTCTCCCCAAGATCCAGGCCCTGGCCCGCCGAAACCCACCGCTTTGGAATCAATGGCTCGATGCCCCTGGGACCGGCTTGATTTACCT
>CAZCRA010000389.1:0-1769 GCA_964500945.1 uncultured Verrucomicrobiales bacterium | reverse complement strand
GGCGGGAGGACCGCGTTGCTGGACGATCATCACCAGCAACGTTCTCCAACCGCCCCTCGGCGGGTTTCGAGTCGCCTCCAAACCCACGGCTCAGCGAACTCTCGGGGATGCCTTGAAGGCGGGAGCGATCAGGCCGGTCCGCATCGACGTCCGTGGCCCGGTGCCGGACGCTCCGGCCGGGGCGAGCCAAATTCTCGAGTGGCTAGACGGTCTTCCCCCGTCGCGGGCCGTCATTGTGGCCGCCGGTCCCAGCCCGCGCCCGGCGCAGCTCCAGCTCGCGCTTCGGGCCGCAGGTAAACGTGCGTTCCACGGCATGCCTTCCCCCTCCGAAACACGCCTCGGACCGGAGGTGGGCGGCCCGCACTTCATCATTCACCATGAGGAACTGTTCGCCTCCGATCAGTCGTTTGACGATTGTGCCCTGGTTCTCGCCTCCCCCCTCCCGCGTCACTCCATTCTTCGACAGATCGAGTTGATCAACGGGAAACGCTTTCCGCCGGAGGCCAGTGAGGCGCACGTGCTCGACCTCACAGGGGGCCGCGCCCGGAAGGCATGGGAAACGTTTCGGAGTTATCAGGAGAGGGCGCAAATTTCGACGGAGGAGTTTCGACAGGCTCATGAAACCATCGTGGAGTCTCTACGGGACGCTTCACCGGCCCAAATTAGCTGGGGCCGGAACCCAGCGCCACGCGACCGCTTCGACCTCAGCGTCTTCGCCCCCGAAAGCGATCTTCTTCTCCCCTTTTCCGCACGCTTCTTCCGCCGGGAAGACTCATTCGACCCGCTGCAGGCCGTCGCAGCGGTCGAAGAAGGACTGCGAGCAAAGAACGCCGTGCTGGGCGCTCCCCATTTCGAGTCGGGAAACGACTGCTGCATCGTTCCCTCCATCCGCTTCCGCTTTTCTCCCCATCTTTGGAACTCCTACTTCCTCGAACCGAGTTTTGCGGTCACCGTCATATTCCACGCTCGCCAACACGTAGCCTGGTACGACAGCGATTCGTGGATGCCCGATGGCGTGGTTGGCCTGGGTGAACCGGTCGAAGCAGGAGAGTTTCGCCGCTTCCTCTTCGGCGAACCGTCCACGTCCCGCTTCCGCTCCGTGGGTCTCACCAATGCCGAACCGTCCCGTGACGCGCTCTCGGGCAAGAGCCTCTTTGCGCGCACCTCCCTGGAGCGCACGCCACCGGGATTCGATGACCGGTCGTTCACTTGTCGCCGGGTGGCCGGAGATATCGTCCCGGAAGACAGCTCCGCCTATGGCTTCGAGGTCATCAAAAACGGCGATCTTCCCGATGAGGGACAGTCGATCATTTACGTGGGAACAGGCCGTCACAATCGCCGGTTGCGGATCTTTGACTCCACGGGGCGTTTGATTGCGGACCGTCGGCCGGAGGAGATGCCGTCGCGGTTGCGCAGGCTTCTGGGCATCTTGGAAAGGCATTCGGCGACGGGACGGGCTTTGAGTAGGGAGGAGGAGCGCCACGCCAAGGTGTCCTTGCTCTCTCAGGGCGGGTCCGCCCACCGGCGTGAAGTCGGGTTCGCTGACGCAAGATTGTCCGAAGTCCACACGCCGAACTACCGGTCTCTCCCGGAATACTCGGCCTGGATTCGCCAGGTTTTTGCGGAACTGGAGAGTGGCTCGCCGGGGAACGGCAGCATCCCGGCCCTCGATCGGTTCGCCAGCACGGTCCCCGCGCCTGGTCCCGGGGACGCCAAACCCCGCGCATTTGACCTTCTCGGATCTTACCTCGAAGACGAGTTCGAGTTTG
>CAZCRA010000388.1:0-2084 GCA_964500945.1 uncultured Verrucomicrobiales bacterium | reverse complement strand
GGTTCTGGTGGCGCACGGGATGGTCTTGAAGGTGCCGGACTGGTGGCGCGGCGGTCGGCCATCGCGCCCGCAGATCGAGGTGACGCTGGATGGGGGGCAGGGTCCGTCGCTCGGGATGGGATCGCTGATGGGGTTTCGGGTTTCGACGGTTCTGGATGGTGAACCGTTGACCGAAGACGAGTGGGAGCGACTGCTGGCGGCGGCGGGACCGCTGGTTTCACTGCGGGGCCGGTGGGTGGAGTTCGACGCCGCCCGGATGGAGGCGGCCCTGGCGCACTGGCGGAAAGTCGAAGCGGCGTCGCGGGCGGGGCGGATCGGGTTTTTGGCTGGGATGCGGCTGCTGGGTGGATGGCGAACCTTCTCCTCCGGATTGCCGACCGAAGTGGCGGAGGCTGTCTCGGGGACGCCGGAAGGGGGATTGTGTTTTCGGGCGGGCGAGGAGCTTCAAGCGCGGCTTCGGCAACTGGAAATCCCTGGGAAGCTGCCGATTCCCGACGGGTTGAAGGCCGAATTGCGTGATTACCAGCGGGAGGGGTTCGAATGGCTGGCGCAGCGGCACCGGATGGGATTGGGTGCCTGCTTGGCTGACGACATGGGTTTAGGCAAGACGCTGCAGTTACTGGCGTTTCTGGTTCACCTCAAAACGTGGCGGCAGACTGAGAGCGTCGCACCAAGCCTGGTGGTGGCGCCGGCCTCGCTGCTTGGGAATTGGCAGGCGGAGGCGGAGCGATTCGCGCCCGGGCTGGGTATGGTGATCGATCATCCCGCCTTCATCGAAACGGGCTGGGATGGCGATGACGACGCGCTCGATGTGGTCGTCACCACCTATGACCTGGTTCGTCGCCACGAGCGCTTTCGCGAAGTGCGGTGGGAGGCGATCGTTTTGGATGAGGCGCAGGCCATCAAGAATCCGGGTTCGGAACGAACGCGTGCGGTGAAGCAGTTGAATGCCGGGTCGCGCATTGCGCTGACGGGAACGCCGGTCGAGAATTCGCTCGATGATCTGTGGTCGCTGTTCGACTTCTTGAATCCCGGGCTGCTTGGAACTTTGAGCGAGTTTCGGGCAGCGCTGGAGGGGATGGAGCGGGAGGGGTTCGAGCGGTTGAAGCGGCTGACGCGGCCCTTTTTGTTGCGGCGACGGAAGGATGACCCGTCGATTGCAGGGCAGCTTCCCTCGAAGACGTTGCTGCGCGTGGAGTGTCCGTTGACGAAAGGTCAGGCGGCCCTTTACGCCAACTGTGTCCGCCAATTCGCGGGTGAACTGGCCAACCGGCCCTCTGACGAACCGGCGGCGGCGGTCAAGCGGCAGGGGCAGATTCTTTCCACACTCACCCGCCTGAAACAGATTTGCGATCATCCCGCTTTGGCGACGGGGAGCGGCCGCTTCGAACTGAGGCACAGCGGGAAGCTTCAGCGGTTGGAGCGTTTGGCGGGTGAAATCGCCGCCGTGGGCGAACGGATGCTCGTGTTCAGTCAATTCCGCGAGATGACCGGAGGACTGGCCGACGTTCTCGAGGTGGTTTTCGGGGAACCGGGGCTGATCCTGCACGGAGGCACACCGGTGGGAAAGCGGCGGGAAATGGTCGCGCGATTTCAGGCGGAGGACGGACCGCCGTTCTTCGTGATCTCGCTCCAGGCGGGGGGAAGCGGGTTGACCTTGACCGCGGCCACACACGTCGTGCATTTCGATCGCTGGTGGAATCCGGCGGTGGAAAACCAGGCCACGGACCGGGCGCATCGCTTGGGACAGACGCGTCCGGTGATGGTGCACGCCATGGTGTGTCCCGGAACGGTCGAGAGCCGGATCGAGCAACTTTTGAAGAAAAAAGCCGGGCTGGCTGGAGAGATTCTGGATTCGGGTGGGTTGAGCGGGATCACGGCGCTGAGCGACCGGGAGCTGCTGGACCTGGTGGCTTTGGACGAAGGAACGAAGGAGTGGTCTGACGGATGAATCGGGGGAGCGAACGGGAGGAGCGATTGCAGCAGGAGATCGAGGTGAGGCGCTCGCGTGGTGAGCCCTTCGAGCCGGTGCGGGTCAGTCGGGCCCGGGGCGCGGTGGCGGAGACCTTTTGGGGCCGGCGCTG
>CAZCRA010000387.1:0-2093 GCA_964500945.1 uncultured Verrucomicrobiales bacterium | reverse complement strand
AGCGCAGCCCTCGGTTTCCCGCTGGCGGAGGCGGGTCTCCAAGTCGCAGACTTCCGACTCGCGCCCGAAGAAGATGTCCGCGTGGCGGAGATCGAAGACTTCCAGACCGCGATACGGAGCCTCCATCCACCGGGCGGCGCGTTGGGTTTCCCCGGCATCGATCCGTTGGTCGATGAGGCCGCGTAGGTGGACCTTGAGCCGGGAAGCGAACTCCACGGGTTGCCGGAAGCGGTGGTAAGCCCGGGTGTTGTGGCCTTCCTCGTCCTGGAAATGTTCTTGGACGAAGCTTTGAGCGAGGTCGCGCTGATGGACGAGTTCGCTCAGAATGGCGCTGCTCCCCGGTTCGCTCAGTTTGCGGTTGAAGCTGGCCTCGTCGTCGCGCCGGTAGAAGAGGATATCCGGCCGCTTCCTGCCGGACTGCTCGTAGGCGGCCAGCATGAGGTCAAACTCGCGCTCCGTACCGGACCGGTAGGGTTGGCCCTCGCGGTCGAGCACGGACTTGCCTACCGGAGAACCGAGCCGGGACCAGAGGATGAAGACGGCGATGTCGATGGGATCCGTCTGGAGGATGACGTCGATGCCGTTTTGGAACGGCTGATCGAGTTCCAGCGGCAGATCTTCCCAGAGCACGGGGACGAGGAGGACTTGCTCCCCGTAGAAGGTCTGGAGTTGGGCCAGGACCTGGCGTGCTTTCTCGCGCTCATCTTTGACGTCCCCGGGCGAGGAGATGAAGATGCGCAGGGTGGGCGTAGAATCGCTCATGCCAGGCGGGAAGGCGATCAGGCCAAGTTTCCGGCCCCGAACACGCCCCACCCGAGTTGCTGGTCCAGTTCCGGTGAGTAGATGCCGTCGGACACGAGGCCGTGTTGACGCTGGTAAAGGGCCAGGGCGATCTTCGTAGAAGCGCCGAAGTAACCGCTGCCCTCGAACCCGAGATGGCGCTGCAAACGAAGGACTTCCTCGCCCTGGGATCCGGTGCGGAGCCGGACCAGGAAGGCATCGCCCGCACCGCCGGGATGGGCCTGACCCTGCCGACGAACCTCTGCGGCCAAGGCGCATTCCTTGCCGGTGAGCAGGAGATAATCGACGCGTCGGCCCCGGCCGATGGTGCGCAGCGTGGCCTGGAATTTGCCGAACTCGTCGCCGCCGTTGCCTTTGCGCCCGCGGACGGTGGTGCAGCCGGCGGAGGAAAAGTGCGCCTGGTGTTGCTGGCTTAGGTTTAGGTAGTAGGAGCAGTGGATGTTGTCGTAGGGCTGGCAGCGGTCCCACTCGTCCTGGATGCCGAAGGCGACGTCGTTCTCGGTGCGCAACACGGTGACCCAGGCGTCTTCGCGGAGGTTCCCCGGATCGGCGGTCCGCACGGCGGGATCGATCTTCCCGTTCCCGTGGGCGCCGACCCGGGAGACATAGCAGCCGCACGGCATCAGGTTGCACCCGATGCGGGTCTGGGAGGCTTTGCCGTTCTTGCGCAGGTAGTAGTTCCGCATGTAGTACGGGCAGGGAACCGTGGACCCGGCGTAGAGGGTGATGCGCCCTTCCGGGCGATGGTAAAATCCCACCGTGCAGAGGAAATGGACGTGGTCCGGGCGCACGTCCGTCAATCCCACGGAATCCCGCTCTGCGGCCCCGTATCCGCCGGCGGACAACATGCTGCCCCGGATGCCGAGCACGAACACCTCCTGTTCCCCGTGGGGATCGAAGCGGTTTGCCGCGATGAGGAGTTCCAGATCCGCCGGGGTCAACTCGAACCCGGACGGGGCGCTCCAAGCCGCCAAGTGGGCATACTCCGTGGAGTTGGCGTCCTTGGACGGCCAATAGGCCCCGGAGGAACCCGCCGATTCCAGGCCGACAACGCCCGCCATGCCGTCCAGGAACCGGTCAAGCGCCAGATCCGTGTCCGAGGGCTCCGTGGATTCCTCTGGCCCGTCGGGCTCCGGACCCGATTCCAGGGCGGCCTCCAACCCCGAGCCTTTGCGGGGCGGGGGAACATCTTCCGGCCACCTGGCCGGAGGAGTCACGGAGGGAAACGGCGTCCCGCCCGGAGCCACCACGGGAGGCGGAGCCACCACTGAAGCCGGAGCCTCCACAGGAGC
>CAZCRA010000386.1:0-2117 GCA_964500945.1 uncultured Verrucomicrobiales bacterium | reverse complement strand
GTCTCCAATGCCTTTCGGCTGATGGTCCTATTCGGACGGCCCTTTTGTAACCCCATGAGAATCAGGCGTCAAGTTCCCCGTCCAGGTCATGAGGCCTGAAGTCGAGGCTGCGTCCATGCCGGATCGTTGTAAGCGCATTGAAGGGATTTGGTATAAGTGTCTCGAAATAAGCTGGTTGCGACTCAGGTCATGAGCCCCCGGTTTTCCGCCCTTTCCGGCTCCCGACCTGGAGCCCCATCGGCCCAGACGCTACACTAGGTAACACACCACCTCCGGGGCGCACGCCATTTGGCCCGCCGTCAGCGTTCGGCCAGCTGACTTGGCGTCGAGGCGGTACATCACGAGCCGGTCCTCGCTCTCGTCGATCTCCTCCAGCAACTCGTTCCACATCATCTCCACGGCTTCGTGGTCCAGCCGGCATTCGAATAGGCTATACTGCACCCGCACGCCATATCCCTCGCACACCTCGGCCACCTTGCGCAGCCGCTTTGCGTCCGTCACGTCGTAGGCCACCAGAATCAGCATCGTGTTGCTCCCCGGCGCCTTCCATTCCCGCGGCACGAGGGGGAACGCATCCTCCCACCACCGGTCCGGCGCCTCTTTGTGTTCGTTCACTCGGTTTCTCCCGTTCCCGTCCCGCAGCTCAGTTCATCCGGAAAGGTTCCAGCTTCTCCCTTTCCCCGAGCGTGCGGCGGAAGGCCTCCGCCTGGAGGTGCAGCTGCCGCCGGATCGAGGTCCGCTCCCCTCGCTGCTCGCTGACGAACTCCCGGTCCATCCGCTTCTCATACTGCAGGATCAGCTTGCGCTTGCCCTCCCCGGCCAGGTAGATCCCGCCCTCCACCGGGGCGAAGTCGCCTTCCCCCAGCATGCCGCGGTTGAACAAGTCCAGGGTGAGGGATTCCGCCACCACGGGGCGGAAGGGTTCCATCAGGTCCAGGGCCAAGGACCAGCGCCCGTTTTCCGTGGTGTGGAACAGCCCGATGCCCGGGTCTAGGCCCACCGCCTGGATCGCTGCCACTGCTTCCGCGTAGAGAATGGTGGAGAGGTAGGAAAGGCAGGCGTTGACCGGATTGTGGGGCGGACGCCGGGACCGCCGCTCGAAGGGGAAGGCCTCCGGCAACCAGCGGGCCCAGGCGCTGTAGAACCGGGCCGTGGCCGCCCCTTCCAGGCCCAGCAAGGTGTCGGGCGCCTCCGCGCGGCCCGCCTGCTCCAGGAACTGCCCCAGCCTCCGCGCCACAGGTTCGTCAACCTGGCGTGTCGCCGCCAGCCGCTGCAAGACCCGGCGCTGGTTGTAGATCTTGGCGCTGACGATCTCCCGCGCCAGGCGGAGCCGGAACTCTGCATCGGTACACCGTGCATACTGGCGGGCGCGCTACATGCCTTTGGGCAGTTCCGCGGGCAGGGAACATCCCAGGTAACCGCCCCGCAGGGAAAACAGATGCACCGCGATGCCGTTACGCAGCAGCTCGGCGAGGGCGCGCGCCGTGATCGAGACGTCTTCGCGGCAGGCCACCTGTTCCACGTCCCTTAGCGGAATCTCCCGCAGCCGTTTGCGTGGCGCGATGACGCCTTCCTCCGTTTCGGGAGAGCCCTCTACGAGGAGACATTTCCCGCTCAGGGAAATCTTGGCGTGCGGCGTTTCGATCCAGACAGTAGGCATGACGGCGGGAAGGTTTCCAGTTTGCGGATGACCATCACCCGCCCCGATTCACCTGCCCACCTGCCGGACGTCCGGGGACGTCCGCACACCCTGTCCGCCGGCCAGGGCCGCGCCCAGGTCCGCCCGCAGATCCCCGCGCTCTGATTCTGGAAGGAAACTGGTGCGCACTCCGGCTTCCAGCAGCGCCAGCACGTCCAGGCGCCGCAGCCCCGCGCACAACCGCGCCGCCAAAACGAGGTTGTCCGTCAGCCCAGCCCCGGAGATGCCGATGTTGTCCGTGTTTACCGTCACCGGAATTCCCTTCTTTAAATACTCGGCCAGCGGGTAGGGCTCGCCCTCCCGCGCCCCCGGCCCACCGTCGTTTAGGCGGAACCCCACGATTTGCTGGTTGGCGTAGGGGCACATCTCCACGCCCACGCCGCGCGCCGCCACCGCGTCCATCAGGGCGGGGGACTGC
>CAZCRA010000385.1:0-2124 GCA_964500945.1 uncultured Verrucomicrobiales bacterium | reverse complement strand
TACGAACCGGAACAACAACATCGGTTTTCGTGTGGTGATGGGAGTCGAGGCGCGCTAGGGGGTGCCCCCCCCTCTTCCTTTTTCTTCTTTTTTCTTGCCTTTATCCCGCCGAAGGCGGGAGAAAATTTTTTTCGCAAAACCGCGTTCCGGGTTGGAGCCGCTCAATGGCGGCTGGCCTTGAGCCAGCCCCCGGTCTGGGTGCCGATCTCGTGGATGAGGCGGTGCACGTGGCGGCTTTGGCCTTCGCTCATCCAGTGCCGGGCCAGGACAATGCGCCAAAGGACGCGGCATTTTTCCAGCGTGAGGTTGAGTCGGCTGAGGATCGCCGGGCGTTGGGCGCGGGAGGCGAAGCGGGCCTCCGCGACGCGTTCCACCACGTCCAGGGCGGCGAGGTCCAGCCGCTGCCCCACGATGTGGCGCTGGTTCCGGGGCAGGTTGGCGGTGTGTTGCAGAGTCCAGAGGACGAATTCTTCGGCCAGCGTTTGCACCGGCGGGATGGTTGTGTTCATGTCAGGGCAATCGAATCTTTTCATGCCCCGGGCCAAGCGACAGATCAAACGAGAATTAGAGCGCACCTGCACTTTGGAGCGCCTCGTTTCGTGGGATAATCTCACCCTGGCAGCCCGCAAGGCGCGACGGCACAAGACGCGCCGCCCGGACGTGGAGGCATGGTGGCTGCAGCGGGAGGCGCACCTGGAACGGCTCGCGGTCCAGCTCCGCGAAGGAACCTGGGAACCGGGCGGATACCGGATGTTCTGGATCCGGGAACCGAAGCGCCGGGAGATCGCCGCCGCCCCGTTTGAGGACCGCGTGGTGCATCACGCCCTGTGCAACGTGATGCAGCCGCTCCTGGAACGGAGCTTCCATCCCCGAAGCTTCTCCTGCCAGATCGGCAAAGGCACCACGGCGGCGCGGGACTGCTGCCGAGTCTTGACGAACCGGCACCACTACGTCTTGAAAAGCGATGTCCGGAAGTTCTTCCCGAACATCGATCACGCCATCCTCTTGGAAAAACTCGGGTCGGTGACACGCTGCCCGGACATCCTGGACCTTTGCCGACGCCTTCTGGACAGTTTCCGCACGGGGCCGGAGGTTCCCGCCCCCCTCTTTCCCGGGGACGATTTTTTGGCCGCAGTGGAGCGGCCGCGCGGACTGCCCATCGGAAACCTCACTAGTCAGCTGTGGGGAAATTTCTACTTGAACGAGATGGATCACACGATCACGGAGAACCACGGGGCCTATCTGAGATATACCGATGATTTCCTGGCGTTCGCTGATGACAAGGACGCGCTCTGGGGTTTGCGGGCGCGGATCGTGGAGACGCTGGCGGCCCTCCGCCTCAAACTGGCTGAACCCAAGAGTCGGCTCCTCACCACTGCTGAAGGCGTCCCGTTCTGCGGATTCCGCTTTGTCCCGGGTCTGGCCCCGCGCATCCTGGGGGCGACGAAACGCCGCTTTGAGGCGCGGCGAAACTGGCTGCTCCGCACCCGGCGCGTGCGGCGGCTCTCCGTGGCGGTGTTTTCCTGGTATCAGTTCAGCCGGGAAGCAAACAGCGAGGGATTGCGCAAAGCGTGGTCGGAGGCGCGGGCATGAGCGTGTATTCATGGCTTTCCTCCCGGCCCTGGGCCGGGAAGAATCGCGAGGAGCGGCGTCGAACATCGTCTTCCCGGGTGTTGCGCGGTGGTTCCTGGAACAACAACAATCGCGACAACCTGTTGTCGTCGAACCGCAACAACAACGATCCTACGAACCGGAACAACAACATCGGTTTTCGTGTGGTGATGGGAGTCGAGGCGCGCAAGGGGGCTTTGCTTCCGAGTGGGTGTGATGCGGCGTGGGAAGGTCCTGCGTCGCCGGAGCCCGTGGAACGCGCCCCCTAACCCGGTCCTCGCGCCCCTGCTCTGGCAAAGTGGGGAAAAGACGCGGCGGGCCCGGATGGCTGGGAGTTCCGGGAAATCGGAATGGGAGTCATCCGGGCTTATTTTCGTTGGGGAAATTAGGGGCGGGCTTATTGCAATTTGATCATCAAGCACTCCTTGCCTTTTGCTACGCGCCTGTGAGACGAGCGCCCGCTCGGTGCCGGATGTCTCGTCGGCCTGGAGCCGGTCCGGACGCATTCCGTGC
>CAZCRA010000384.1:0-2128 GCA_964500945.1 uncultured Verrucomicrobiales bacterium | reverse complement strand
GGGCCACCACGGGAGTCGGGGCCACCACGGGAGCAGCGATCGCCACGGCCGCGTTCCCCTCCCGCAAGCCGACTTCGAACAGCTCCGCCTCGGCGAGGCGGCGCCCCTGGAGCCCGTGGGGTGGCTTGCTGTCCGGCCAGATGCGGCACATTTGGCGGAGCATTTCCGGAATCCCGGCCAACTCCCCGCGAGACACCAGACGCTTGATTTCCCGCATCTCGTGGAAGCGGTCCCCTTCTCTGTTGAAGCTGGCTCCCCGGTTAAAGACCAGACTGAGGAGAGCCCCCTCGCACTTGGGCGGAGCCTCCCGCATTTCGGGCAGGTGGCGGAACAGGAGCGCCCGGTAACGCGGGACGGTCTCCGTGCGGAACACCTGGTCCGCTTCGTCCCACGGGATGACGATGTCCTGGACTGTGGACAGGACGGCGCGGATGCGGGAGAGGTGGCTGGAACCGTTCAGCCCGCATCCAGCGGAGAGTCGGCGCAGCTGGTCAGCAGAAAGGAAAGGCCCCCAAACCCGCTCCAGGCGCGCGGGATCATCCGCCTGGAGGTCATAGCCGAAGCCGATGGTGACGCCGGAGCTGTATCCGGGATAGCTGGGGCGGGCCAGCTTCTTCTGGTAGTAAGACGGCCCACCGGTCTCGAAACGGACGATAAGCTCGTGGGCAGCCGGGTCCAGGGGACGTTCGGCGGCTTCGAGGATGGAGGAAAAGGAAGCTTCCAGCTCGCGGAACGCTTCGAACAAGCCGGCTTCCAGGGTCAAAGCTTCGCGCTCGGCGAGGGCTTGGTCGATCTGGGCTTCGGCTTCGGGAGTCAAGTCGGGAGAAGAATCGGCATTCATGGCAGCGGGAACGAGAAGGATCGGGACAAAGCGGGTCGGAAACCGAGACCCATTCCCGGTTCTGCCGAACTTGCTAAACTTCGCCATCCCGGCCGGTTCCTGGCAAGAAACTTTTTCGTTAAAGGGCAGGAATCTCACAGAACTCTCCCTTGCTATCACAAAAACATCGCCACATCATTCCCGGGATTTTAACCCGACTTTCGGGATCCGACCCTCGGACAAAATTAAGGTTTCTCTTTCTCCCGGGATTCAGCACCGCTGGGAGAGATGACCCTAGAATGCGCCCCGCGGGGCCTTTGTCAGGAACAGGTTTTCCTCAAATCCTTCGGGTCCAGTCTCCGTCCTGAAAACCCGCCCTGTTGCAGTGCGGCCGTTTGCGCGAATCTTTGGTGTCGATGTTCCTGAAGAAAAATCGACGGCGCAAAAATGGACGGGAGTTCACTTCCACAAGCGCCATTGGCGATATGCTCGGGGAGGACTTCTCCTTGGGGCAAAAGGACAAGCTCTACCAATGCCACGACAGACTACTTACTCATAAGCAGGCGCTCTTCTCCCACCTGCGCTCCCGCTGGACGGATCTCTTCGGTGCCCGCTTCGAGATCCTGCTCGACGACTTGACTCGCACCTACTTCGTAATTCGAGTCCGAACCCCGCGATCCGGCGTCCGGTGACAAGCGCCGGTTCGGGCGCAGCCGCGATCAGCGCTCCGGCTGTGTGCAGGTGGTCATCGCCCTGGTCGTCACGGCCACGCTCCTCGGCTTGCGCTAGAAGGAACAACGCGCCTTGGCTAGCCAAAACCAGGCACTCCGCCACCTCGCCGAGCAGGAATTTCGTAAGCCGCAGATCCAGGCCGCCACGGAGGCAGTGGATCGTGCGGTAAATCGGGACGGCACGTGGCTGGCCATCGCCTTCGAGGGTGTGCCTCGCGGGACGCGGATTTCGTCCAGACCTAGAAGAACGCGAGCGCCCCTGGGGCCACTGCGCTCTGGAATCCGGAGCCCAAGGAGACCGGCTTCTTTACTCCTGACTGGGCGGAACGGCTCTCCGAGTAACGGCCCGCCCGTGCGAAGGCTCCGGCGCGCTCCCCGCGTTTCTTCATCCCTCCCCTTCCGCCGGACCTTCTGGACGGGTCGGCAAATCCTCCGGTGGCTCGGCGCGTCGGCGCTCGTCCCAGCGAATGGCGCCGCCGATCCCGATCAAGGCCACCCCAGCCACCAAGGCCATGCCGCCAGCGGCCCCCGCGACGAGGAGGTTCCAAGCCTGCGGAATCCAGCCCAGCGCCCAGGC
>CAZCRA010000383.1:0-2142 GCA_964500945.1 uncultured Verrucomicrobiales bacterium | reverse complement strand
GAAGACCTTTCCACTACCGACAACACTGACGAAGACGAGCGCGCCTGGGCCTTCGCACAGCCCGGTAGTTGGCTGGTCGATACCTTGCAGCGGCTGACTAACCCGGCCGGTGAAACGCCGCCCCCGAACGGCCTGCAAGCCAGCCTGCGCCCCTACCAGCGCAAAGGTCTGGACTGGCTCTGGTTCTGCGCCCGCACCGGGCTGGGCGCCTGCCTAGCCGACGATATGGGCCTCGGAAAAACCATCCAGGTCCTCGCGGCCCTCCAGCGCAAAAAAGAGCGCGATCCGGTTAGTCCTCCGGCCCTGCTCATCGTGCCTGCTTCCCTCGTCGGCAACTGGCAGCGCGAGGCAGCACGTTTCACCCCGGAACTCGCGCTTTTTGTGGCGCACCGTTCTGCCGGGGAGACCGATTTCGAGAATCCCACCGACGCGACGCTCGCCGGCACCGACCTTGTCATCACCACCTACGGGACACTTCCCCGCCTCAACTGGCTGGTAGCCACGGAGTGGAGCTGGGTCATCATCGACGAGGCACAGGCAATCAAGAATCACGGCACCCGCCAGAGCAAAGCGGTGCGCAAGCTGTGTTCTCACGGACGCATCGCCCTTACCGGCACCCCGGTCGAAAACCACCTCGGCGACCTCTGGTCCCTCTTCGACTTCATCAACCCAGGACTGCTGGGAACTCAAAAGCAGTTCAACGACTTCGCCAAACGACTGCGCGAGGTACAAGGGGGGCATTACGGCCCGCTGCGCCGCCTCGTCGCCCCCTACATCCTCCGACGGCTCAAAACCGACAAAGCGATCATCGCCGACCTGCCCGATAAGACCGAGATGAAAGTCTTTTGTGGTCTGACGGCCTCTCAGGCCAAGCTCTACCGTCGCCTGGCTACGCAATTGGAGAAGGAGTTGGAGGACAGCGAAGGCATCCAGCGACGCGGCCTCGTCCTTGCCTACCTGATGCGCTTCAAGCAAGTCTGCAACCACCCCGACCAGCTCACCAAGACGGGAGACTACGCCCCGGCCGACAGCGCCAAGTTCCAGCGCCTGGCCGAAATTTGCGAGGAGATCGCCTCACGGGGAGAAAAGGTCCTCGTCTTCACCCAATTCCGCGAGTTGGCCGAGCCGCTGGAAGCGCACCTCACTACCGTATTCGGGCGCAGCGGCCTTATCCTGCACGGGGCCACCGCCGTCAAGGATCGGCAGGGAATGGTCGAACGTTTCCAGCAACACGGTGGTCCACCGTTCTTTGTCCTCTCGCTCAAGGCCGGGGGCACCGGCCTCAACCTCACCGCCGCCTCCCACGTCGTTCACTTCGACCGCTGGTGGAATCCAGCGGTGGAAAACCAGGCCACCGACCGCGCCTTCCGTATCGGCCAGCAGCGCAATGTTGTGGTCCATAAATTCGTCACCACGGGCACCCTCGAAGAGAAAATCGATGCCCTGATCTCGGAAAAACAGAAAACCGCCGACGCCATTCTCGAAGGGGGTGCCGAAAAGGTGCTCACCGAGATGAGCAACGACGAACTACTCAACTTCATCCGCCTCAGCCTTTGACTGGACTCACGCGAGAAACCGGAAACCTGACCAGGGACTCACGCCAAGCAGCAAAGCAGCAGAATAAATAGGTATGAAAACCTCAATGAAACACCATTCTCTCCTCTCTGCTGCTCTGCTGCTTGAAGCCGCGCAGCGGCTGGGCGTGAGATCCAAAAAAGCATCAACATGACTGAAAATGAAATCGGCAAAGAAGTGGTGGATGCCTCCATCAAAGTTCACAACACCCTAGGCCCAGGGCTTCTGGAAACAGTTTACGAAGTGGCGCTCGCCAAAGAGCTGACCCTGCGCGGAATGACTGTAAAGAGACAGGTTCGGGTGCCGATCGAATATGAAGGCATTCAATTCGACGAAGGCTTTCGCGCCGACTTGATCATCAACGATAAGGTCATCCTCGAACTCAAATCGGTCGAGACTCTCGCCAAGGTTCACCACAAACAGCTCTTCACCTATTTGAAGCTTCGCGGTAACAAGCTGGGCTATCTCCTGAAAGTCGGTGCCGGGCTGATGAAGGAGGGCATTGCGAGGATTGTTTGCGGGTTGGAGGAGGACTCACGCCAAGCAGCCAAGCAAAGAAGAATGAAA
>CAZCRA010000382.1:0-2149 GCA_964500945.1 uncultured Verrucomicrobiales bacterium | reverse complement strand
GAACCCCGCCACGGCCACCTGGGCGCACCCTGTCGACGCGCCGCGGAGCACCTTCGGCCAGGATCGACGCGCGCCTTTGCTCCAGGACCCTTCCGGTGCCCTCACCCTCGCCTGGCCATCCGATCACCGCACCACCAAAGCCTGCGGCCATTCCGGCATCCACGTCGCCACCCTCGACCCCGCTAACCAAACACCTGCTGAAACCGAACCGCTCACGCTCCAGCGGAACACCTCCAACTTCGCCGCCTCCCAGGAAACCCCGGAACGCCCGCGCGACGCACGCCACACCTGGGACGGCCCCGGCGGTCCCTGGAAACTCTACTGGGGCGACCTCCACCGGCACACCGACGTTTCGAACTGCCGGACCGGCCACGACGGCTGCATCACGGAACAGTTTCGCTACGCCTACGACATGGCGAAGCTCGACTTCCTGGGCACCTCCGACCACACCGACATCGGAAAGCCGTATCACCCGTATGAATGGTGGCATAACCAGCGCCTGGCCGACGTCTTTCATGCCCCGGGCCGTTTCGCCTCGCTCTACGTCTACGAACGCGAGCAACGCTGGCCCTGGGGCCACCGGAACGTCGTGTTTGCCGAGCGCGGAGGGCCCATCGTCTACATCAAACGCGGCCTTTACCGCCAGTCACCCTGGCAGGATCTCTACCCCGCCAAACCCGGCGTCCACGAGATCGATCCGGAAGAACTCTGGTCCATCCTTCGCGCCTCAGGCAAAAACGTCGCCATCGTCAGTCACACCGGCGCCACCGGCATGGGCACCGATTGGACGAAGTATGAGCAAATCGATCACGCCATCGAAAATCTCGTCGAGATCTACCAGGGCGCCCGCGTCAGCTACGAAGGCCTCGGCGCCCCCCAACCCACCGTTGGCCTCCGCGACGAAGAACGCTACACGGTGTCGCGCCGGGTGCCGAAGCCCATCCCGCCCGCGCCGATCGAGAGCTTCGGCAAACACGATCCCGGCGTCTACCAGAACGCGCTGGCCCAGGGCCTGAAGCTCGGCGTGTTCGCCAGCTCGGACCACATCTCCCAGCACGTCAGCTACGGCGGCGTCTACGTCCGCGAATTCACCCGCGCCGGCATCCTCGAAGCCTTCCAGGCCAGGCGAACCGTCGCCGCTACCGACAAAATCCACCTCCACTTCACCGCCAACGGCCACCCCCTCGGCGACACCTTCGAAACAGAGGGCCCCGTCGCTTTCGACATCCACGTCGACGGCACCGCCCCCATCCGCCGCGTCACCCTCGTCCGCAACGAGCTGGATTTTCATGTCTTCGAAGGTTCCAGCGCCTCGACACTCGACCTCGAGTTCACCGACGACTCACCGCTCCCGGGCGAAAACCGCTACTACCTCCGCGTGGAACAAACCGACGGGAACATGGCCTGGGCCTCGCCGGTCTGGGTCATGAATCCGGAACACTAATTCACATGAAAACCGCCGCCACCCTCCTCTTCGCCACCGTCGCATGGACCGGCCTCCCGGCGTTGCTCGCCAGCGATCACGACACGGGCGTCAGTCAAACCGTCACGGTTCGGGCTGAACCGGATGGTTTGCGCGTCACCTTCACCGAAGAACTGTCCCGGCCCGCGGCCTGGCTCGAAGCCACCGGCATGGACATGAACGCCGATGGGCGGATCACGACCTCCGAACGCGATGCCTTCCTGCGCCCTTGGATCGAAACCACCCGGAACACCCTCGAACTTTATGACCGGCAGGGTGCGCGCATTCCTCTCCACCTCGAGGGGGATCTCGAACTCAGCATGCCCTTTCGCAAAACGCTGACCTTCACGGCCTCACCTTCCACCTCCCAAACCCTCTCCTTCCACAACGAAGCCCGGGTCGAGTCGAGCGCTCACGCCACCCTCGAACTCGCCGCCAGCCCGGGCATCGGCATGCGCGTGTTCCTCGGCCCCAACCAATCTCGCGAAACCCTGGAGCGCGACCTCCGCTTCAGCCTCGAGCCCGGCCTGCAGGGCATCGAAATCGCCGCGCTCACCCCCGCCCTCCCCTCGCAGCCTGACATCCACCTGGCCTGGCCATGGATTGCCGCATCCACGTGCGTGGCCGCCCTGGCCCGACTTTCACGGTTGGGAGAGATGATTGATCCCAAAGCCCGTCATTGCTGGA
>CAZCRA010000381.1:0-2162 GCA_964500945.1 uncultured Verrucomicrobiales bacterium | reverse complement strand
CGGAACTTCCCAACGCGAAAAATCATTCCGGAGCGATTCTGGATGCGTTTTCAAGCGGGTTCCAGTAATTCGGTTACGCGGGCTTTTCTGTCTACACTGCACACAAGGAAATGCGCCCGCACTATCTCTTCTTCATAATGAAAGATCGGACGCACGTGCAACGGGGTGCTCTTGATAGAGCGAAACGCCCGCTCGACCCCAGACGCCTTTGCACGCGGCACCGTTCCAGCAGGTAGGGCGCGATTTGTCCCGCCTTGGGCAGGGCCTGCAGATTCGGCTTCACCCATCCGGAACCCTCCCCTTCCAGCGCAGATTCGTGGGAATTTCGTCCGAACTGATTCTTCCGCGAATAACCGCCGAAATTCTCACGAATTCCGCTGCATCAATACCTCCCCACTCCTAAAAATCCTTCCATCTCACCCAGCGGCAAACAATTCACCACATCCTCCCGCCGCAGCCATCCTTTCCGCGCGCTCAACACCCCGAAATACAAATACTGCAGGTCTTCCGTGCGATGCGCATCCGGATTGATCGCGCAGCGCACCCCCTGATCCCGCGCCGTCTTCCACCAGCGCCAATCCATGTCCAAGCGCCAGGGATTGCAGTTCAGCTCAATGATTGTCCCCGTCTCCGCACAGGCCGCGATGATCTCAGGCAAACTCACCGCATACGCCTCGCGTTGCAGAAGCAGCCGGCCCGTCACATGTCCCAGCATCGTCACGCGTGGATGCTCCACCGCCTTCAGGATGCGCTTTGTCATCTCCGCCTCCGCAAGCGTGAACGCGTTGTGCACGCTCGCCACGACGTAATCCAACTCCTCCAACATCTCGTCATCAAAATCGAGACATCCATCCTTCAAAACATCGACTTCCGACCCTGCAAACACCCGGAACTCGCCCTCAAACTCCTCGTTCAACTCCCGGATCGCCTTCACCTGTTCCCGCAGCCGCATCTCGTCCAGCCCGTTCGCCTGAAAAGAACTCTTGCTGTGATCCGCGATCCCCAAATACTGCAGCCCCAAATCTCGCGCCGCTTCCGCCATGGCGCGCAGCGACGCCTTACCGTCGCTCGCCGTCGTGTGGTTGTGGAACGTTCCCCGCAGGTTGCCGAGTTCCACCAGCACCGGCAGCTCCCCTTTCTCCGCCGCTTCGATCTCGCCGCGATCTTCCCGCAGCGCTGGATCCACATAATCCAAACCGAGCGCCCGATACAAGTCCGCCTCCTCACGAATCTCCGGTGGCTCGGCCTCGCTCCCCTCCACCGGGGCCAGCCGGTACTCGTTCAGCGTGAGCCCCCGCTTCTGCGCCCGGCCACGCAGCGCCACGTTGTGCTCTTTGCTCCCCGTAAAATAGTTCAGCGCAAACGGGAACGCCTCATTGCTCACCACCCGCAGATCAGCTTGCAGTCCGTTTTTCAGCCGGATCGAGGCCTTCGTTTCACCCCGCTGAATCACCTCCTCGCAGTCTTCCAATGCCGTGAACGCATCCATGATCGCCTCCGCGTCTGGGCTCGCCACGATGAAATCCAGATCGTGCACCGTTTCCTTGCCCCGCCGCACGCTCCCGGCCACTTCCGCCCGGCTCGTCGTCGGATGGGCCTTCAACTCTTCCAAGATCGATGCCGCCACAGGCGCCGCATCCCCCAGCCGGAATCGGCCCGCAAACGATTCCCGGTAAGCGATCCCCTCCAGAATCTTCTCGACGCTCTTCTTCCCGAACCCGCTCAACCCAGCGGCTTCCCCCGATTCGCAGACCGCCTTCAGTCGCTCGATCGAATCCACCCCGAACGCGTCATACAACGCCTTCACCTTCTTCGGCCCCAACCCCTGAATCTCGAACAGCTCGAAAATCGACCCCGGAAACTCCACGCGTAGCTCTTCCCAAAACGTCATCTTCCCCGTCGTCGCCAGCTCGTTCAGCTTCTTTGCCAGCGCCTCGCCGATTCCCTTCACCGACCGCAACTCGTCATCCTTCGCCAACTGCACGACGTCTTCTCCCACCGACTCCACCACGTCCGCCCCATTCCGGTAAGCCTTTGTCTTGAACGGATTCTCCCCCTTCAGCTCCAAAAGCAACGCGATGCGCCGCAAAATCCGCGCCATCTCCTCTCGACTCACCATGCGATCCAAAAAGCGGCGCATTCCTCCCCCCGTCAAAGAATCA
>CAZCRA010000380.1:0-2164 GCA_964500945.1 uncultured Verrucomicrobiales bacterium | reverse complement strand
GGCCATCCCGTCCAGCGCGCCCCGCCTCCTGCGCATACTGTTCCAGCGATCGCGGGAGCTGTTGGTGAATCACCGCGCGAACCCCGGGCAAATCGACCCCCATCCCAAACGCCACCGTCGCGACCATCACATCCGCGGCCCCCTCCTGAAAACGCTCGAGGTTCTCCCGGCGCACCTCGAGCGGCAGTCCTGCGTGGTAGGCCCGGACCCGGATCTTGGATCGATGCAACCGGCCCGCCACCGCTTCGACCGCGAACTGGGTCCCGGCATAGACGATCGCCGGACGATGCCCAGGTCGCTCCACCGCGGCGAGCAGCCGCTCTTCACGCTCGTCCCCACCGCAACGCTGCACTCCGAACTGCAAATTCGACCGGTGAAAACCCACCCGGACGACGCCGGCATCGTCGATCCCGAAGTGCTCACCGATTTCACGAACGACTTGGGCCGTGGCCGTGGCTGTCAGCGCCAGCACACGTTCGGCTCCGGTTTCCTCCACGACCCGCCCCAAACGACGATAGTCCGGCCGGAATTGATGGCCCCACTCCGAGAGACAGTGCGCCTCATCCACGACGAAGAGCGACACCCGCACGCGCTGGAGTTCCTCCCGTAGCCCGGTATCCCGCAGCGCCTCGGGACTGCAGAAAAGCACCCGGAGGGCGCCGGTCAGGGCAAGCCGCTCCTCGTCCCCTGCCGAGGGATCAAAGCGAGCTGCGTTCACGCCCCGTGCCCGCAGCGTTTGGGCCTGCTCCTCCATCAGCGCGATCAAGGGGGACACCACCAGCGTCAGCCCCTCGAGCATCACCGCCGGCACCTGGTAGCACAGGCTTTTCCCGCCGCCCGTCGGAAAAAGCGCCAGCGCACGGCCGCCCTCCGTGAGCTGGCGAATGACCGCTTCCTGACCCTCGCGGAAGGTCTCGTGCCCGAACACCTCCCGAAGAACCCGCCGCGCCTCCATCATCCGCCCACCGTCTTCCGATTTTTTACCGCGCGCTTCCCCTTCCACGGACTATCTATCTGCCATGGAACCCTTCTGGCAAAGTCACGTCTTCCCCGCCGGCGATTCGCGAACGTGGCAACTCGGGCCCCTCCAGTTCTGGGTCCGTCATCTCCCCGGCGAGTGGCACCTTGCCCATTCCATCGATCCCAGTCCCGCCGCGGAGACCCGTTGGACCCTCGGTGAACCAGAGGATTTCCCTCCCGGCCAAGACTTCGAGCGCTTCACCGTCGAAATCTCCGCCGATCCCTCGACCTTCGCCCTGCGTCCTAGCTTTCCTGACCGGCACCCTCTCCCTCCACCTCGCATGGACCTGCCCGACATCCCCTGGCGCGAATGGCTCGAACCGCTCGAGGCCTACTGGCAACCCGCGGCCCGAAGTCTCGTCATCCTCCTTCTCGGTTTCTTCCTCGCCGGCATGCTGAGCCGGATCTTCATCCGCCCTTGGAAACACCACCTCTCCCCTCAGGCCCGGCTCGTCATCCGCAAAGCCATCACCTACAGCCTCACGCTGATCCTGGCGATCATGATCCTGCGCGAGTTCGGCTTCAACCTCACCACCCTCATCGGCGCCGCCGGCATCGCCGGCATCGCCATCGGTTTCGCCGCTCAAACCAGCCTCTCAAACATGATCAGTGGGTTCTTCCTCCTCTGGGAAAAACCTTTCGAGGTCGGCGACGTCATCCGCGCCGGCGAAAACACCGGGATCGTCGAATCCATCGACCTCCTCTCGCTCACCCTCCGCACCTTCGATAACCTCTCCATCCGCATCCCGAACGAGATGCTCGTGAAGACTCAAATCGTGAACATCACACGGCACCCGATCCGCCGCTTCGACATCCAGCTCGGCGTCCACTACCGCGAAGACGTCGATCGCGTCCTCGAAGTCCTTCGTAGCGTCGCCACCGAAAATGAACACGTTCTCATCGAACCGGAACCGCTCGTCTGCTTCACCGGCTTTGGCGAATCCCAGCTCGATTTCCTCCTCGGCGTCTGGCACCAGAAACACACCTACCTGGAAACCCGGAACTCGATCCTAGCCGCCATCAAGAAGCGCTTTGACGAGGAAAGCATCGTCATTCCCTTCCCGCACCGAGTGATCGTTGCGGCCGAATCGTCGCCGCCGAACCCGCCAGCTAGTCCCCACCCACCGGAAGTCACGGCTCCCCG
>CAZCRA010000379.1:0-2176 GCA_964500945.1 uncultured Verrucomicrobiales bacterium | reverse complement strand
CTTTCCTCCACCCTCGCCATCACCCCCACCCGGAATGCCGGTCGCCGCCTCCGGGAAGCTCTCGCCCAACTCGCCGCGCAGCGCGACACCGGCATTCTCCCACCCAGCATCGCCCCGGCCGATTACCTCCTGGGCCTCGCCTCCACCCCCGATGCCCTCCGCCTGGCGAATCCCGACGAGACCCTCCTCGCTTGGATCTCCGTCCTCCTGAACGTCGAACTCGATACCGTCTCCTCCCTCTTTCCCGTTCCTCCCGTCGACCAGGACGTGGCCTGGGCCCGCCAAACCGCCCGCGCCATCATCCAGCTACGCCGTTCGCTCGGAGAATGCGGCCTCCTCATCGCCGACGTCCCGGCGCTCCTCGGCGACGCCCTCCCCGAAGCCACCCGCTGGGAGGATTTGTCTCGTTTGGAAAGCGGCTTCCTCCTCGCGCTGGAATCCTCCAGCCTTTCGGACACCGTTTGCATCCGGCGTGACCGCGCCCTGACCCCGGACCTTCCCGAAGCCATCGAACGGATCGTCCTCGTCGGAATCCCCGATCCCATCCCGTTGAGCCTGGACATCCTTCATGCACTCTCGTCCGAGTTGCCGGTCGAGATCTGGATCGCCGCTCCGGAATCCATGTCTGACCGTTTCGACCAGTGGGGCCGCCCGCTTCCCGAGGCTTGGTGCGAAAAATCCCTCGACCTCCCACCGCTCGACGACCGCCTCCATCTCGCCGCCGATCCCCTCGATCAGGCCAACCAGACCGTCAGCCTGATCGCCGCCTACGACGAACCCGCTCGGCACTTGACCGCTGCCGTGCTCGACGACGACCTCCTCCCCATCCTTCTCCGCCGCCTCGATGAGGCCGGTATTCCCGCGTTCGATCCGCAGGGCCAGTCCCTCAAAGATCACCGGGTCCTGCACTTCCTCCGAACCCTCCGCGCCCTCCTCGCCTCCAGCAGCTGCCGCGATTTCGCCGAACTCCTCCGGTGCCCGGACTTCGCCGCCTGGCTGCGTCCCCGCCAAAAAGCCCCGAATCCTTCCAGCCTCCTCGCGGAACTCGATCGCACCCTCGAACGCCACTTCCCTTCGAACCTGGATTCCCTCCAGACCTTCTTCGAAAGGTCCTCTCAGCCCGTGGCGCCAGCCGAACCGCCCCCGTCCGAAGCACCCGACCTCCTCGCCGCGGCCCTCGACGAAACCCGCTCCCTCCTGCAGCGGCTCGAAACCGACGGACCGGCCACGGTTTTGCCCGAACTCCTGCACGCCGCCTTCGATCCCCGGGGTTCCAACAGCGCCGAGTCCGCCCTCACGCTCGAAACCCTCGCTGCCCGCCTGTCCCCGGCCCTCGAGGCCCTGCGCTCCCCCCTCGCCGCCGGCCTCCGGCTCGCCCCGGCTGACGCCATCGATCTCGTCATCGCCGCCCTCGAATCGGAAACCGGCTATCCGGAACGCAAACCCGCCGACGTCGAACTCCTCGGCTGGCTCGAACTGCTCTGGGACGACGCCCCGCACCTCGTCCTCGCCGGCGTCAACGACCACGCCATCCCGGAGTCCATCGTCGGCGATGTCTACCTGCCCGAATCCCTTCGCCAGCGACTCGCTGAAAAGGTCCGCTTCCCCACGAATCGAGACCGCCTGGCCCGCGACGCCTACCTCTTCGAAGCCATCCATCACGCCCGAAGCCAAGGAGCTGGCCGCATCGATCTCCTGTACGCCAAGGAGGGTCTCGCCGGCGACCCCCTCCGGCCTTCTCGCCTGCTTCTTCAGTGCCCCGAAGACGAACTGCCCGCCCGCGTCGTGAAACTCTTCGCCCCGGCGCCTTCCAGCGACCGGCCCCTTCCCTGGACCGCCGGATTCCAGCTCGAACCTCCCGCGCCGGACGATCCTTCCATCGAAAGCATCAGCGTCACCGGGTTCAAACTCTACCTCGCCTCGCCCTTCCATTTCTACGTCCAACGGGTCCTCAAAGCCCGGCCGGTCGATGGCGAAAAGCTGGAGATGGACACCCTCGATTTCGGAAATTTCATCCACGACGTCCTGCGCCGGTTCGGTGATGATCCCGCCCTACGCGAATCCCGCGATCCCGGCGAAATCGAAGCCTTTTTCAACGCCGAAACGGATCGCCTGGCCTACCTCAGATTCGGGCCTCGCCCAGCCCTCCCGGTTCGCGCCCAAATCCGCGCCGCCC
>CAZCRA010000378.1:0-2185 GCA_964500945.1 uncultured Verrucomicrobiales bacterium | reverse complement strand
CAACTCCATTTGTTGAAGAAAGCCTGATATTTCTTCGGATCAAGCCTTTCGAGGGCCCAAGAGACCCTTGGCGAATCGGCCTCGCCACGACGCGGTGAGGCCTATCTACGCAGCCTCGAACGCTTGAATTTCCCGCGGAGGTTGGACACCGTTGTTTCCTTTCCTTCTCCACAGCCTGCCTTATTCACAAAGCCAGCGGGCGATTGGTGGGAGATGGCATTCAGCGCCAGGAAAGCGCTGGCACTCGTGAATGAGGCAGGTCAGAGGCGATAGGCTAAGCAACTGCGCGAACCGCTTCTGTCATGGTAGACAGCTTCTTCGTAAACTCATTCGTCCCCGAAGCCGTGATCAGGAGCCTCTCCTTCGCCCGGGTCATCCCGACGTAAAGCAGTTTCATGTTCGGAGCGGCCTGTTTTTCCGAGGTTCTGATTTGGCCGAGACCGATGAGGATCACTGAGCGAAACTCGAGGCCTTTGCTGCTTTGCACGGAGAGGATGGTGACCCGCGGTTCCCGAGGATCGTAGGTCTGCTTGGTGGTCCGGCTCGCCAGGTGCAGGTGGGGGATCCCGAGCGACTTGAGGTGATGGGCGATGCGCTTGCCGTGGTCCGTGTTCATGCAGATCACGGCGATGTCCCCGAGGAAGTCCCCGCGCTCGTGCCAGCTCTTGAGGCAACGGATGGCATAAGAGATTTCTTCGTCAATGCTGACGAACTGCCGGAAGGCCGGGCCGGGACCGGAGATGCCGCCACTTTCGGGTTGGATCATGGGGATGTGATCGTCGTCCGCCGCTTTCGGATCCATCAACTTCCTGGCGAAGTCACAGGCGAACTGGACGATCTCGCGGGTATTGCGGTAGTTGAGGCGCAGGATCGAGGTTCTTCCGACCGCCTGAATGCCGACGCTGGAGAGGCTGAAATCGAGTCCCCGGGATTTGCCGTAGATCGATTGGGCGTCATCGTAAAGCATGAGGAGTGAATCCGTGGCAGGATCCACCATTTGGGTGACGAGTTTCAGCCACCCGGGTTCGAAGTCATGGCCTTCATCGATCATGATCGCGCCATACTGGGCCCGGGGGATGCGGCCGGCATCGACGCCCTGGATCACCGCCTCGACCTGCCGCACCCATGGCTGGCCGCCCGTGTCGGGCACTTCGACGTGGTAGGTCCGGAGCTGCTCCCCGCACCATCCGTGGAAGTGGTGAACATTGACGCGCCCTTCCAGTCCACGCTCGGAGATGAAGGACCGCAGCCGCGCGGCGAGGGAGATGTTGAAGCAGAGGACGAGGATCGGCTTGCGGAGCATTTGGGCAAGGTGAACGCAGCGGTAGCCAAGGATCAGCGTTTTCCCAGAGCCCGCCACGCCGTGGATGACGCGGTGACCGCTGCCGAGATTGCGGGCGAGTTGTTCCTGTTCGAGATCGAGCACCCTCACCAGATCCGGGATGGTTTCCGGGACGGCGCTGCCTCCGCCCTTTTCTTCGAAGTCCGAGAACAAGGTCGTCTGCCGGTCGCCAATGCGGATTTCCGGAAACAGGTGCCAACGGATGCGCTCGATCTGCGGTAGGGTCAGCCTCCTCCTGAAATCGTATTGGAACATCCCCCAAAGCCGTTCTTGAAAGTCCAGGGCATCGACGGATTCCGTCATCTCGTCTTTGCAAATGACAAGCCGACCGGGAAGGACGAGATCCTGCTCTTCTTCTGACAGTGCGCCGTCGAGTTGCCTGCGGGTGATGTTGGTCAGCACCACGCCGTAGCCATAGGGAAAGCAGAGTTTTCCCTGATAGGGGCCGCTGGCTTCGCAGAGTTGGGGATCGTCGCCCAGCTTGCTGATGACGTTCATCGTGTAACTGCGGGCCTGTTCCAGCGGGTTGGCGACGGTCTTGACCGCTCCATTGACCAAAAGCTCGGCGGTAATTTTATCGATGCGGCGGATGGTATCGAGCTTCCAGTCCTTCACCTCCAACAGCAGCAGGCCTCGGGTCGGATGGAGGATCAGGAAGTCTGGATGGAGGCGGGCCGGGCCGATGGGGACGTCGAACCAGCAGAGGTAGTCATCCTCAAGCAGGCTTTCCAAGCGCTTCGCGAAGCGTCGCTCGCCCGGAGTGACATTGCGCCGGGTGTGGTTGAGTGAGTTGATGAGTTTGGCCATGGGAAATCACCTTGTGGTCCATGGACGCCGCCATAG
>CAZCRA010000377.1:0-2197 GCA_964500945.1 uncultured Verrucomicrobiales bacterium | reverse complement strand
GCGCTTCGCGCATCGCCAACAAGTTGGCTCCCCATGCACGACCTTCTGCGAAATTCAAACAGAGAGTCGCTCTTTTGTAAGTGGCTGTCTTCGATAATGAAGCCCAATTTCCAGAAAAGCATGGTGGGAGCTGACCATGGTTGTTGAAGTTCGAAAAAGCGGCATCTGCCGCTGGCTCCTGCGGGGGCGACATTCCACTGACCACAGCGAAGCCGCTCGATTCGCGCCCATCAGCAGGAGGCGTAGACGGAGCGGGTGTTTGCAACTGGACATCGCGTTCTCCACCTACATACAAATCGCTAAGTTCAACGCTTGACCCCTTCGCCTTTTTGGAATTCCTGGCCGCTCAGAAATGTTCTGTAAATGATCCGCTCTCCCCAGTGTCCCCTCGCCATACGACAACACCCTCCCCAATTCCGATGCTGCACTCCTGCTCTGCCCACCCGACCGCGTTTCCTACCTTCCTGCGTGCAGCGATCTGCGCCACCTGTGCGATTCTCCTCGCTGCCTGCTCAGAAAAGCCAGACCTCGTCATCGAGCCCTACGGAGATTTCCACCTTGCCGATCATGCCCCGATTCTCGCCGACCGTGAACTGTATGCCGAGTTCGCCCCGACCGGCAGTCTCCGCGATTTCACCGGCCTCGCGCTCGTGCTGTTACAGCGGGAAACGCCCGGTGTTCCGCTCGATTCCCTGCAGTTTCAGGAGGCCCGCCTCGACTGGCGCTCCGGGGATAATCCTCATGCTCCGCCCAGCCAAGTCAGCGTCACCTTCGTCGATCCCGCCAGCATCGAGCAGGTCGAAAACGCCGAGAAGACCCAGGCATGGAAATACGACGTTTACATCGCCCGGTTCCAACTCTCGCCCCCGCCCGGGGAAGCATTTCCCTACACCCTCGAGAAAACTTCCGGCAGCTATCGGAAGATGCAGCAATGAAATTACTTTTCCCTGTTTTCACCCTGCTGCTGGCATTCGGTTGTTCCCGTCCGCCGAATGAACCGGCTACGATCCCGACCCCCTTCGGCGACGTGGACTTGTCCCACTACACCGAACGGCTCCGCAACGGTTTCGCCGCCGATGCCTCCTTCCGCGAGGGCTCCCCCCACGACCGGCTCGGCATGGCGTTCGCCTGGATCGAAACCCGCTTCCCTGGGGTCGACCCAGCGACGCTTTCCCTGGAGGAAACGGCCGCCCGAATGGACCGCGTGTTGCCCGAGGCACCCGGTGCCGCCTACGAAACGAAGGCTACCATGACCCTCCGCCGCTGGCCCGGCGGTTCGGAGTTGAAGACGATCAGGCTGAGCGGATGGATCACCCGGAAGGAGGATCTCTACGACCGGCAGTTTTCCATCGTGCAGTTGGCGAAACCCACTTCCGCCAAGTCGGAGAAAGTGGTCGCTCCCGACCCCCGCATCCCGTTTCCCGATCTCGACCCCGCCCTCCACCACGCGATGCTCAATCGTTCCCTGGAATTCGATCACTTCCTCACCGAAGCCCCTCCGCTCGATCAGGCAGGCTGCGCGCTGGCCCTGATGCAGGAGGCGTTTCCAGCACAGCCACTGGCGGACTTGGAATTCACGGTCCTCCAGGCAGAAGAAACCCGCAGCCCCCTTGACACGCACGGCATCGGCCGCGAATTCATGCTCAGCGCCGACCTCCGCAGCCGAACACCGCTGAGCACGGATGAGTCCGCCACCCGCTTCAACACCTACCACGTGGGGATCATCTTCAAAACCCACCCGGACAAACTGGAACGCCGCTTCTACATCCGCAGGCACATCGAAACGCGTCGCTAACCGCCTTCGCATCCACCAGTCCGGTTTGAGACGAGGGTCAGGTGACGAATCTTGACAGTTTGTCCCATTTTTTCACTTCCCGTTTCTTTCGGACCGACCATTCGACGCAACCATCTTTTCCTGATGATTCTCAAAGTTGAGACTTATACTATAAGTATTTGACCACAAAAAGCGCGCAAAGCAAAAGCACCTTTCCTTGAGACACTTCTCTTAGTAAATACTTGCGATCTTCTAGACCAAACTCAGTATATACCGCCGATTTAACAAAATCAAAAGCCTGCCCCCTTTTACTAGCATTACGATTTCTCACTAGTGCTTCTGCGGGGGTAAGCCACCAAGCAGAAGATACAAGTTGAATAATAAGAGCTTCGATATTACCCAATACTTCATCCCACGCTACTC
>CAZCRA010000376.1:0-2220 GCA_964500945.1 uncultured Verrucomicrobiales bacterium | reverse complement strand
GCCTATCTACGCAGCCTCGAACGCTTGAATTTCCCGCGGAGGTTGGACACCGTTGCCATCGAGCTTTGGGGACGGTCCGTAGGCGCGCAACGGGTCAACCGGGGCGGCGGGTTCAACAACACGGCTGCGAAATGCCGCTCAGGCTAAGATGGGGGAGGGGCCCTGTCTTCCCTCCAGGCAACGCGAACCAGCCCACGAACCGGAACACCAACCTGGGTTTCCGCCCTGAGTGCTCCGCGATCTCGGATCCGGGGACCAGGACCGTCTCCAGACCAGCCGGGGAACCGAGTGGCAAATCCGCACAGAGCCTCCAGCGCGTCATGGAAACCACCTCGGGTGGGAAAGCCGGGAGTTCGGCGGTGGCGCTCTGGGGGCTAAGCGGGGGAGCCACGGGAGAATCGGTTTGAGATGTGTCTGCATGGTCGTAGTATAACAAGGCAGGCTAATAGTAAAAATAATCCCGATTACGCCTACTTATACTTGACCCATGGAAAGTCTGACGATCGATCTGAATTCGGAGACCCTCGCAGCGGTAGAACGAGCTGCCAAACGTGAGGGCATTTCCGTGTCCGCCTGGGCGAGAAAACACTTGGCTACTGCGGCGAAAGAGGAAGGAGGTTGGCCGGAAGACTATTTTGAACGAATCGCGACCTTTGGCGGGATCGAATTGGAAGAACCTCGGGAAGTATCCGTAGCGCTCGATGAGATCTCGCTGGATTCCCCGTCGAAGGCCGAATAGCGGATGCTCTATTGCCTCGATACCAACGTCATCATCGGCGTCATGCGCCATGATGCACAGCTGATCGCGAAGCTAAAAAGCTTGGAGGTGAGCGACATCAAAATCCCGGAGGTGGTGCGTGCCGAGCTGTTGTTGGGTTGCCTCAAAAGCCAGCATCCAAACCAGGAATGAGCCAAAGTCAGTCATGTGATCCATCCCTTTGAGTGGATTCCGTTTTCCGGGGACGCCGTGGAACACTATGCGTCGATCCGGAACGATTTAGAAGCGGCCGCGTCTCGTCCAGGGAGCTTTGCGCGAATGAGGCCAGACAGGAATCGAAGCGAAGCGGAGATAGGCTGCCGGAGGCAGAGCGAAGCGTCCAATGTCCGGCTTACGGGGGAGGTGGAAGGTCTCGGCGGGTGCTTTGCTTCGGGGGGTTCGGATGCCTCGCCCGGACGAAACTGCCTGCCCCGGAGGCGGAACGGAAGACGAGACAGTGCCCAATGCTAACGCTCAACGCACCTTACTCGACAAGCTGCGTCGGTTGCGGCAGGACTGGGAGGCGTGGAATCTGGAATCGCGCGGGCAGGTCGAGTGGGAGGAATACGCCCGGAACGACACGCGCCGGGTGGATGGCTGGACGGCTGGATGGATGAGGGGTTCGGGCTTTGAGAAAGTCAGGCTCGTTGCAGGCCGACCAATTCGCGGTTGATTGACTCGTGCCACGAAAAGTTAGAGAATTGATTTCCGATCTGAGAGGATGTGGATTCTATGAAATTTTAGGCGGCAAAGGATCTCACAGAAAGTTTACTCACCCGAACTTTCCTGGGGCCGTCACGCTCAGCGGAAAGGACGGTGCGGATGCCAAGCACTACCAGGAGAAGCAGGTGAAGAATGCGATCAAGACCGTTGAAGACAATGAAGGAGAGTGACCGCTATCATAAATGGGTAGAATGGAGCGATGAGGACCAAGTCTACATCGGTCGATGTCCTGATCTGATCACAGGGATTCATGGAGAGGATCCGATTTTGGTTTATCAGGATCTCTGCACGATGATCGAAGAGGTCATTGAGCATTTCACGAAGGAGGGGAAGGCCCTCCCAACTCCCCGAACGAGACCGATGCAAGAAGTTGCATGAACGCGCCTCGTTGAGCGAGACCACCTTGCCACACGGCCCTCAGCGAGTGCGCCCAACGCGGCCCAAAGGGCTGTGAGAGGCTAGCCGAGGGCGCAGGGAATTTCGTTCGTTTCGTAGGCCGGACATTTTTGTCTGGCCTATTGTTGATGGGATTGAATGAGGCCAGACAGGAATGTCCGGCCTACGGTCCCGGCGGGTGCGCTTTCAAGGGCGATTAGGCCCAAAGGGCTGCAGCCCCGGGGATAGCGGGCGTGAAGACCCTCTTGAGGGCCCTAAATCTCAATCTTTGTTGGGAAACTGGGGCAGCGGTTCGAGCGTTCGACCTCGTCCCGCGTGTCTCCGTTTGCGAAGAAGTGTAGATT
>CAZCRA010000375.1:0-2242 GCA_964500945.1 uncultured Verrucomicrobiales bacterium | reverse complement strand
CTGGGATTGACGGTGCTGGGGTTCAATCGGAGTCCGGGACAGGCGGCGCTGACGGTGGCGGTGACGGTGCTCTTGGATTTCGTGGGGAACACCTGGCTACGGAAACGGCCGCCGGCGTTTCCGTTGAGCGGTTTCATCACCGGATGCGGGCTTTGCCTGCTGTTGAATTACGGGTCGCACCCTTGGCTGCCGCTGCTGCCGGCGTTTTTGGCGATTGCCTCAAAGCATCTGTTCACGGTCGAAGGACGGCACGTGTTCAATCCGGCATTGTTCGGTTTGGTGGTGGGTGGGTTTGCCAGCCAGGGGCTGCTTTCACCCGCGCCGGCTTATCAATGGCACGGGTCGCTGGCGCTTTCGTTCACGCTGACGGGTCTTGCGCTGTTCCTCTTCGTGTTTCGAATCGGACGGGCTCCGTTGATCGGGGCATTTCTCGGATTTTATCTCGTGCAAATGCTGTTGCGGGCCTGGCTGATGCGTCATCACGTGCCGCCGGAAGCGATCGTGCTGGGGACACTGAGTTCCCCGCCGTTTTTCCTGTTCACCTTTTACATGCTGACCGATCCCCGGACGTCGCCAAGCGGTCGGAAAGCGCAGGTGGCGCTCGCCGCCGGGGTGACAGCGCTGGATTTCCTGCTGCACTTCAAACACAGCTACTCCACGCTTTTCCCCGCGCTGTTCGCGATCCAGGCCGGCACGTTCGTCGTCCGGCTGATTCGGTCACCCCACGAGAGGCTGCTGCCATCGATTCTGGGTTGGATGCCGCGCGCGTCAGTGATCGGGATCGTCGCCGGCTCGCTGGCGCTAGCGTTTCGGCAACCCGACACGGATTCCGACGCGGAGGGGCTGCGCTTCACGGCCGTGCCGGCGGAGGAGTCGGGACTCACCGGGAGCTTGAGCACGGTGCTGGAGGAAGTGGACCCGGGGCTGCGGCATATCGCGAAGTGGGTGTTGTCGGTGGGCGACGCGGCGGCGGTGGCGGACGTGGACGAGGACGGGCTGGTGGACGTGTTTCTGACGCAGCCGCTGAAGGAACCGGAGGACCGGGCGGTGCTTTTCAGGAACCTGGGCGATTTCCGTTTCGAGCGAATTCCCCTTCCGGTTCTGAATGAAATCCGGCACCGTCCGGAAACCCACGGTTTGCCGAGCTGCGCGGTGTTTGCCGACTGGGACAACGACGGGGATCAGGACCTCTTCCTGGGGATGGGGTTCGGAAGGAGCCGACTGTTGAAGAACGAGTTGCGGGAGACGGGCAGGGTGGGGTTCGAGGACGTCACGGAACGGGCCGGGATCGACGCGCACACGACCTGTCTGACGGCGGTGTTTTTCGATTGGAACCGGGACGGGCACCTGGATCTGCTCATCGGGAATTCGATGGCGCCCTACCTGCCGGACTATGATGAACCGGTGAAGCTGAACGTGTTCGATTTGCCCGAACCGGCGTATGAGGGCGACCGGCGGATGTTTCACTTCATGCACGCCAGCTGGCATCAAGCGCGAAATGGGGGGCGGAACCTGGCCTACGAGAATCAGGGGGACGGCACGTTTCGGGAAGTCGATCTGGGCATGCCTGAGACGCACTGGACCCTGGCGCTGAACGCGGCGGATCTGAATCAGGACGGGTGGACGGATATCTATGCGGCGAGCGATTTCGGTCCGGACGATTTCTATCTGAACCGGGGCGGCGAGCGGTTCGAGCGACAGCAGGGACGCGTGTTCGGGTCGGTCGGGAAGGACACCTACAAAGGGATGAACTGCAGCGTGGCGGACTTCGACCGGAACGGCTGGCTGGACGTTTATGTGTCGAACGTGCATGCGCCGCTTCAAGCGGAGGGCAGTTTGCTCTGGATGCTGCCGGATCTTCGGAATGAGGCGGCCCGGCGCGGGGCGCTGAACGCGCACCGGTTCGGATGGGGGGCGGCGGTGGCGGATCTCGATTTGAATGGCTGGCCGGATTTGGTGCAGGCGAACGGAATGGTCGATGACCGGATCGATCGTCGCTTCGACGAACCCCGGGACTATTGGTATGTGAACTCGCGCCTGGCGCGGACGGGGCCGGAGGTGCATGCCTATGCCGACCGTTGGGGCGACATCCGGGGTTACACGATTTGGGGCCATCAGCGAAATCGGGTGCTCTTGAACCGGGACGGGCGGTTTCGGGACGTGACGGTGGCGGCGGGCCTGGGCGAGCCCGGGAATGCGCGCGGGGTGGCGTCGGCCGATTTCGACAACGACGGCGACCCCG
>CAZCRA010000374.1:0-2260 GCA_964500945.1 uncultured Verrucomicrobiales bacterium | reverse complement strand
CTCTGGTTCATGAATCACCCCTTCCTCGCCAGCCAGGCGGAGCCCATCCTCGCCCGCGCCGGCACCGGCCCCGCCACGAAGCGCATCCGTCAAACCCACCGCTTCATCTTTGCCCGTGAGGCCACTGGGGAAGACATCCGGCTCGGCACCGCTTTCCTCGGCGAAGACGGCGGCGACGACCGCTGGTCCGCCTACGTCCAAGCCCTCCTCATGACCAACGAATTCGTGTTCATCGACTGAACCCATGCAACCCGCTAACTCATCCTCTCCCCTCTCCCGCCGCCACCTGCTCGCCCGCCTCGGTGGAGGTGGCCTCGGCATGCTGGGCCTGAGCAGCGTGCTCGCCCAGGACCAAGCCCTCGGCACGTCCGCCACCGCCTTGTCCGGCGCGGAAACCCATCCGCTCACCCCACGGAAGCCCCACTTCCCGGCGCGCGCCAAACGCGTGATCCATATTTTTGCCAACGGCGGCCCGTCGCAAATCGACACCTTCGATCCCAAACCCGCACTGGAGAAATGGGCCGGCCAATCGCTGCCCCTCCATCTCCACACCGAGAACCCGACCCTCGGGGCCATGCCGTCGCCCTACTCGTTCGCCAAATACGGCAGCTCCGGCCTCGATTGCAGCGAAATCCTGGCCCCGTTCGCCCGCGAACACGCCGATGAACTCTGCGTCATCCGGTCGATGTTCACCGATCAGTCGATCCATGAGAACGCTCTCATGATGATGAACACCGGATCACTGGTCGTCCCTCGCCCCAGCCTGGGATCCTGGATCACCTGGGGGCTCGGTTCGGAAAACCAAAACCTCCCCGGTTACGTCGTCCTCGTGCCGCACGGCCTGCCCGTCCGCGGCGAGGAAAACTGGAAGTCTTCCTTCCTCCCCGGCGCTTACCAGGGCACTTACATCGCCACCAAACCCAAAAAGGACCGGCCCCTCATCGAAAACCTGAAGAACCAGCAGCTCGACCGGACGGATCAAGCCGCCCAAATGGACCTGCTCGGAAAACTCAACCGGCGCCACCTCGCCGAGCGCGACGGCGATCCCGATCTGCTGGCCCGCATCTTCAACTACGAAACCGCTTTCCGCATGCAGATGGAGGCCACCGAAGCCTTCGATCTCTCCCGGGAACCTCAATGGGTCCGCGACTCATACGGCGATTCCCCCCAAAACCAGCAGCTCCTCCTCGCCCGCCGCCTCGTGGAGCGCGGCGTGCGCTTCGTCCAGGTTTGGCACGGCCGGGAACAGCCCTGGGACAGCCACAAAAACCTGGAAGGTGCCCACCGCAAGCTCGCTGCCGAGTCCGTCCAGGGCATGACCGCCCTCCTCAGCGATCTCAAATCCCGTGGTCTCCTCGAAGACACCCTCGTCCTCTGGGGTGGCGAATTCGGCCGCACCCCCACCGCCGAATTCAGCGTCAGCCAGGGCAAAGCCCAGGGCGGCCGCGACCACAACCGCTACGGATTCACCGTCTGGATGGCTGGCGGCGGCGTGAAAGGCGGGATGACCCACGGCCAAACCGACGAGTTCGGTTTCCGCGCCGTCGAAAACCGCGTTCATGTCCATGACCTCCACGCCACCATGCTCCACCTCCTCGGCTTCGATCACGAACAGCTCACCTACCACCACGCTGGCCGCGATTTCCGTCTCACCGATGTCCACGGCCACGTCGTGAAACCCATTCTCCCCTGACCCGTTCAAATGAAAACCATCACTCCAGCCCTTGCCCTGGCTCTTTGCGCCCTCCCTTTCACCACTCGAAAACAACGGCGTCCAAAGCCTCAGCGAAATTCAATCCTGTGAGGCGGCGCAGTTGGGCCTCAGGGCATCGTGGCGAGGTCGATTTCCCGGGAAGGCCCGGGGGTCCTTTGAAACCCTCGAATGGTTTAATCTAAAGAAATATCGGCCTTTCTCCAACAAATAAGCTTGACTTAGAACGATGGGGGCCAAAAATTTTGGGTGCCCAGTATAGCTAATCCTAATTCGGCCGTTTTCAACGGGTTTTTCGCGCCAGTCCTGCGAAGGGAAAAATTAGGGACAGGGTAATCCCACATAAGAAGTTAAAGGATCTTTAATTCCAGCACGATTCAGGAAGCCACTCGGCGCTTCGATGGCTTCCTGCGTCCCACCCACCAAACCCGCTGGCTCGTGCGCCAGAGCGAAATCGACGACGACGCCCACGCCGGACGCATGACCCAGCGCATCTACGGCATCGTCGGCACCTGGCCCGTGAACTCCCCAGCAGAACCACCCACCACC
>CAZCRA010000373.1:0-2260 GCA_964500945.1 uncultured Verrucomicrobiales bacterium | reverse complement strand
CTCCTACGGCCAGTCGGGGGTGAACTCGAGGGCCACATGCTCCGACCCATCGGGCAGGCGAACAATCACCCGGAAGGAGGAGCCGGGGGAGAGGTTGGAAACATTGATAGGTATGGCGTTTGTTTCGCCCTCGCCCAGCGTTACTGTTTCGGACTCGACCGTCTGAATCTGAGTGGACTGGATTTTGACGTCGTAGCTCTCATCCCCGATATTGCGCAGGCTCACAAACATCGTCGAGCCGAAGAAGAAGGTGTTCGTCACTTCGAGGTCGGATCCCGGGGCGCAGGGGATTTCGGATCCCGTATAGGCGCCCAGGGCTTGTTCCCCAACCTTGACGGTGATCTCCCGGTTCTCCGTAGTAAACTCCACCGAGCTGCGCCGGGGCACCACGATACTCTGTTCGCTCGGTAGTATTCGGAGCCGGGCCTCGATGTCGTTGTTGTTGATGGCCGTGAAATGGTAGATGCTGCCATCGACGCAGTCGGACTGGATATCCACGTTGTTTTTGAAGCTCTCGCGTAGTTCTAAGTTGGGGATTTGCTCGTTCGTGAAAGATCGCCCTCTGAACAGCAACATATTCTGGTTGTAGTTGCCGAAGACCTCGGGAGCCACATCACCCGGGCGCGCCAGTTGATAGGTATTCGCTCCGGCTGTCCGCGCCTGAATTACCGAGGGCGCCCGCCCCGCAGTTGCCATGCTACCGGTATGGTAGGAAAACACCCCGTCGCTATCCAAATTGGCGAGAGTCAATGCCGACCGCCGTGGATTAGGAGTAGGTATTTCGACCTCATCCGCTTCGAGCGGATTACCCTCATTAAATTCCCCTGTAAAATCACCGGTCGTTCCCCCGACAAGATAGGCCAGGCGCCGACTGGTCGAAACTTCTTCAATGACCCAGTCCAAGCGGTCCAGATAGCCACCGCTTCCCCAAACGGGGGCGGCGGTTCCGCCGTAATCCGGAAAATCACGGACTTGGCTCGAGAACGCAGGGATTGTCAGCGGAACATCGTCGGCAACCCCATCAAAGGAAAAGGTGAAGCTTTTTTCCACCGGACTGGGGTTGTAGAAACGAAAGGTGTCCTCGCCAGAATCCCGCCGGTAGTGCTGGACTTCAATTCCGTCGACCGTCGTCCAAGTCGATTGGAGGGTGACGCCCGTGGCGGGACTGATGAAGGTATGAACGCCTGTCGTTCCGGCGGGCACTTCGAAACTCTCGGGCACCACCGCTTCGAGGTAGCTGAAGCGGAGCGACAGCGGTGTTTGGTAAGCATTCAGGAACTCGATGGTCTGTGTCCCGCCGCGCCGACCCCGGTAGTTGGTGGATAGTCCCACCTCCGCCTCCCAATTCACCGTCAGCGAAGCGGTCGTTTGGGCACCGGCGCTATCCTCGAGCGTGACGTCGAAGGTGCGTTCGAAGAAGCGCTCGGGGTCGTCGAACGTGCGCACCACGGAACTGTCGGGATCGAAGCGCAGGCGACCGTCGGGCAGGCGCAGGAAGCTGCCCTTGCCAGGGACAAAGGCCCAGTCGCGCAGCGTTCCGTCGAAGTAGTTATCCGCCGGGGTGAAGGGCACGCCGTCGATATGGGTGACGGTCAGGGTGTCTCCGTCATCGGGGTCGAGGTCGTTGAGGCGCAGGTCGATCTCGTCGGAGCTGCCGAGCTGGCCGACGAAGAGGTTGCGCGGCTCGACCGGCGGGTGGTTGGGATCGTCGAGCGCATAGGTAACGGTCGGGGCCGGCCCTCCGGCCTCGACGCGGAAGCGGACTTCGAAGTCGCCGGCGGCGTTGGTTTCGCTGGGGATGACCTGCGTGCTGCTGGCGGTGCTGGTGGTCACGAAGTCGGCGCTGAGGCTGCCGTTGGCCCAGTTGAGGGCGGGATTGCCGGTGCCGTAGTGATCGAGCAGGTCCACCCACTCCTCGAGCCGCGGCAGGTGTTCCGTGCCGGGAACCACGGTGAGCCCGGCCTCCTCGGCGTTGGCGATCGTCAGCGTGTGGGTAACGGTGCGCTCCGTCGTGAGATTGTCCACGTTCGGAAACAGCAGGTTGACCGTGCCGGTGATCACGACGCCGTATTCGGTGTCGGGGTCCGGCCCGGTGAAGCTCAGGACCTCGCCGGCCGGGGCGGTCGAGTGGACCAGCCGCTGCGAGACGAGGGTGCCGCTCGTGATATCGTCGAGGCTGGCAAAGTCGCCTTCGTAGATGCCCACAAAGTAGAACTCGTCGTCGTAATACTGATAGCGCACCTCGAGCCGGTCGGCCTGT
>CAZCRA010000372.1:0-2265 GCA_964500945.1 uncultured Verrucomicrobiales bacterium | reverse complement strand
GCGCCAGGGCTTTGTCACTCTTCGCTCAGGGAGGCAGCTCCCTTCGTTCATCGTTCCTCGCCCTGACGCCCAGGGCTTGGCTCGCGGCTCACGCTGGTTTTTAGAGGTCCCCTCTAGAGTTTTCCCAGCTCACGCCACGTCTTGATGAGGTAGGACCAAAGCGCGCGCCGGCGCCCGACGAGCGGGGCCAGCTCGTCCCACCGGCCGGCTACTTCTTGCGGTTGGAGAAAGTCCCAGACTTCGGACGGTGGCGCTTCCCGAAGAATCCAGGCGGCGAGGGAAAGCCATTCGGCGGAGTTGGCGCAGCGGAGTTTTTCGCGCAGGCCCGTGGGGGTTTCCACGCGGTCCCAGGCAAAGGAAAGGTTCTCCAGCTTGCTTGGGATCATTGATCGACTTTATCACGGGTCCGCGATCAACTCCAGAGTCGACTGGGAAGTCCCGAGTCCAGAGTCCCGAGTCGACTGGGGATGGAAATCAGCTCCTATCGCCAAGCGTGAGTTGGCGTTCGAACCATTTCGCGGTTCCGGTCTTGAAGCGCATGGCGTGCGGCAGGCAGATGCGCTCCAGGGAGCACGACTCGCACTTCTTCTCGCGGACGGCGGGCGGGGTGAGACGGGATGCGATCAGCTCGTGGAGCCGGGCCGCGGCTGCTTCGGTGGCGTGCCGGAGGTCATGGTCGAAGGCGACAGTGGTGCGCCGCTGGCGTTTCCCGTAGAAGAGGAAGCCTTCCCCGATCGAGGTCTCAAACATCTCCTCCAGGCACAGCGCTTGGGCGCAGAGCTGGACGCGGTCGGAGTCGTTTGCCTTGGGTTTCCCGCGCTTGTATTCCACGGGGATGATGGTGCCCTCCCGGTGGAACTCGACGATGTCTGCCTGTCCGGAGAGCTGAAGGCGTTCGCTGCGAAGCGGCAGGCCGCGGGTGATGCGCACGCCGGGACGGGATTCGTCCGGACCGTCGTGTGCCTTTTCGTGAAGGAGGTTGCCTTCCACAGTGAACCGGTTCTCCGCCCAGGCTTGTTCCAAGTGAATCAGGGCGCACTGGCGCTCGCAAAACAAAAGGTGTTGGAGGGCGGAGAGGGGGAGCATGGGGCTACAGTTTAGAGTCCCGAGTCCAGAGTCGACCGACGACTGGGGACTGGGGACTGGGGACTGGGGCAGCTCCAAGATTCTAATGCAAGCGAAAGGGTTCTCGCTGGGGTGGGGATGGAACTTCGTCGTTGTAGTGTTCCAGGTAGTAGCGCGTTTGGGCAGCGGTCTCTCTCATGCATTCTTGCCAGGAGCAGGTCTCTCCGGGGCCTTCGAAGAGCAGCTCGCCGGGGTCTGGAAACGAAAGATCCAGATTCTCCCGAGGGATGGAGGGAGGGCTGGGAGGGGGGCTCGGTTCACTCATGCGTCGCTACGTTGGGCGATGCGGGTTTCCAGGATCTTCAACGCTTCTTCGTCACCGAATCGAAGGACCAAGGCCCTGAAATCCGGGTCCGCGAGCGTGTAGCCGTGACGAACCGTCAACTCGACAATATCGTTCCAATCTTGTTCGGGGTGCTGGCGGGAAGGCGAGAGTCCCGAGTTCCGAGTTCCGAGTTCCGAGTTCCGAGGCGTGAGCCGCTATCCCTCGACCAACTCTGGGGCATCGTGAAGGCGGAGGAGCTGGGTGGCCGGGATGGCTTGAATGGCGTAAGCGCGTCCGGCCGGATCCGAGAACTCCACCTCTTTGGCGCCTGGGCCGTGGTCGAGCACGACCGTCCCCTCCTGGCCCGGCCGCAGCCGGATCCGCTCTCCAGTCAGGCAGTGCGTGGTCTCGATGGTCTCAAGGAGAACAACCCGGTCCAATTCGTGGATTTCGGTGCTCATGACTTCAGGATAAAGCAAGTGACGAGCCTGGGAAAGTCTTCCTCATGACGGATCATCCAGGCTGTAAAGATTTCCGCTGAGCCTTTTGCCGTCATCATCGGGAAAGTCAGATGAATCCGGCGCCCAAACTCGTCTTCACCCGCGTCCCGAGCCTCGTTCGAATTGCGGCAGGCCAAAAGGATGGCATCTTCCAGCACCTCCCGGTTCTCCAGAGTGATTCCCAACGCGGCAGAAAAGACCCGGGCCTTGTGCTTCCCATCCGGGTGATCTGGATTGAGACAATAGCCCTCGATCTTCCGCCCGAGATCGGCTCGATCGCCGTTGGGGATCTTCATGGGAGTGGTAGACGGGGGAAGCCCTAGACGGAACTTCCCAACGCGAAAAATCATTCCGGAGTGATTCTGGATGCGTTCT
>CAZCRA010000371.1:0-2272 GCA_964500945.1 uncultured Verrucomicrobiales bacterium | reverse complement strand
CTTCCACCGCAAGAATCTCGCCCGGCCCTGTCATCGCCAGTTCGACCGCCGGTAGCTCCCCCTGCATGACCCGGAAATCAATCCGGTGCTCCTGCCGTAGCAACCCCGGCCCCACGCGCGCCTCAACCAGCGCCGAACTCGTGAAAAACAGCGCCCCGTCCCCCGCATCCCGCTGCACCCGCCAGGCCATCCGGCACGCGCCCGACGCCGGAAGGAACCCCAGCCAGCGTTCCCCTTTTCGCTCGGGCTGGACCGTCCCCGTTTCGCGGAACTCAGACGCGTCATCCAGACCCGTCCACGCCACCGGAACGATCGCCGAACCGCTCAAAAGGGTGAAATCCACCTCGTTCCAACCCGACTCCTCCCGGACCGCCGCGGCGAATTCGACCTCCATGGCATACTCTCCTGGCTGCGAAAAATATACTTCGTAAACGGGTTCACCCTCGCGTTGACCCAGACGCAAGCTTGCCCCAGGCGGCGCTTCGAAGCCGCGTATGGCCGCCCGCCCAGCCAGAAACGGCCCGCTGAGCCCGGCTTTCCGGACCGTCACCACCGTCCTCAACTGCAGCAGCGCCGATTCGCCCTCTTCATCCACGCTCCCAGAAAGAAAGGTCTCCGCCCATTCGACGTCGCGAGCCAAGCCCCCGCTCCACGCCAACGCTAGCGCTAGCTTCCCGCCGGTCGTCAGTCTAAACCGCGTCCCGTCACCCGCCGCCAGCTCTTCGAACCCCTCGACCTCCACCGGTTCGCCATCCACCACCGCGTCATAGGCGAGCTGAATCTGGGACTGAAAAGCCGCCGCCTCTCCCGGCAAGAGGTGCGTCACGTCCGCCCTGCGCGGCAGCTCGAGGTCCCCCTCCGCCAGGCGAACCGTGAACACCGCTTCGGCCGGCGCATCCTCGCGCGTTTCGAGATCCAGAAAGCGCCCTTGTTCGTCCCGCCGCACCGCCCAAGCCTTCAGCGACTGCCCTTTCACCTCGATCACCGGAGCCTCGCCTGCCAGACCGAAACGCATCGTGCCCCCTTTCCCCTGAATTCGCTTCGTGCGGAGCGTGATCGTCTGCTCGATCGAATGCGGTTGGATGGCCACGAGACTCTCCGCCCGTGCCGAATACAGAAAGGCGGGCTCGGGCCCCAGACCCTCGGCCTTCAAAACGATCCGGCCCGTTCCATCCCCACCGATTTCCGTCGTCACGCTCGCCGCAGGAGCGGACTTGGGTGGCCCCGGCTCGGCGGGAGATTCCTGGGCAAGGACGATGCCGGTCGAAGCCGCGAAGCAGGATAGGACGACCGCGAACTGAAGGATGAGGGGACGGGGTTTCATGAGATATGAATAACCATGGAGGACAGCAATACAAAATCCAACCAAATTTCAAGAACCTTCATAGTAAAGGAGACCCACTCGTTCCTCGTTCCCCGGTTGCCCCCCTACTGCATCGATTCCGCTTGGCGAATCATCGCTTCCAGCTGCTTCACGCGGGGCGATTCTCTCCAGTCCAGCGGCAGCTCCGTCATGAGCTGGAACAGCTCCGCGTAGCTAACCCGTTCGCCCGACGCGTCCCCGTTGAGCTTCGCGGCGAACAGCCCCGCCGTTCCGGCCAGGAGCATCGACGGCGTGGCGTCCTCCAGAGCCGGCGCGGCCACCTCGTAAGGAACCGGCCAGCGGCGTTCCACCATCTCCCCGGAAGCGGTGTCCAAAAATCGGACGCCCACCGAACCGAGATCGCCCCGGCCTTCCGGAAGAATCTCGACCTGATAGAGCGCCACCCCGGCCTCCTCGGCCGCCAACTCCGCCGCATCGACCGAGTCGTCGCGAAAATCTTCTTTCGCCAGCCGGTGCTTCTCAAAGCCCAGCAGCTTGTACCCGCGAACCCGTTCGGGGTTGAACTCGACCTGCACCTTGACGTTCTTTGCCCCGGGACGAAACGCTCCGGCGAGCTGCCGGGCAAAGCCTTCCCCGGCATCGTCAGGGGTCTTTAGCAGATAGTAGCGGCCGTCGCCTTTTCGGGTCAGCGCCTCGAGGATTTCGTCGTTCAACCCCTCCGCACCGATGCCAGCCGCGTCGAAGGCGATCCCTTCGTGACGCAGTGCGCGAATCATCGCCGCCAGCCGTTCGGGATCCGCATCGCCCAAATTCGCGGCGCCATCCGTCAGCAGCACGATCCGGTTCTCCGCCCCTTCGAGCTTCGCCTCGCGCGCCTTCCCCATCGCCAAACGCAGCGCCAGCTCCAGGTTCGTGCCGCCTTCACTGGGCAGCCCTCCCACCAAATCG
>CAZCRA010000370.1:0-2274 GCA_964500945.1 uncultured Verrucomicrobiales bacterium | reverse complement strand
CCTGGCGCAACCGATCGAGGACGAGGGGCAGGTGATGGTGCGCAGCCAGACGCCGTTCGAGGCCCTGCCTGTGACGGTGGATGGGCTTCGGTTGACGCCGGACGGCGTGGTGCGGCACTCGGGATTCATCCGCCTGGCGAACGCGGGTTCGGTCCGTTTGGAGCCGGGCGAATTGGAGGGGTTGACGCAACTGAATCCGAATCAATTTCCGGGTGCGGAGCTGGAGGGCGCGCGCCAGGTGTTTGCCTACCGGTTTCCTTCGGCCAACTACGATCTCGGGCTGACGGTCGACCGGATCTTACCGGAGGTATCGGTGTCCCAGGTGGCGATTTACCGGATCAACGACACGGATCGCGTCCTGGAGGCGGATGTGGAATTCGACATTCGCGAGGCTCCGATCCGGGAGGCGGACGTGCGTGTTCCGGCCGACTACTCGGTGGTGTCGGTGACCGGGGCGAATCTGGCCGACTACGTGGTGGGCAGCGTGGCGGAGGACGGGGAGCGGAATCTGAAGGTGCTCTTTGCTCAAAACGTCGAGGGCCGGCAGCTCATTCGCCTGTATTTGGAGAAAAACGAAGCCGGTGCCGCCGGGGAGTGGAGCCTGCCGCGGCTGCGTTTTCCGGATGCGGAAAGTGTGCGGGGCGATCTCGGGGTGGTGGGAAGTCCGGGATTTCGCGTGTCCGCGGGTGAGACGGGAGAATTGACGGAGAAGCCGCTGGCGTATTTTCCAAAGCCGGTGCCGTTCCTGCAGTTGGCGTTCCGGATTCGAAACCGGGATTGGACGGCCAATCTGGACGTGGAAGCGCTTCCACAGAGCGTGCAGGCGGACTTGTTCCACCTGTATTCGCTGAGCGATCACCGGGTGCAGGCCGCGATTCTGGCAAACTACTTCGTGACCGGGGCGCCGGTGGCGGAGCTGAGGCTGAACGTGCCGGGCTCAGCGGAGAATCTGGGGATCGACGGTCAGGATGTGAGGACGTGGCGGCGAGAGGACGACGTGATCGTGGTGGCGTTGCACCAGCCGGTCATGGGGGCCTACACGCTCCTGCTGACTTATGAGGAAAAGCTCGAGGGCGACACCAGCAGCCTGACGCTGGGCGAGGTCACGGCGGAAGGGGTGGAGAACGAGCGGGGCGCGATCCAAATCGTGAGTCCGCTGCAGGTGGGGATGGAGGTGACGGAGCGTTCCGAGGGGGTGCTGCAGCTGGATGCGCTCGAGCTGCCGGCGGAGCTTCAGCTTTTGACCTCCACGCCGTCGCTCGGCACGTGGCAATACACGGCCCGGCCGTTCAATTTGGCGCTGGAGGTTCAGTGGTATGATCCGGGATCGACGGCGGAGCAGATCGTGGAATTTTCGGAGGTGACGAGCCAAGTCACTCCCGGAGGCGAGGTGGTGACGGATTTGATTTACTTCGTCAAATCGCGGGGTCAGCGGGTGTTCCGGCTCGAGCTACCGGAGAGCGCGCGGCTTTGGAGCGTGCAAGTGTCGGGCGAGACCGTGAATGCGCGCCGGGACGGGGCGAAAACGGTCGTGCCCCTGCCGCCGAACGCCGGGCCGAACGCGCCGCTGGAGGTGCGGCTTCGGTTGGGTGAAGCGGATTCGCCGGAAGGACGCGCGCGGTTGAATCTGCCGGTTCTGGACGTGCCGATTTTAAAGACGGATTGGCGAATCGGGACGGGAGAGGATCACCGGGTGGTTCCGGTGCAAGCGAGTCTTCCAATTCCGCAGCTCATTTTCGCGCCGCCGGGATTTCGGTGGATCGTCGAGGAGGCGATGGGCTGGGTGGTGGCGGCGGCTGCACTGGTCTTTTTGGGGATTGGCTTCATTCGGGGCGCGAGCTGGCGACGGGTCGTGGGGTGTTTGCTGAGCGGCGGGGATTTGCGTCTGGATCGCGATCCAGGCGTTTGAAGCCGGGGCAGGCGGAGTGTCGAGTCTCCGGCTGAGCCTTCCCGCCCTTCAGCCCACGGAGGTGGCGAGCCTGGACGTCCGGACGGTGGAAGCGCGCGGGCTCTACATTCCCGACGCGGGACTGGCCGCGCTGGGGTTGGGGCTGGTGTTGTTGGCGCTCTCGACGATCGTCAAACCTCTGCGGGGCCCGGCTCGATTCTTCGGTGTGTTGATTCTGGGGATCGGGCTGCTGTTCGCACCGTTTGGTGTGGCGATTTTGTTCGGGCTCTTCGCGCTCGCTTTGGTGGCGGGACTTTTGGGAGGGCTGGCGGCCTGGATCCGCAAGAGGGAGGTCCCTGACGAGGCCGAATCCGAGGACGGTGAGG
>CAZCRA010000369.1:0-2281 GCA_964500945.1 uncultured Verrucomicrobiales bacterium | reverse complement strand
ATTGGACGCTTCGCTCTGCCTTCGGTAGCCTATGTCCGCTACGGGGGAGGCGCGATCAGGGGCTTGCGGATTTGCGGAGCTGGGGGAAGAGGACGACGTCGCGGATGGAGGCGGCACCGGTGAGCATCATGATGAGGCGATCGATGCCGACGCCGATACCGCCAGCGGGTGGCATGCCGTGTTCGAGGGCCTCGAGGAAATCCTCGTCGATTTTCTGGATTTCCTCTCCGGCCTGCTCGATGAGCCGCTGGCGTTGGACGTCGGGGTCGTTGAGTTCGGAATAACCGGGGGAGATTTCCTGGCCGTTGATGATCAGCTCGTAGACGTCGACGAGGGAGTCGTCCTCGGGGTTCTGCTTGGCGAGCGGGACAAGTTCTTTGGGAACGCGGGTGACGAAACAGGGGTCCTGTGTCTTTTCCTCCACGAGCTTCTCGAAGACCTGCTGGGTGACTTCGTAGTCCTCCATGTCCGGGTTGATCTGAACGTCGAGTTCGGCGCAGCGCGCGCGCCGCTTGTCGGGGGTGTAACCGAACCAATCCGGGTCGATCTCCTCGATGAGGGAGCGGTAGGTGGCGCGCTTCCAGGGACGAGAGAGGTCAATGGTCTTGACGAGTTCACCTTCCTCGTCGCGGTGTTCGATTTGGAGGCCGCCACAGAATTTTTCAGCGAGGTGACAAATCATCTCCTCGACGAGTTCGGCCATCACTTCGAAGTCGGCGTAGGCCCAGTAGGCCTCGAGCATCGTGAATTCGGGGTTGTGGCGGGTGCTGATGCCCTCGTTTCGGAAGTTCCGGTTCAGTTCGAAGACCTTATCGAAGCCGCCGACGAGGAGGCGCTTTAGGTAGAGCTCGGGCGCGATCCGCATGTAGAGGTCCATGCCCAGGGCGTTGTGATAGGTCTTGAAGGGCTGGGCCGCGGCGCCGCCTGGCACGTCCTGAAGCATCGGTGTTTCGACCTCGAGAAAGCCGCGATCGCGCAGGAAGGTCCGGATCTCGAACATCAACTGGCTGCGCATCAGGAAGATCTCCCGGCTGCGTTCGGTAGCAACCAAATCGAGGTAGCGTTTGCGGTACTGCAGCTCTCGATCGGAGATTCCTTTGAACTTGTCGGGGAGCGGGCGGAGGGATTTGCTGAGAACGGTGAGGTTTTTGACCTTCACGGTGGGCTCACCGGTCTTGGCGCGAAAGGTCTCGCCCTCGATGCCGATCCAATCTCCCATGTCGAGGAGTTTGAAGCGTTCGAAGGTGTCGTCATCGACTTCGTTCTTGGCGATGTGGCACTGGATCTTCCCGTGGATGTCGGCCAGGTCGAAGAAGCTGGCTTTGCCGAACCCGCGTTTGCCGGTCATGCGGCCAGCGATTTGGACGGACTGCTCCTCCTCGAAGTTTTCCTTCAGTTCGCCGGGCCGGTGGGTGACGTCGAACCGGCCGCCGAAAGGGTTGATGCCACGTTCGCGGAGCTGTTCGAGCTTTTCGCGGCGGATGGCGATGAGCTTGTGCTCGCTGACTTCGTCACTGGCGGGTGGCGCGGAATTGGCGTCGGGCTTTGGCATGGCGGTTCGGGAGCGCGCAAGGTCACGCGGTCAGGGAAAAAATCAACTTGTGCCCCGGGCGGGTGTGGTTTGGTAGGGGCGACGATGGTGCGGGCTCGAGTTCATCCTGGGGTGGTGCTGGACGCGCGACTGGCGCTGTTCCACGAGGAGGCGGGGTGGCTGGCGGTCGCGGACGTGCACTATGGGTATTCGCAGGTCATGCGGGAAGCGGGCGGTTTGTTTCCGCACTGGGGCAACCGGTGTGTGGAGGAGCGGCTGGCCGAGCTCTGCCGGGAGTATCAGCCGGGGGTGTTGGTGATCGTGGGGGACCTGGTGCACGGGCGGGTGAAGCGAGACGTGTTCGCGAGCTTCCTGACCCACCTGGAGGGGTTGGCGCCGGAGTTGGTGTTGATCCAGGGGAATCACGACGGGAGCCCGACGGTGCGGGCGGCGCGCTTCGTGGAGAGCTGGGCGCCGGAGGGGTTCTTTTTCCACCACGGCCATCTCTCGCTCGAACCGCCGGAGGGGGTGGTGGAGGTGACGGGTCACTATCATCCCGCGACTTCGGTGGCGGACGGCGCCGGGCTGCGATTGAAAATGCCGACGCTGATTCAGGAAGAGACGCGCGGCGGGCGACGTCGATGGATTTTGCCGGCTTTTTCGCCGTGGGCGGGCGGGACGCACTGGCGCGCGGAGGTGGACGGGAAGATGCGGCGCTGGGTGTGCTCGCCACGCCGCGTGTTCGAGTGG
>CAZCRA010000368.1:0-2286 GCA_964500945.1 uncultured Verrucomicrobiales bacterium | reverse complement strand
GCCTCCCATTTCGGTCTCGACGAAAATCGCACCGAATGCCGCCTGGTCATCCGCCACGAAATGCCCAGCGATCGCCCCCTCGTTTTCCGCATCGAGGTCGACGCCACCGGCTCCCAGCCCGCCTCCACCGCCACGGCCACGATCCGCTGCACTGGCCTCACCGTCGTCGACATCGGCGACCCCACCGACACCTCCGACGACCAATTCCTCTTGAGCGGCGACGTCGCCTGGCTCCGGGAATACGATGACGGCGAAAACTCGATCCCGGTCATGCCCCGCCTGATTGCCCAGTTCGCTGCGGTCCCCGGCACCTATCAGGTCGACTGGAGCCTCGCCGCCAGCTACCACCGGCGCGGCAGCAAGGACGCCGTGCGATTTCCTCCGCAGGGATGGCTCAGCTTGCCAGGCGACCAATCATGGAAGGCCTTCGCCACCTACCATGGAAAACACTTCGGCGGCGACGCCCAACTCAGCTATCAGGTCCAGGATCCTGGCGGAAATCGCGTTTACCAGGGCCAACTCGACTTCGTCATCCAATGCGAAAACCCCCGCGATGAAGCCGCAAAAGCCTTCGTCGAGGGCATCCAAGGCAAGTTCTGGTTCGCCTGGGCCATCTCACAGCATGAAAGCCGTCAATACAAAAAGGTCTTCAACCAGTTCAACAACCGCGGCCGGGTCGCTCACGAACCCAACTACGGTCCCCCGGATGGTTGGGGCATTTTCCAAATCGACAGTGCCCGTGGCGCCGAGGTCACCACGCAGGAGGTGTGGGATTGGCGAACCAATGTTCGCGCCGGTCTCGACGAACTTCGCACCGCCGAGGAAGACACCCTCAAATACATGGCCGCCATCAAACGCACCTACCCCAGCCAATGGGAAGAACCACCCGCCACCTACACCCCGCCCGGTTGCAAAACCGAACTGACCTGGCTCGAGGCTTCCACCATGCAGAACTACAACGGCGCCGCCATCGTCCGCCGGCTCAAAAACCCTTACGGCACTTGGTCCTACTACCGTTCCTGCTGGCGATTCACCCCCGGCAACCCACCCGGAAAACGCTGGTCTTTCGCCCAAAATCGCAACAACTACGTCTGGAAAGTCATCAAGCACGAGTTCGAAAACTCCATGCCCACCGAAGAATAGTCCCCCTCTCCTCGACGCCCTCACCCCGATCTTTCTGCCTCCCGATGTCTCGCTCGCTCTCCATCTTCCTGCCCCTCATCGCCCTGCTCGCCCCAGGCGTTTCCCTCGCCGCTGAGGATGCCATCCCAGCCCAAGCCCAAACCGAAACCGCCGATCCCGTTCGCGACTACGTCCTCGATTTCGAAACCCACAGCGACGAGCAAATCATCACTTCCACCATCGATCTCAACGGCGACGGCACCGACGAAGTCCTGATTTCGCGCAATACCCTCTCCAACGGCCGGCAGGGGAACATCTGGACCCTGTATGAAAGCGCTCCCGGCGGCATCTTCGTGCGGCGCGACGCATTGGTCGATGGCGGCCCGATCGAGTTCCACCGCGCGGCCGTCTCCCACCGTCCCCGTGCCAACGGCCAGGGCCGCGAGCTGCTGCGTTACAGCCCTGGCAGCGGCCGTGAGGGGTGGCTCACCACCTTTGCGCTTGGAGAAAACGGCGTCACCGAAACCGCTCTCCGCGAACTCACCCCCTTCGAGGACGGCGGCCTTTACGAATCCCTCTTCGAAAACCCCGACACCCGCCTCGTCTTCGAACTTCAGGACGCCGGCCCGCTCAGGAAAAAATACCTGCCCTTCGGCGGTTGGTTCCGCTCCATGACCCTCGCCAAATGGGCCATCCTCGGCCTGGGCGCCCTCATCCTCCTCGTCCTCCTCCTCAACCTCCTCCAAACCTTCCGCCGCCAACCCCACACACCCTAATCCCGTCCCCTTCCGCCGTAGCGGAAGCCGTGAGGCTTTCGACCCCCATCCGGGACCATCCCTTTTCCGGCGTAGCGGAATTCGTGAGAATTTCGAATTTTGTGCTTGGAAGGGTTAGCCCGGACGAAGTTCTCACGAACTCCGCTACGCCGGAAAGCGGTAGCAAAAGGATGGATGTAGTCGAGTAGACCGGGGCCTCCCGTGCTGCTGAAAGCAACGCAGTTGGTCCCCGGCCCCTCTCAGAACCGGACAAGCGGATTTCCCAGCATCCGGCTCCTCACATCAGACTTCTGGCTGCCTCATGTTCATGCCACGTCATAAACGTGGTGATACAGTGAGTTGAAGGTCATCCACACGCTTGTCTTTGGCGCGTGTGTCCGCTTGGCCT
>CAZCRA010000367.1:0-2288 GCA_964500945.1 uncultured Verrucomicrobiales bacterium | reverse complement strand
CCAAATCTTCCCCTCGTCCGTCCGCGCCACCGCCACCAGGGTCGCCCCAGGCTTGATCCCGGCCAATGCGTTCATCGACTGAAACGGCGGCATCGCTCGCATCCGGACCGCCTCCTCGTCCTCGGTCAGCCTCAGCCGGGCCCAGGGCTCCAGCCATCCCTCACGGGTCAGTTCGAACCGCAGACCGCTCGGCGCTTTCGCCCCACGCCCGTCCAGGTAAAGCGGCAAGAGCCCCCCGATCCGGGTGTCGTCCCAATCGCCCAGCTGCATCGATTCCTGCCCGCCCAGCATCAACACCGATCCACCCCGCAGCGTCACGAACCGCTCCACCAAAAGCTGCTGGTCCTCCGTCAAAAACGCCGCCTCCACGTCGTCGAAAATCACCGCCTGATACTCCGAAAACAGCACCTCCCGCCCGGATGGAAATCCGTCCTTCAGCTCTTCGGCATCCCGCGTGCCGAGTCGAATCAGCACCGGCTTGTCGTAGCCGCGTTCGTCTTCCGGCTGCCTCTCCTGAAACCCCCGGAATAGCGGGTTGCTCGACTCCCCTCGGCGCCCTCGCCACTCGAACTTCGGCTCGCGCTTCGCCACCCGCACCAAACCCACCAGGTCGATCTCGTCGTCCTCGGCCAGCGCCCGGTTCAGAAACTTGTATTCCCAGTTCGGACGCCCCGATACATACAGCACCCGGTAGGGTCCCCGGCTCCGGTTCAACACCACCGACTGCCCGTTGTTCCGCTCCGTCAGCTCCGCTTTCCGCCGGTCCTTCTCCCCGGCCAGCCGCGCTTCCACCCGATAGGCAATCGTCCCACCCCGGACTGGACGCACCCGCACCGTCATGGGTAGATTCACATCGTCGCCCGTCACCGGCTTTGTCTCTTTCGCCACCACCTCACCCTTCTCGTCCAGCACCACCACCTCGCAGGTTTCCCCTTCCAAACCCAGCGCCCGCACGCTCGTCGCGATCGTTACCGGCGCGTCCTCGAAAGCGCTCTCCGTCACCGAAAGACCCGCCAAACCCAGGTCCCGCCCTTTTTTCCCCTGCTCCGGCGCCGCGGCGAAAACCGGCACATCCAATTCCAACTCCTCCAGCTTTGCCCGGTCCGTCGCATTGCCGTCCGAAAGCACCAAAACCCCCGCCAAATTCCGGTTCTCATACCGTTCCTGAAGACGCGAAAGCGCTTCGCCCAGGTTCGACTGCGGCGCCGTGAACGAAGGCTCCTCGCCCGCCTCCATCCGCCTCAGCCCCAGCCCGAAACCATAGGTCTCCGCTTCGAACTGCTCTCTCAGCGCCGAAAGCCACGAGCCCGCTTGCGCCTCGGCCTCCGCCAAACGCTTCGCCACCTTTTCCCCGCCGGCTACCGTCATGCTCTCCCCCTCGTCCACCAGCACCACGAAACGGTTCATCCCCGGCTCCGCGATCCGCCCCGACACCACCGGATTCAGAAGCATCCCCAGGATCAGGAGCAACGCCGCCGCCTTCAACCCCAGACAAAGCCCGCGCACCCAGCCCGGCATCGCCTGGTTTCGGTAGCCGCGCCAGAGGAGCCACAACCCCACCACTCCCAGCACCGTCACCGCCGTCAGCCAAAACGGCGTCAGGTGCAGGAACTCGATTCGTCCCCCCCTCTCCGTCATCGCCGCCCCGAGGCCAGGTTCTCGTAATACCGCCGCACCAACTCCCGGTAGCGAACCGGCACCGGATCGCGATCCACCGGCGCCAGCGTCTCGTCGCCCGATGCCCGCGCCAGCTCTTCTTCCACCCGCTGGCGAAGCTCCACCAGCGGCTCCACCACCGTCGTCTGCACCAGGTCCCACTGCGGCGCCACGTCGTTCCGCCGGCTGTCGATCCGAAAATCGCGTGCCCGATCCCGAATTTGCGCCGCCTGCGATCTCAAGTCCGGCGTCTCCAGCATTTCCTCCACCCGCCGGAGCCCGTCCGACCACTCGCGATATCCCTCTCCGGTGAGCGGCCCCTCCATCTCCGCGGGCTCAAACGCTTCGAAAAACAGCGGACCGCTCGCCCAGCCCGGCCGCGCCGGCCCACGCTCCATCCCGCTCCGGTTCGAACCCACACCGGACCCGCCACCCGCCATGCGCCGCTGCACCCGCCCATCTTGCGGCCTTGCCCCGTCGCGCGGCGATCCGCCACCGGCCATCTGACCCGGCTGACCTCGACCCCGGCCCTGCCCGGAACCTTCGCCCTGACCCTGACCCTCGCTCTCGGACTCACCTTGGCCTTGGCCCTGCCCCTGACCTTGGCCGGCTGCAACGCACCGGGACCGCCC
>CAZCRA010000366.1:0-2311 GCA_964500945.1 uncultured Verrucomicrobiales bacterium | reverse complement strand
CGAAGAACACGCCGGGGAGGGCGACCATCCAGAAGAGACCGGTGATGCCACTGTTGGTGTCGGAAGCGCGGATGTCGCAGCTCTTAGAGATGGTGTCGATGTCTTTGAGCATGCGCTCGCGGAGGGCTTCCTGGCGCGGGGAGGTGGGATTCAATTCGAGGACTCCAGTGAAGACCTCGTTCCAAAGCGGCGAGAGCGCGGCGGATTTCGACGTTCCCACCCGGTTCGAAGCGGTCGAGATCGTCGAAGATGTCGTCGGGCGGCGGCGGCGGCCTCCTGGGCTTGAGGAGAAAGCGCCGCACCGCTGCCTAATTCTTGTCGCCGCCGTGGAGGCTGGTGACCCAGACAGGGGTTCCCACATCGGCGAATTTGAAGAGGCGGCGGGAACCGAAGCCGGTGAGGCGAATGCACCCGTGAGAGCCGATATAGGGGGTGTTACCGAAGAGTTCTTTGATGGCCCACTTGACGCCTACGAGGTAGCTGGCGTGGAGCGCCATGCCGCGTTCGTCGTTGAAGAAGAGCGAGTTTGGCATTTTGGCGTCGTATTCCTGACTCACATAGTCTTTGATTTTACGTGTGACTCGGTATCTTCCGTTAGGGGTTTCGTGTTCTGCGCGGCCGGTAAGGATGACGAAGCGGTGCTTCAGCTTTCCATTCTCGTAGGCGTAGGCGGATTGGCGATCTTTATCGACGACGATGGCTTTCGGTTCGTCCTTGAGTTCCTCCGGTATGGGGGGGAAGCCGACGAAGAGGAAGGGGAAGGCCCAAGCGATGACGAAAGCAACGATGAGCAGATTGACGGGTCCGGCGATGAGCCAGAACCAGAGTTTGCGGAGGAAAGCGAAGGTATGCTGGCCGGCTTCCTTCGCGCCTTCCACGGCTTCGTCGAGGTTATCGCGACTCTGGTCGATCAATTTATCCAGGGATTCTTTGGGTTCCATGATTTGAGTTAGTTGGGATGGAGAGAGATCAAGCGAGGGCGTGAAGTTGGGAACTGGCGAGTTGGAGCTTCACGAGGTGCCTATGGAGTTGCTGACGGGAAGATGGATCCATGGCGAATTCGGCGTTGAGGGTGAATTGAATTTCCTTTTTGGGTCCTGTGGCCACCGCTTCACCGTCGGCCCGGGGATGGAGGGGGTTCAATGGCAGGTGTTCCAGTGAGGTCGGTCGTTGGGCTGAAAGCGTCGGATGAGGCAAGGACTGTCCGGTTACTCTTGCGCGGCCCCTTGATCGCCGGCCCTGAAGTCCAGCGCCACGAAGCCACTCTCGGGATTCACCTTGAGGAGGAGTTCCTCGCCGGCGAGTTCGAAGGTGGTGGCGGCCGCGAGGCACTTCAGGAATTGCTCACCAAACGAACCTTCCGGATAGGCGGCACGGGTGGTGGGGCCGAGTGTGATGGTGATCGTCCCGTTCTTGCCCACGCTGTAGCTGCCCTGTGCCCGGTTGAGATCGGCCTTGATAGAGACGGTTCCATTTTTCCCGAAGGCAATGGTGTAGGACTCGGGATTTGCTTCCGGCGCCAGGTGGCCGCTTGGCTCCATCCGACGGGCGAGGTGCCAGGTGGACTCGGTGAGTCTCTCGGCTGCCAGTTTTGCCGAAGCAGCGGCCAGAGCTTTCAGGCCTGCTTCGAGGACCGGGTCGCGTCCTTCGAGCTTGGCGCGCTCGCCTTCCAAGGTGATGGGAACCCTGACATCCAGGGTGACTCCCTTGCCCTCAAGGTTGAACTCTTCGGTGCCCGCAAACACGGTGCGGGCCTTCGTGAAGCTGAAGACGATGGTGCCCGGCAGGGCGGCCCTTTCGACAACGCCTCCCGCCCCATCCGTGCCGTGTTCCCCGATCACGAGGGCGCGGCCATGGCGTTGCAGGAACTGGGGGAAATACTCGGCGGAGCTCGCGGAGTCCTCGTTGACCAGCACCACCACCGCGCCACGATAGGCGAGCTCCGGCAGCGGGGCGCTCAACAGGTAGTCAACCGCGGCATTGCGCACGAAGGCGTTTTGCTCCTCGTCGAAACTGTAGTAATCCAACCAGTGGATATTGGCGGGTAGCTCTGCGGTAAAGAGGAAGGAAGCCATCGTATCCAGCAGGGCGATGCTGCCGCCGCCGTTGTCGCGCAGGTCGATGACGATGCCCGGGGCGCTGCGGAAGGTGGCGAGGAATTTTTGCCAAACGGCGAGTTCGTAGAGCTGGTCATGAAAGGCGTCCCACTGGATGTAGCCGTATCCCCCGTCGAGTTTCTTGAAGCTGATCTCCTCCCGGACTTCGGTCACGGGCTTCTGGGTCTGAAACCCCTCGCCGGCGGTCAGCGTCG
>CAZCRA010000365.1:0-2315 GCA_964500945.1 uncultured Verrucomicrobiales bacterium | reverse complement strand
GAGCGGCGCGGCTGGCAAGTCGAGGCCGACTTCGTCCGCTCCATCCGCGAAGGAGTGCCCGTCACCCTGACGTCCTTCGAGCAGGGCCTGCGCTACATGACCTTCACCGAACGGGCGCACCAGTCCTGGAACAGCGGTTCCCTCTCGCGGTAACCAGCCTCGGCGTGGGAGGCAGCGCATGACTCGCCTGTGGTTTGAACGGAAGGTGCCCGGTGTTCCTCTTTGTTCAAAAGTCAGCTCTTGCATCCTTGCGCTGTCCCAAGCGCTGTTGGAAACGGATGGTCATTGATGGGAAAGAGTCGCTGCGTAAGCCGCGAATACCCCGGGATCATCGGTTCCGCGCTACCGCCAGTCTTCGCCAGGCATCGTACGCGTCATAAACTCGTTGAACAAGGGTACGGTGAAGGCCGTGTCTCCGTGACTGGGGCTCCATATCATCCCTTTGGAGATCAATTGGCCGCGTGTGGGACCAAGCGAAGTGACCTCGCGGCCCAACTGTTCGGCGATGTCTCCGGACCGATGCGGCCCCGGACCAAGCTCCGCCATGGCGCGCAGGTATTTCTTCTCCAACGGAGTCAACCGGTCGAAGCGAACGCGAAAAAAGCTCTCGTCCAAGGCGGCAATCACGTTGACGGTCGCCTTTTCGACATTCTCGAGGGTGACGGGCGAGGCGGTGGCAATGTCCCACGCATGTTTACCCCATTCCTGCAGGAAGTAGGGGTAGCCCTGTGTTGCCTCCAGGATCCGGACCAGCGCCGCTTCTTCGAACGTCACTCCCTCGGCCTCGGCTGGTTTGGTGATCGCGATTCGTGCCGCGTCGTTCGTTAGCGGGCCGATTTCGGGAAAATCAAACAAGCGTTCCGCATAGGACTTCGCCCGGCCCATTTTGCCGGGCAATTGTGGAAGCCCGGCCCCGACGAGGACGACCGGCAGACTGCGCTGCGCGGTCCGGTGAAGCGCCGTGATCAAGCAGGCGATTTGGTCTTCATCCACGTACTGAAGCTCATCGACGAACAGGACGAGGGCGGTTCCGGCAGCTTTTGCGGCCGCCCCGGCCGCTTCCAGCAGCGCTTGTAGGTCGTGTTCGAGGTCGCCGTTGTCCGCCAGGCCAGGTTCCGTTTCGTAATCGAGCCCGACCTCGATGTCATTGTACTTGACCTTGAGCGCCCGCGCAAAACCCGCCAACGCGCGCAACGCGCGCACCGCCAGCGTCTTCGCCTTTTCATTGAGCGACAAGCGCAGCAAAGCCTGCCGCAGTTGGGGCGCGAGAATCGCAGGAAGCGATCGATTCTCGGGTGCCTCCACCCGAAGCGTCTGCATGCCCCTGCCATCGGCGCCTTCCCGCAATTTGTCCAGAAGCACGGTCTTTCCGACGCCCCGCAAACCCACCATGAGTACGCTTTTCGTAGGCCTTCCCGCCCGCACCCGCTCGAGCACGATGCGGACCGCCTCCCTTAACTCGTCCCGCCCGGCAAGTTCCGGCGGCGGCGTGCCCGCTCCAGGGGCATACGGATTTTGTACCGGGTCCACCAGAGACTTTTGAGTTAAATTTTGATGGTTTACAAGAAAAAGATAAACTCGCTAAGATCTGTATAAATCGAGGCGTACTGGCCAAGGCTGTGGTGACCATAACGTAAAAAGAATTGAAATGTTGGGCGATCCGGGATAGTGAAATTTTCTATGAGTAAATTCATTATGCTGCCGTTCCTTCTCGGGGCTGCGTTCAGTGTGCTTCAAGCCGCCGCTCCCGTCGTTTCCAACGTCCAGGCCTCGCAGCGGCCGGGTACGAAACTGGTCGATATTTCCTACGACCTGGCCAAGCCGGGCGGAGGGAACTGCGTGGTGCAGATCGAGATCTCGCTGGACGGGGGCGGCCAGTGGCGGGCACCGGCCTCGACCTTCACCGGCGATGTGGGTCCGGGCGTGACCCCAGGCAACAACAGGCTCGCGACCTGGAACGCCGGAGCCGACTTTGACGGCAATTTCGCCGACAACTGCCGGGCGCGCGTGACGGCCTATGACGGCACCTACCCCGAGCCGCCTCCTGGCATGGTGTACGTCCCCGGCGGGGCCTTCCAGATGGGCGACAACCTCGACGGCCTGAGCGATGCCCCGGTGACCTACGTCACGCTGAGCGGGTTTTTCCTCGATCGCACGGAGGTGACGAGTGACCACTACGCGACGGTCCGGGCCTGGGCGGTCAACAACGGCTATGATCTTCCGAGCAAAGGTGGCCTCGGCATCAACCATCCGGTTAATACTGTTAGGTGGTACGACGCCGCCAAATTCGCCAACGCCCGTAGCGAGTACGAAGG
>CAZCRA010000364.1:0-2323 GCA_964500945.1 uncultured Verrucomicrobiales bacterium | reverse complement strand
GCGTCGTACTCGGCGCCAGCGTGCCCGGCCTCGAGCAGCTCCTCGAACATCACGGTGACCTTCACTCCGTTCGGCGTCGCCAGCGAATAGAGCTGGAAGGCATGCTCGCCGACCGGCAGCTCCTTTTCGTGCGTCGCCCCCGCGATGGGCCGATTGATCTTGGCAAATCGCCCGCCGGCTTCTTGGTCCCAGGTCCAAACCTTCGGCGGCATGTACTCGTTCGAGTCGCTCATGCCCGCCTTCATGGAGCAGGGCGCGCGCGAAGCCAAGCTCCCAAGGCCGACTCGCTTTACGAGCGCATCGCCCGCCCGTAATGAAAGTGCATGGCAGTATCAAAGCCATGCTAATCGCGCAGGGCGTGCTCCAACGTGAGCTCGCCCGGCGTCTCGAACAGCGATGCGCGGAACGTTGAACTCGAAAACTTGGGTAAATGGATGAAGACGGCGAATATTAGAACAACGTTCCTGAGCCTGCTCACGGTCGTCGCAGCGCTCTTGCTGACCGCCGGATGCGGGGACAGGATGACTCGATGGCTGACGGCGCCGTGAACACGGATGGTGAAACAGTCGGCGACGGCGGCGCGAGCGTCGCCGACGGAGGCGCCATCGAAGCCGATGGAGGGCCTGAGGAGGATGGCGTGATCGCCATCTTCACACGCGTCAGTAACCCCGATGGACGAAGCTTTTATCTTCACCTGATGCGGGAGCTACCCGCCTCTCGCAGGCTGGACAACAGCCTGGCGGTGGAGTTCGGCAATAGCTTTTCCACCGTCGGTAGCGGCGCGGTGTACGTCTCCGACCGCGACGCCAGCACGGTGCCCCGCTGGGACGTTGGACCCGATCTCGAGCCGCTGCGCGGCGAGACCGTCTCTCTGCAGGCGCTCGGGGTCGGCTACGTGAACCCGGTCTCCTTGTCGAACGGGCAGCCCTACAACGTCGATCCGACGAGCGGGCTCGCTCGCTTCGACCCGGACGCGATGGTGATCGCAGATGAGACGCCGATACCAGAGTCCGTGCTCACACGGAGCGGTATCGAAGGCTTTCCCTGGATTCTCGACGTCGCCGAAAGCAACGATCGGGCGGTGGCGTTTGGGGCGAGGACCCTTGAATACCGGAGGAGATGAAACCTCGACGGGGGGCACCATGGCGGCGAGCCTGGCGATGAGGTCGACCCCGTTGCGGACGAGGCCATCCGAGAGGCGCTCGAGCCGCTCTTGCTTGAGGGGCGGACGGGTGAGCTGGCCGACTCATCCTACCTTCAACAATCACTCCGAGTCCTGAAAACGTTGAAACGCGACTCCTGCTCGGCTATCAGCAACGGCGTCTGCGCTGGGCGTGCAATGCTGCGGCTTCCGCGCTTTAAGACGAGACGGATGATCGCGGCGCCTCGGGTCGGCACCGCCGACGGTGTCACGAGGCTATCGACGTTGGCTTGCCCGCAAATTCTGCACAGGAGCTCCATGAACAAGATTTCGATCGTTGGAATTGTTGTGCTGCTACTTGCCGGTTGTGGCGGCGGCACGCGGCAGGCTCCGGTGGACGGACCGGTTGATGTACCGGCCGCTGAAGCGGCCCTTCCGGATATCGCATCGGCCGCGCCGGACCACGTGTCGATCGTGTTCGAGAACGAGTGGACGCGTGCGCTGCTGGTCACGCTCGAGCCGGGCGACGAATTGCCGGTCCACCATGGTGAGATGCGCATCATCTACTCCCTTTCAGACTATACGCTTGGGTGGACGGAAGGGGATTCGTCAACGACTGAGGTTTCGTGGACCCGCGGCCAGACTCACTGGCATGCCGCCGGGCCGCACTCGGTGCGAAACAACGTGGGTTCGACGACTGCAGAGTTCCTCGTTGTCGAGCGGCGCGGGGCGGAGCTGACCCTCGAGACCTCGGAGTCGCATGATTCGGAGACCGAACACGTCGAGCCCGCGCACGTCGACGTGCTGCTGGAAGAGGGTGCATTTCGCGTCGCGGAGGTAGCTCTGGCGCCGGGTGATGCGACAGGGCTACACGAGGGCGGCTATCGACTGATTTTTTCCCTCTCGGACTATGCGATCGGCTGGACCGAGCGCGGCGTCGCGCACGGGGACATGAACTGGTCCGAAGGAGACGCGCACTGGCACGAGCCGGGTTTGCACGAGGCAGAAAACACAGGCGAGGACGTCGCGCGGTATCTGGTCGTCACGCTCTTGCAATAACGCGCTTTTGGGGGGGCGTAGGATGGTGCGTTCGCAGTGTCGCCGCCTGCTTCGACGCCAAGTGCACCGGCCGCGGCCACGCCGACCGCTCCTGGGCCATCGGGCTCGCCTGCCAGAAGGAGC
>CAZCRA010000363.1:0-2326 GCA_964500945.1 uncultured Verrucomicrobiales bacterium | reverse complement strand
CTAGGGGGCAGATGCTTGAACCATTCAAACAAGGCGGTGCGGCGGACCAATCCGAGCACCTGCCCGTCGGTATCCACAAGCGGGTAAGCGCCATGGCGTTTGGCTTGAATATGCGCCATCGCTGCGTCAGCGGGGAGGTCGGGGGTGAGGGTCACCGGATCGCGGGCCATGATGGAGGAGACCGGGGCGTGTCGGCGCTCTTCTGGGATGCGGGATTCGAGCCGATCCAGTTCATCGCGGGAGCGCCAGGTGGCGGCCGAACCGGCGAGCAGGGTTTGGAAGGAGGAGCAGGCGGAAGTGATCCGAGTGAAGGTTTCTTGATTGATCACGACCAGCTCGGTGGGCGCAGCGGCCCTGGCATTGAACCGCCAAGTCTTGTCGGTGAGCAAGGCGCGCTCGCCGAAGTAACCTCCTGTATCAATGGTGCGAACGAGGCTGTCGTCGGCGTCGCGAATTTCGATCTGGCCCTGTTTGACGATGTAAAAGGAGAAAGCGGGTTCGCCGACGTGAAAGAGTTGGTCGCCCGGCTCAAGATGCATTTCGCTCAGGCCGGTGGTGTATTGAGGCGTCAGGAGGTTAATATCGCGCGAGAAAAAGACCTCCAAGGTCCACTCGACCATGACGCGCAATTTCCTTTCGAGGCCGGGAAGTTTGGAGAGGTAAACGGTGCGCCACATCCACCAGGCGAAGAAGCCCGAAACTTTCCACCCAAATACCTCACCGACCGCGTTTTGGTGGCCGATGGCGGCGAATTCACCCAGACCAGTGAAAGTGAAGGGGCGAGTCGGGCGGTCGTTCAAGGTGGCGACCAGATTTTCTCCGAGCAATTTTCCCTGGCGCATGGCGAATTGCGCGGTGGGCGGCGAGGTGCCCTCGGATTGAAGCGGAACGGCGGCGCAATCGCCGGCTGCCCAGAGACCGGGAAAACCCGGCACGGCGCAGGTGGCATCGGTGATGACGCGTCCGTGATCCAACGGGACGCCTTGGGCGGCACCCATTTGCAGGATGAGCGGGTGGGGCGCGTTGCCAACGGTGCAGACGACCAGCGAAGCGGACAAGATGGTGCCACTCGCAAGGCGGACCTGGCGGGCGGTGACGGATTTGACCCGTTCGTTGAGAATCAGTCGCAGGCCGCGTTCCGTGAGCTTGCGGGCGGTGTATTCGCCGAGGCTGCGGCGGAGGGTGGGGAGCAGGTGGTCGCGGCTGTGGACGAGGGTGACGGAAAAGTCGTCGTGCTCGATGTTAGGATAGAGATGATGCACATCTTCGAGGAGGTCGAGGAGTTGCCCGGCTGTTTCCACACCGGAGTAGCCGCCGCCGACCACGAGGAATTGGAGGATGGAGCGGCGTCTTTCGAGATCGGGATCGACATTGGCTTCCTCCATCCGGGCGATCACAGCCGCGCGGAGTTTCATCGCGTCGCCGACGTTTTGAATGACGAAGGCATGTTCGGCCATGCCGGGGATCCGACTCAGATCGACGACCGCTCCGAGGGTGAGCACGAGATGATCGTAGGCGAAGGAGAAGGGAGGCGTGAACGGACCGGCGTGCAGGACGACTTGACGAGCTTGGAGATCAATGGAGAGCAGCTCGCCCTTGTAGACTTCGCATCCGCGGCAGAGTTGACGGATCGCATTGACCACGTCTCGCGGGGAGAGAGAACTACCGGCGACTTCCGGGAGCATGGGTTGAAAGACCATGTGATTTTCCCGGGCAATTAGGGCGGTTGAACCGGGTTTTCGACGGGTGAACGGGGCGAGAGCTTTGCCGGTGTAAATGCCGGCAAAGCCGCCGCCGAGGACCAGGACGTCATGTTTTCGGATGGAAGGGCTGGCCATGGGTGCAGGATCGGTGCCCGCGCCGAAGCGATCCGGAGCGGAAACACAGGGGAGGTTGCAAAGATTCAGCGGGGCAGGGCAACCCCAGAAAGGTGACGATTCCGTCTTGGTGGAGGAGCGCGATGCTTTCAACTGGGAGCGAGTTCCAAGCGTTGGGTTGGGTAGAGGCCAGAGCTTTCTGCGTCTTGTGATCGCGATAAGAATCGGCCCGACGCCCTTGCTCATTCCGCAGAGCTCCCCCCTCCGCCGCTTTGTAAGCATGTGCCCTGCAAACTCTTAATGTCCGTGGAGTTTTGCCTTCGCGGCTAACCACTAGTCGAATTGTCCTTCGAATTTGGTTGGGCTGTTTAAAGAAAAATGCCGTGAACCGCCACCCGGGTGCATCTCTAATGATTGCAATCTGGATAGGGGAGCGCCGACTTCCAAAGTAGCGCCCCCGCTCGTCGAGCGGTCGGGAGTCGGCGCACGACCCCCCCCAAAGGCCCCCT
>CAZCRA010000362.1:0-2329 GCA_964500945.1 uncultured Verrucomicrobiales bacterium | reverse complement strand
ACGTGACGACTCGGAAGGGCTTCGTTTACGTCGCCTTCGTGATCGACGTCTTTTCGCGAGCCATCGGCGGTGGTCGGCTGCTCATCCTCTGCTCGCACAACGCCCGGCGCAGCCAGATGGGGGAAGTCTTGGTCGCTGCGGCCGCGCATTGGCTGGAGGTAGACGGGCTCGACGTCAGTGCGGGGAGCACCGCCACCGGAGTTCACCCCAACACCGCCGCGGCCCTGCTGCGTGCCGGATTCGACATGCTCGCCCTCGTGAAAATGTTTCGCGAACACAGGCGCGTGAGAGTCGGTTGCCAGCCACGTCAGCGAAACGATGAGGCCCGGCAGGATCTCGCCCGATTTGCCGATGTATCGGGCGTCGACGACGTCGGCGTTCTTCTGCGCTAATTCTCTACATCGCCTTACGCGACAAGCTTCGAGGCGATATGCGCCGGGCGTCCCTTTTTGAGGTTGATCGACTGCGGCGATCGCAACTAACGTCCGCTCTCAAGCAAATACGGGCAGCCCGTCTTTGGACGTCACGCGCGTGACACGTAGCGCAATAGTGTTTGCGTCTTGGTGTCGCGAGCCCTGCGGTAGGAATTCACACGAATGGTAAAACGGATGCTTGCTTTTGCGATGAGCGGACTCGCCGTCATCGCACTCGGTTTTCTCATGACGCCTAACGCGCAGAGCGCGCGGGTCATTCCCCAGAAGAGCGGCGCGTTGAATGCAGCCTCTCGAGGGATCAACCTCGACCCAAGCAAGGCGATCGCTCCGAGCATGAAGGCCGGCAAGCTTACGCGCCGAGTCGAGGAGGTGAGACGCAACTACGAGCTCACCTCGAGATCCGGTCGGTTCATCGTGACCCTTCGCGATGCCGCGATTCCCAACTACGACGGCAAATTGGCGGGCTTCCCCGCGACGCAGCTCAACGCACGTGGCACATCCGCGACGCCTCACCGAAACAAAATCGACATCGCCGACCCCTCGGTCGTCGCCTACCGCGGCTACCTGATCGGCAAGCGCGACCTCCTACTGCAGCGCTTTGAGCGTGACTACGGGTCAATTTCGGTCGAGCACACTTATGAATACGCCGTCAACGGTTTCAGCGCCCGCATGGACGACGAGACCGCCAGCAAGCTCGCGATGGACCCGGAAGTGCTCCGAGTTGAGCCGGTCGTTGAAGTTCCGATGGATACCGCCACCACGCCCGCATTCGTTGGCGCCGAAGCGGTCTTCAATGGAGAGGTCGACGGGATCCCTTACAAGGGTGAAGGCCTCATTGTCGGCATCCTCGACTCCGGTATCAACCACTTCCACCCGTCGTTCGCCGCTACCGGTGACGACGGCTACACCGTTCAACCGCCTCCAGGGCTGACTGGTTACCTCGGTGAGTGCGCAACCCGCCCCGAGCTCTGCAACGACAAGCTCATCGGCGCTTACGTTTTCGCGGGTTCCGCCGCTGCCGACATCGTCGAGGAGGAGTTCAATAACCCGGCGTCCGCGGACATCGACGGTCACGGCTCGCACGTTGCCGCGACCGCAGCGGGCAACGTCGTCTTTGACGTTTCTCCGTTTGATCCGCTCCGTCAGCCGAGCAGCTTCTCGTTTCAGGAAGTCAGCGGCATTGCGCCGCACGCGAACCTCATTTCCTACAAGGTTTGTCACGTCCGCTCCTGCCCCACCGCCGACATCCTCGCCGGCATGAACCAAGCGATCGCCGATGGTGCGGACGTCGTGAACAAGTCGATCAGCTCCGCGTCGGGCAGCCCCTGGGTCGACACGCTGTCCCAAGCCTATCTCGCGGCCCGTGCCGCCGGCGTTTTCGTCGCCAACTCTGCGGGCAACGACGGTCCGGACCCGGGCACCGCTGGTCGCATCAACAGCTCCCCTTGGGTGGCCGGTGTTGCGGCGACCACGCACCCGCGCGGCTTCGAGCTCAAGACGTTGAGTGGCCTCACCGGTGGTGACACCGCCCCTCCGGCGGACATCTCTGGGCGCGGCGTGACCGGTGCCTACACGGGGACCATCGTCTACGCCGGCGACTACGACAACGGCCTCGATGCCGAACCCGAGCAGTGCCTGGTGCCCTTCCCGCCGGGGACGTTCAGCGGTGAAATCGTGATGTGCGACCGCGGTGCGATCGCCCGCGTGGACAAGGGCGTCAACGTGCTCGCCGGTGGTGCGGGCGGTTTCATCCTGGGCAACCTTCAAGGCGGAGCGACTTCGATCAACGACGACATTCACGCGCTCCCCGCGATTCACGTGAACGCGGACGACGCGGATGCGCTCCGTGCCTGGCTCGCGACCGGCACGGGTCATACGGGCACCATCGGTGCGGC
>CAZCRA010000361.1:0-2336 GCA_964500945.1 uncultured Verrucomicrobiales bacterium | reverse complement strand
CCGCGGTGTAGATGAGCCAGGCCGGCTTCCAGAAGCGCCGCCGGATGAAATCGGCTAGCAACAGGGAGCGGACGTGGTCCGGGTTTTCCCGCGCATCTTGGAGGTCTTGGGGGAGGGAACCGGGTCGGAGGTTGACGATCTCAAACTCGCGATTCTGGAAGAGATTGTCGGGCACGGACCAGACGATGGCGCGTTCGGCGCGGTCGATCCGTGCCCACTGATGGCGAAAATAGATGCTGAAGTCAGGGGGAAAGCGGGTGTCGAAGATGCTTGGTGCGTCCCAGCACAGGATCGTGCTATTCCTACAAAACGCTCCTGAAGGAGAACATACAGAATCAATCAGCTTAATAAGTTTTAAAGTAGAACTCTTTCTCTACCGCTGACCAATACCCCAGCTCGGCCAGGGTGCGGGTCATGACATGGTAGTAGATCGACGGCGGGTTCTCAGAGCAACTCTTACCAAAGCGAGGAGAAGCGCGGGCGCAAGAGAAAAATTGTAAGAACTTGATGAATTAGCTGCAAATAACCTTTCCCCGTGCGCCTCTACAAAAGCGCGAAGAACGGCAGCAAGCGGGTGGACCTGGCGGGGAGCTAGCGTCAGCCAACTCCCTGCGTCCGCGGGAAGCGCTTTCGAAATTCGAAGATCTCCCGTTGCTCTTCCTTTGACAGTTCTCCCGGCGCCTGGCTCCGAATCTGTTGGAGAAGCTCGTCGCCGGTCTTCAGGCCGATCGAGAGGATGGCAAAGCCTTCGCCGGGATCTTCAAACTGCACCGCGAGGTGCTGATTCCCGCTCCCGAAGGCGATGGCCGTTACCGTCATGGGCAGCCGCAAGTTCCGCAGCAAGGTCCCGCTTTCGAGATCGACGACGACAATGCGCGATTCCTCTTTCCGCTCGCCGCGTTCTTCCGGAGAGTAAACCAGCGCCGCGAATCTTCCATCGCGCGATGTCGCCAGATGGCGGAACGGAACCCCGATCAAATCGGTAATGGTGCGGCCGGTCGAGAATTCGATGAGTTCGGTGGGTTGAAAACCGCTGCTGAACACGAGGCGATCGACCGCGGGAAACACCTTGCCGCCAAAATCGCGATAGGGCTCTCCCAGCTGGGAGGCGAACTGCCTCATGAGGGCAAGCGATTCGTCCGGCGGCCTCACCGAAAGCCGTTCGTCGGCTTCGAATCCGGTATAGGGGTGCTCCGAAATGCCGCGTTTATAGTCCGCCACCCAAAACCGGTCGTCACCCAGCTGGATGCCCTTAACCGAGCCCCGTTCGCTTCGGGACGGCGAAACCGCGATCTCGACCCAGGCCGGCCCGCCCGGCTTCACCGGCGTCAGCAATCGGAAATCATTGGGGTCGGGCAATTGCCAATCCCGTTCGACGGTGATTCGCGGTAATCGCACGGCGCAGTGGCGAAGGTCCGGGGAAAAGTCGATGGTGAGCCGGGAGGCGAGTTCCTTCGGGATCGTTGGACCGAACAGCGGCCAGGAAAACTGCGCGGCGGATTCCCCGCAGCGATGCAGAGTAAAATCGCCCATCCTACCCACGAAGGCGATGCTCTGCCCATCATCGGATACCGCGAGTTGCAGGATTTCCGGGCCGCTCTGGCGATAGGTGAACCGCTCGCCGCTGCCGGCATTCCAGGAACCAATTTCCCCCGCGGAAGTGCTCCAGTAAGCTGTTTCGGTCTCCGCGTGGAAGATCCAGGTCGCGATTCCCCCGGAAATCAGAGGCGATTCACCAACCTTTTGCTCGCTGCCCGCTGCGATGATCCAAAACCGGTCGCCTCCGGGACCCGCTACGAAAAACCGGCGCGGTTCCGCCATCGCCGCGATCCCCTCTCCAAACGGCAAAAGTCGCTCATCTCGAATCCGGACGGTGTCGCCCCCGCGCAAGCGAACCAGCCGGACGCCGCTGCGTTCCATGAACCCGACGACGTTGCTGTCCGGCGAATAATCCACGAAGTGGCTGATGGCGCTGGTGTCGACGCCAAAGTTGGATTCATCGGTCGCGGGAAAGCCCATTTCCTCCGGAGAAACGAACTCGGCCTCGTCAATCACCCCGGTCTTCGGATTCAGCCGCACCACCTCCCAGGGCGGGCCATCCTCACTGTAGACCAGCAACGAGCCATCAGGCTGGAGGCGGCTGATCCGAATCGCGCCCCCGGCCTGATCCGCGAAGAGGAGCGACTCATCCTGCAAATCGAGCCCGGCGTAGGCACTGTCCCGGTTGAACCAGCCAGGATCGTAGACGACGACGTGGCGGCCGTCGAAGACGGGGCGCAGATACCATTCCGCCGGGTGCGAGCCCATGCCGGCTTGCGCCAGACCGACGTTGAGCC
>CAZCRA010000360.1:0-2338 GCA_964500945.1 uncultured Verrucomicrobiales bacterium | reverse complement strand
CAGGATGGACAACCCTCCGGCAGCTTTGCCTTGAATCCAATTCCGAGCCCGGCAAGTTCGCTGTGCGTAACTTGCCGGGCGCGAGGGGTTACCAGAGTTGGATCTGCTCTGGAAGCTTCTCGGGTTCGACCGGTTCGGCGGGTGAACCGTGAATGACGTAGCTCCGCTCCCATTGCGCCCGCGTCACGAATAGGACTCGGACGCTGCCTTCGGGCGGAATTTGCGACTTCACCCGCTCGATGTGCGTTTGCTGCCGGGCGAATGTCACGCAGGCTCGGGCGTAAACGCTCCATTGCAGCATCGCGTATCCGTCATCCTTGAGCCATTCGCGGAAATCGTGCGCGGCTTTGCGCTGCGTCTTCGTTCCCACGGGCAGGTCGAATGCCACGATCAACCAGCCCATTTTGAATTTTTCGGTGTCCATGGTTTGTAAAGCCGCAGGTTGCCGGTGACGACGGCTTTGCGGAATCCGCGCACGACCCCCTCGATGCATCCGCGCACTTCGAGTTGCAGGTCGAGGTAGCCGATCTTTTCCAACGGGAACCCGGTGACCCATCGGCGGAACTCCGGTGTGACACTCCACTCCTCGGCGTCGGGATGTTGCTGGACCCATTGGGCGACACGCCAGTCGACGCAAGGCCGAAAGGGCTCCATCAAATCATAGGCGAGCGGGGTGCTCCGTTCACGGGTGACATGGGAGATGCCGCAAGTGGGATCCAGGCCGACGGCGAAAAGTTTTTGTAAAATGGTGGAGAGCAGGACGGCGTAGCCGTAGTTGATCAGGCTGTTGAGACCGCCGCCGGCCCGTTCGCGGGTGAAGGCGGTGTCGCCCTGACGGCGCCCGAAGATTTGCCAGAAGAGCTTGGCGCAGATGGCTTCCTTGTGCGGTTTGCGTCCGTGAGCGGTTCCGTGCAACAGCGGCAGGGTGGCATCATCGGGCGCGAGGTATTCGGCAAGGGCTGCCTGGTTGCGGCATTTGGCGTCAACGGTGGTTTGCCAGAGCCGGGCGCGGGCTTTTTCTTCGAGACCGAGGAGGGCCCGGCTCAGGAGGGTGTCGGTTGAGCGGTTAGCGGGGAGGAGGAGGCTGGCCGGTCGGAAATCCTCGCAAATGATGAGGGCGACCCCATGCCGCGCCGCTTCCAGAAAAAGGTGGCTATGGATTTGGGCGGAAAAACTGGTGATGATGATGGCGGCGACGTCTTCGATGGGAAGACGCCGCTCGCCGTCATCGGTCTTGCAGGTGAGCTGGCCGTCGCGGCAACTGAGCGCACAGCGCGGGGAATCGATGCTCACGATGTGGTATCCCATGGGGTTTGCGACGGGGATGCCTCATCGTGCAGCGGAAGTCTGGTCAGATCGCGCCGGCCCGTTCGGGCTCTGGCGCGGGCTCGGGTTCGTCGTTGTCGGCCTGGGGTGGGGCCATGATGAGTGTGAGGTCGAAGTAACCGACGACCTGCATCCGTTCTTCTGGCCGAGGGTAGAGCGCCATCAACTGCGCGAGGGTGGCGTAGAGAATGGTGGCCATTTCGAGCCGTTGCGATTCGCAGGTGGCGGCAGTGGTATCGACCAGGCCCTCCATTTCCTGCTGCCGATTGCGGGCACTCTCCAACTGGCCATGAAAATCGGCGACTTCCGTGGCGAGCGAGGTGAGGAGGGTTTGCTGCTCGACGCTTAGCGTGGCGTCGGTGCTTTTGGCCTGGAGACGAGTGCCGAGTTGTTGGACGGCTCCGATGATCTGTTCGCGCGAGCCGGTGGTGAGCGGTTCGCGGCCCAACGGGAAGAGCTGGATGTAAACGGGGTGGGATTTGGCCCATTCGGCGGCGACTCTCGATTCCCAGCGGTCGACTTTCGAGCGTTCGCCATGGGAGGGGGTTTCGCGGAGGCTGGCGAAGAGGATGTCGAGGGCGGCCGTGGCGCTGCGGTAGGTGGCTTTGGCGTTGGCCCAAGCCTGGTAGGTGGCGTCCCAGGTGGTTTTGGCCGAGGTGAACGCATCGCGGATGGGGGCGATGGCCGGGACGTTTTGGGCGCCAGTGTTGAGTTTCGCGCCGGTATCGGCCGCGATGGAATTCATCCGCTTACGACTGTTGCGGGTGACGGTGTCGAACTGATTTTCGAGGTAATGCCATGTTTCCATAAGAAATACTGGTTAAGACAGCGCCATTGATCCCATTGAGAAGCGGTGGATTCGGCAAGGCTTCGTGTGTGACGATATCGTCGCAATGAGGACTCGGCGCGGCGATACAGTCGGCGGAGAGGAGGAGCGAAGCGCTCGCGGCCAGGAAGCAGGAGAGCGAATGGCCGCGGGAAGCGCAGTTGGCCTGTCTGCGGGAGGGCGAAG
>CAZCRA010000359.1:0-2340 GCA_964500945.1 uncultured Verrucomicrobiales bacterium | reverse complement strand
CACCGGATTCCTCACCTCCGTCCCACCGTAGCGACCGGTCACCGATTCGAATTCAGGAAACCGCTCCCGCCAGGGTTCGGCGTCGTCCTCCGGCACCTGCATCGCCGCATGCGGAATCGTCACGGGCAGATAAAGAAAAAACGGCTCCTCCCGCTTCTCGCGCACCCACGCCAGTGCCTGCTCCATGATCAAATCATGGGCATACTGAGCGCCATCCAGTTCGACCCGCTCCCGGTCGCTCCAAAGATGGCCCGGATAATAGGTGTGAGCCTGACGCTGGCAGTTGTAACCGTAAAACCGGTCGAAATGCTCCATCGGATCGCTGACCGAACCCGGCGCACCCAGCCCCCATTTCCCGAAGGCCCCCGTCACGTAACCCGCCTGCCTCAACAAACGCGGCAAGGTCACGGTGTCCGCCGGCATCGGAGCCTGCCCCTCCGGCTTGACCTCACGGTTCCCCCGAACTGGCGCGTGCCCCGTGTGAAGTCCCGTCATCAGCACGCACCGCGTCGGCGCACAAACCGTGCTGCCGGAGTAGTGCTGGAGAAATTTGGTCCCCTCCTTCGCCAGCCGATCGATATGCGGCGTGGCGAATCGCGTTTGACCGTAACAACTCAGATCATTGAAACCCGCGTCGTCGAGCAGGATGTAAATCAGGTTCGGCTTGGCCCTCTCTTGAGCCGATTCGCCCGTCTGCGCCCCGGCCATCGCTCCAAACAGAAGCCAGACCGCCAAACCGATTAGGCTTCTTTTGCCCCACGTCTTCACCATCTCAGCGCCCCTCCGTCACCAGCCGGTCGTAATGCCGTTTCACCCGCGATTTGAACCAGTTCCACGTCCCGCGCGGTTTCCCGCGATCGAGCAGGAAGTGCGGGCAGTTCTTGTTCGGCGGCTTGAACCCATGCCGCGGCCAGTGGTAATGCGGCACCACGTTCTTCAACGGAATCCCGTGAGCCGCCATCAGCGACGCCGTCAGTTTGGCCGTGCGGTCGATCGTTTCCGCCAGGTCGTTGCCCCGGTGCTCCGCCATCTCGATCCCGATCGAGTGCCGGTTGCCCGGCCCATCCAAATCCGCGTGCTCGGCCGATTCGTTGGTCGGCACGTGCTGAATCGCCACGTCGTCCTGAACCGTGAAATGCCAGAACAAATACCCGGTTCGCCGTCCGCCCCGCAGCGCTCCCCGCCGAAGCGCCAGCGCGTGATCGTAGGCGTCGCCGGTCGGATTCTGCGTGCTGTGGATCGTGATGTACTGGGGATCCATTGGCAGGATGTTCCGGCGGCAAACCGTCCCTTTCGCCACCAGCATCGGTTTGACGTTCGCCTCCCGGTAAAGGCCTTCCAGCGTCACCGCCGTCTCCGGGACCGGCCCCAGTTCGGCTTCCCAAACCTGGGCGCGCTGACTCATGGTCGCACACCCACTCCCCACGATCAGCAGCGCAGCTGAAAAAGTAAGCGAGGTGAGGAGGACAATCGATCTCATGAGGCCAAAAAGTTATCTCTCATCCGGACGCCGCGTGCAAATCTTCCCTGTCAGCCTCGGCCGGATTTCGCGCAGTGAGTCACCAAGGCATCGACGAGTCCCGGGATGTGGTATTCGGTCGCTTCCACATCCACCGACAATCCGTGCTCCCGGAGCGTCTCGGAGGTGATCGGTCCGATCGATGCCATCTTCACGCCGTCAGGCAGCGGAACCCGCAGGTCCAGGAAATGCTCCACCGTCGACGAACTGGTGAAGGTGATGAAATCCGCTCCCTCCTCCTTCAAGCGCTCGATGGCGTCCTGATTGTCTTCCGTCTCGGGCACCGTCCGGTAGGCGATCGCCTCGTCGAGAATCGCTCCGCCCGCCAGCAATCGCTCCGCCAGGATGTCCCGCGTCTGCTCGGCCTTCACCCAGAGCATCCTCAGGTTCGACACGTCCCCGATCTGGTCGTGAATCGCGTCGGCCAACCCCTCCGCCACGTGCTTCTCCGGCATCAAATCCACGCCGAGATGGTATTCCCGGATCTTCGCCGCTGTGCCCGGCCCCAGCGCCGCGATCGATACCCCCCCGATCTCGCGCGCATCGTCAAAGATCTGGAAGAAGGTCTTGAAGAAGGACTCGACGCCGTTCGGGCTCGTGAACAGCAGCCAGTCGTAGGTGTGCGCATCCTTCACCATCTTCCCGAACGCTTCCCGGTCGAGCGGCGGGTCGATCCGGATCGTCGGCAGCTCGTAAACGTCTGCACCCAAATCGGCCAGCTTCCGGCTCAGCACTCCAGCCTGATGCCGCGTGCGCGTCACCACGATTCGTTTCCCGAACAACGGCTTTGTTTCGAACCATTCGATCTCCTCCCGCAGCTT
>CAZCRA010000358.1:0-2359 GCA_964500945.1 uncultured Verrucomicrobiales bacterium | reverse complement strand
AGTTAGAAGTTAGAAGTTAGAAGTTAGAAGTTAGAAGTTAGAAGTTAGAAGTTAGGAGGCGGGAGTTCTCACTCCTCACTCCTCACTCCTCACTTACCTTCGGCGGTGGCGGAATTGGGGGCTTAGGACGATTTCTTCGATCAGGGCGCTTAGCCGGTGGTCGTTTTCTTCCAGGCTGATCTTCATTCGCTGGAGACGACGGTGGTCGCCGGGGCCGACGGCGCGGCCGAGGGCGTAGCCGAGGAGTTTGCGGTTGAAATGGTCAAACACCTCATCCTTTTGGCGGACGAGGTAGGCTTTGAGGTCCGGCATGCCGGCGAGGATTACGCCGTCGTGGGTTTCGGCCTCGTTCGCGAGCGGTGAGCCTTCGCGCTCCGACTCGCGCCAGCGGCCGATGGGGTCGAAGCTCTCGAGCGCGATGCCGAGTGGATCGATTTTGTCGTGGCAACTGGCGCAGGATGGGTTGGCGCGGTGAATCTCGAGCTGTTCACGGATGGATTGGCCCCGCTCGTTGGTTTCGTCGTCGGAGAGAGGATCGACGTTGGCCGGCGGCGAGGGGAGATGCCGGCCGAGGAGGCTTTCCATGAGCCAGGTGCCGCGCTGGACCGGGCTGGTCCGGAGGGGGAGGGAGGTTTTCGTCAGAAACAGTCCCATGCCGGCGAGACCACCTCGCTGTGAGGGATCGATGGCCACGCGCTGGAGGTGATCGCCGGACACCCCGGAGATGCCGTAATGTCTTGGCGAGCTTTGCGTTCACGAAGGTGTGTTCCGCATCCAGAAGGAGGGTGAGGGGCCGGTCGTTGAGGAAGACGTCCTCCAGGAACACCGTGACTTCGTCGATCATGGCCTGGCGAAGCTCCGGGGTGAAGGCCTTGAAGCGTTCGGCGTCGGGGTTGTTGAAGTTTTCAAATCCGCCGAAACCCCAGAGTTGACTGGCGAAATCCGTGGCCAGGGAGGCGGCGCGGGGATCGCGGAGCATGCGGCGAACCTGATGGCGGAGGACTTCCGGTTCGGCGAGACGATCGTCCGCCGCCAGCTCGAGGAGTTCGTCATCGGGAAGACTGGCCCAAAGAAAGAAGGACAACCGGCTGGCCAGTTCGACCCCGTCGAGCGGGGTGATTCCGGCCGGGTTCCCGGTGCCGGCTGGCAACGTGCCGCGATAAAGAAAGTCAGGGGCGGCCATGACGAAGAGCAGCGGCGCTTTCATGGCGGCATCGAAACTGTAACCCCGGCTTCGCGCTTCGGCGAAGAGCGCGGTCAGTTCGTCGAGTTCGCGATCAGAGACCGGGCGGCGCCAGGCGCGCTTCGAGAAACTGCTGAGGAGGTCGTTTGCCCGGTCCTGGAGGGTCTCTTCGTGCTGGTTCTGGCGTTCGTGAAGCTTCTGGAACGCTTCGCGCGTTTCGTCGTCCCAATTCTTCCGGAGCGTTTCCGGCGGAAGCACGTTTTCCCGAGCCTTTTCCCAGCCATGCTTCGCCGCGAAGGCTTCGGCTTCCTGGTGCGGTTGCTGGATGACGGCGGCCAGGCGGTCCTGCAGCGTCCGGAGTTCGGCCAGGTCCTCCGGCGTGGCGTTTCGCAGCACCTCTTTCACCGTGTAGTGATAAACCGCGTGGGCCTTGAAATTGTCCTTCTCCTGGTCCGGCCAGGGGCCGCCGATGAATTCGAGCGGGGTGCGATCCCAGTCCGCGAAGACATTGCGCTCGGCGTTGAGGCCGATTTTCGTCCGGTTCGCCTCCGAGACGTTCCGGATGCGCAGGGCGCGCTCGAGTTCTTTCGACCGTTTTTTGGCCGGGAGCGCGCGAGGTTTGCCGCCGAAGACCAGGCGGTTTTCGACGTAGCCTTGGCGGCGAGGTTTTTCTTTGAGGACAAGGCCCTGAATGCTGGCCTTTTTGTTTCGCTTTTCGTCCAGGGCCAGCTCGACCTCGAAGTATTTCGCTCCCTCGGGCACGGCGAATTTCAAGGCCCCGGGCGGTTTCACACCGATGGCATGGTCCGGCAGTCCGCTGCGGTTTTCGCCATCGAAACCCCATTTGAAAGGCCGTCCGCTGTTGCCGCCGCGGACCGTCACGACTTCTTGCCAGGGTTTGCGAGTGCCGTCGGCGAACTCGATGAGGCCCTTTTGCCAGATGGCGTATTCCCCATAGGTGTTCCCGGGCTCGCGATCCCCGGCGTCGGTGCAGATCAGGAACAGCTCCTGGGCGTCGCCGATCTCGATGCGGAAGGGCCAGCGGCGTTCTTCCTCGATGATTTTCAGGGTGCGGTCGCGGGCGTCGCCCTCGCGGAAACTGAGTTCATAGAGCGGGGCGAAATCTTGCGGTTCCGGGTTTGCCGGAGGTGCGGTGCCGGTTTCGATGGCGATGCA
>CAZCRA010000357.1:0-2374 GCA_964500945.1 uncultured Verrucomicrobiales bacterium | reverse complement strand
GACGAGCAACCAGGAGGGAAGAAAGATCGCCACCCGCGCAATGATTCCGCCCCAGCCCCCTCCAAGCGGCCCACCCCCCACCGTTCCCAGGTAGGCCGAGATCGTGAACAAAGGCCCCGGCAACGCCTGCGCCGCCCCGTATCCCGCCATGAAAGTCGAGTCGTCCATCCAGCCCGGCGGGACCACGATTTCGCGCAAGAGGGGCAGAACCACGTGCCCCCCGCCAAACACGAGGGCCCCGGACCGGTAGTAGCCGTGGGCCGCCTCCACACCTCCCAATCCCATCAGCCTCGCCACCCAGGGAGTCGCCACCAAGAGCAGGGCGAACAAACCCAGCCAAATCCAGGACCTCCGGCCCGAGATCTCCATTCCCACCGGCTCAGCCGTCCGGGTTTCGAGCTGATTCCGAAAAAGAATCCAACCAAGGACGCCACCAGCCAGGATGGCAAGAACCTGGATCCAAGCCGCGTTGACCGCCAAAACGAGCATCGCCGCCCCGAAGGCCAGCGTCAGGTGCGTTCGCCGAGGGCAAAGCGTCCTCGTCATCCCCCATACAGCCTTCGCCACCACCACGACCACCGCCACGCGAAGCCCCTGGAGCCACCCCGGGTCCCCTTCCGGCGCATACCGGATCATGCCCAACCCAAAACCAATCATTAGCAGAGCCGAAGGCAGCGTGAAACCCACCCAAGCCGCGAACGCACCCGCCACCCCGGCCCGCATCCGCCCAATCGCGAAGCCCAGTTGGGAACTGGCCGGGCCCGGCAGAAACTGGCTCAACGCCAGCGTGCTGCTGAAAGCTTCATCGCTCAACCAACGCCGCCGCCGAGTGAACTCCTCCCGGAAGAAAGCGACATGCGCCACCGGCCCTCCAAACGAGGTCAACCCCAATCGAAGGAACACGATGAAGACCTCCAGGACCGCTTTCATGCCACCACCCCACCCCTCGCCGCGCTAGACCCTGTGACAAGCGGAGTTTCGAGCAGACCGGTATCCCTCCGACCACCAAAATCGCTTGGCAACTGCCTTCACCCGCTCAACGCTGACCGCCATGATCTTCCTCGGCATCGACAGCGGAACGCAAAGCACCAAATGCGTCGCCCTCGACCTCGAATCCGGGTCCATCCTCGCCCACGCCAGCCGCGCTTACGGATTGATCGACGGGTTGCCCTCTGGTCACCTCGAGCAGCACCCTTCCGATTGGATCGAGGCCACCGAAGCCTCCGTCTTGGAAACGCTCGATGCCCTCGGCCATCGCCGCAGCCAGGTCCGTGGGCTCGGCGTCAGTGGTCAGCAACACGGGCTCGTCGTTCTCGATGAACGCGACCGCGTGATTCGCCCCGCCAAACTCTGGTGCGATACCTCGACCACGGCTGAATGTGCCCGCTTCGAAGCGGAGTTCGGCGGCACCGAAGGACTCATCGCCCGCTCAGGAAATGCGATCCTGCCCGGATACACCGCGCCAAAGCTTCTCTGGCTGAAAGAGAACGAACCGGATCACTTCAAAGCCGTTCGGAGCGTCTTGCTCCCCCACGACTACCTCAACTTCTGGCTCACCGGCCGGAAGCGGATGGAGTTTGGCGATGCCTCGGGAACCGGCCTCCTCGATGTGCGAAGCCGCGAGTGGGACGACGATCTCGTCGCATTCATCGATCCCGCGCTGAGAGATGCCTTGCCGCCGGTGGGTTCATCCCTGGATCCGCATGGCCCGCTCCTCGAGGAGCTACGCACGAAATGGGGGCTGGCCACCGGCGTCATCGTCAGCGCCGGTGGAGGCGACAACATGATGGGAGCCATCGGGACCGGAAACCTCGGTGGCGGCGTCGTCACCGCCAGCCTCGGAACCTCCGGAACGCTCTATGGATGCGCCGAAAACCCCGTGGTGGATCCAAAGGGTGAAGTCGCCGCCTTTTGCGACAGCACCGACCGTTGGCTGCCTCTCGTCTGCACCATGAACGTCACGGTGACGACTGAAACAGTGAGAGATCTTTTCGGCTGGAACCTCGATTCGCTGGAGTCTGCCGTGGCCTCTTCGGAACCCGGTGCAGGTGGCTTGACCTTCCTCCCCTACCTGAATGGCGAACGCACGCCCAACCTCCCGAATGGCTCCGGCGTCATCCACGGATTGCACCCTGGAAACCTCACCCCTGGCCATTTGGCCCGTGCGGCCATGGAGGGAGCGACTCTCGGCATGGCCTACGGCTTGGACCGCTTCCGCGAACTCGGATTTGAACCGGCTGCCATCCGTTTGACCGGCGGTGGAAGCAAAAGCCCGGCCTGGCGGCAGATCGCCGCGGACATCTTCGGTGTCCCAGTCGTGAACCTGGCCACCGCCGAAGGAGCCGCCCTGGGAGCCGCGCTTCAGGCCGCCCAT
>CAZCRA010000356.1:0-2389 GCA_964500945.1 uncultured Verrucomicrobiales bacterium | reverse complement strand
GCTCGCCCAACGGCATCAGCCACTCGGCGATCTGCGCCGAGGCGGAGAAGTTCGGCCCCTACTACACCGAGGGCTTCTGGGACTACCGCGACTACGATTTGGAAAATACCCGTTACGTCCTTTGCTGGGGTGCCGACCCGCTCTCCTCTAACCGTCAGGTGCCGCACGCTATTAATATCTGGGGCAAAGTGCGCGACCAAGCCAAAATTGCCGTCATCGACCCGCGCCTCTCCGCCACTGCCGCCAAGGCGGATCACTGGCTGCCGGTCATCCCGGGCGAGGACGCCGCACTCGCCGTGGCCATGGCCCACACCATCCTCGTAGCTGGCCTTTGGAGCCGCGAATTTGTGGGCGACTTCAGCGACGGGCAAAACCTTTTCATCCCCGGTAAAACCGTCGATGAAGCCGCCTTCAAAGAGAACCACAGCAGTGGCCTAATCCGCTGGTGGAATCTCGAACTCAAAGACCGCAGCCCGGAATGGGCCGCCGAGCACACCGGCCTGCCCGCCGAGCAGATTCGCGAGGTGGCCATCGAATTCGCTCGGGCCGCCCCCCGGGCCATTAGCTGGCTCTCGCCGGGTGCCTGCATGCAAGCCCGCGGCGGGTATGCCGCGATGGCCGCCCATGCCCTCAACGGCCTCGTCGGCTCGGCCGATCACATCGGCGGCACCGTGCAAAGCAGTAAGGTCGTCGCCGACCACATCCCCGACTTCAGCGCCTACATGGACGAGCTCGCGCAAAAAAATACCAAGCAGAAAAAGATCGACCAGCGTGGCACCCTCGTCTTCCCCGCACTCAAGGGCGGCAAAAGTGGAGGGGGCGTGGTCACCAACAACACGGCCGATGCCATCCTCGACGAAGACCCTTACGAAATCAAAGTGGCCATCGCCAACTGGGCCAATTTCGCCTTCTCCTGCTCGGGCTCAGAGCGCTGGGAACGGGCGCTCAGCAAGATCCCCTTCTTCGCTCATATCACGACCAACGCCTCGGAGATGTCGCACTTCGCCGACATTGTCCTCCCCGCCGCCCACCAGATCGCCGAGAAGTGGAGCTTCCTCAAGAGCAAGCAAAACCTCTACGGCTACAGCACCCTGACCGAACCGGTCGTCAAGCCCATCTGGGACGTGCGCCAGGACGAGACCGAGATCCCTTGGATGCTCGCCGAGAAGCTGGCCGAAAAGGGCTTCGACAAACTGCACCGCTACTACAAAGAGCAATTCCACGACCCCGAGACCGACCGCGCGCCTGCCAACGGAGCCGAGTTCGCCCTCACCGCCGTGAAGAAACTGACCCGCCCCTGTTGGGACGCCACCCATGCCGACTACGGTAAATACGGCGACAAGCTCATGGGCTGGGACGACTTTGTCGCCAAGGGCGTCTGGAACAGTCACCGCTACAAATACCAACAGCGCTGGGGCAAGTTCGAGACCGTCACCGGCAAGTTCGAGTTCTACAGTGACACCCTGAAAAAGGCCCTCACCGGCCACGCCGAAAAACACGGCGTCAGCGTGGACGAGGTGCTCGCTGCCACCAACTACCTCGCCCGTGGCGAACAGGCCTTCATCCCTCATTTCGAGCCGGCCCTGCGCCACGGCGACCCCAAGGAATTCCCATTCATCTTCTTCGAGCACCGCAGCCGACTCAACCGCGAGGGCCGCTCGGCCAACTGCACCTGGTATCACGCCCACAAGAACTCAGACCCCGGCGATGAAAATTGGGACGACGTCCTCAAGATCAACCCCGAAGACGCCAACCGCCTTGGCCTGCGCAACCAGGATCAGGTCAAAGTCACCTCCGCCACCGGCTCGATGACCGTCACCCTCAAGCTCTGGGAAGGCGTGCGCCCCGGCACTGTCACCAAATGCTTCGGCCAGGGGCACTGGGCCTACGGGCGCGTTGCCGCCGCCGATTTCGACAAGCGCCTCCCCCGCGGCGGCAGCAACAACGCCATCCTTCCGCCTGAATACGACCGCCTCAGCGGCTCCACCGCCCGCCACGGGGGCCCCGCCCGCGTCCGCATCGAGAAAGTCTAAACCCGCTAAGAAATCGCAAACCAGAGACTCCACCCAATGGCACGAAAAAAGCAATATTCCATGGTCATCGATCTGCACCGCTGCGTCGGCTGCGCCGCCTGCGACATCGCCTGCAAGCGCGAGAACAACGTCCCGCACAGTTTTGCCTGGTCGAACCATATTTTGGAAACCCGCGGCAAGTTCCCCCACACCTCGTTCCGCTACATCCCGACCCTTTGCAACCACTGCGAAGACGCCCCCTGCGTCAATCACTGCCCGACCACCGCCATGCACAAGGACAAGGAGACCGGGCTCACTCTGCACAACGCAGACAAATGCATCGGCTGCCGCGCCTGCCAACAGGCCTGCCCTTACGG
>CAZCRA010000355.1:0-2412 GCA_964500945.1 uncultured Verrucomicrobiales bacterium | reverse complement strand
AACGGACTCGTCCGCGTGCGCGGCTTCACCCAGGATGACGGCCACGTCTTCTGCACGCCCGATCAGTTGAAGGACGAATTTGAAAGCTGCCTCCGCCTCGTCCAGGAAGTGATGGCCCTCTTCAACCTGAAAACCAAATGCCGCGTCTCCCTGCGCGACCCTGACAATCTCGAAAAATACGTCGGCGACGACAGCCTCTGGGCACCCGCCGAAGCCTGCATCCAGGAAGTCGTCGAGGAACTCGGGCTCGAGCACACCGTCGGACTCGGCGAGGCCGCCTTTTACGGGCCGAAGCTCGACTTCATGGCCCTCGACGCCCTCGGGCGATCCTGGCAGCTCGGCACCATCCAGGTCGACTTCAGCCTGCCCGAGCGCTTCGCGCTCGAGTTCACCGGCAGCGACAACGAGAAGCATCGGCCCGTCATGATCCACCGCGCCGTCTTCGGCAGCATCGAGCGTTTCATGGGATTGCTCATCGAGCATTTCGCCGGCGATTTCCCCCTCTGGATCGCGCCCGAGCAGATCCGCATCATTCCCATCACCGATGCGCAGATCCCCGCCGCCGACGCCCTCCTCGCGCAGTGCAAAAAACTCCGTCTCCGCGCCACGATCGACGATCTTTCCGAAAAAATGGGCGCCAAGATCCGCCGCGCCCAGCTCGAGAAGATCCCCCTCATGGCCATTCTCGGCAAACGCGAAGTCGAGAGCGGACAGGTCGCCGTGCGCAGCCGCCAGAATGGCGACGAGGGAGCCGTCGCGATCGATGCTTTTCTCAGCCGGGTGACCGAAGAAATCACCCCCTGACATGATAGTGAACCCTGATTCAATGCCGAGCCTGCCAGTCAACCCGAAAGCCCCGAAAGCCGATCCCCAGGCCGAGGCCGACGCCCGCGGCATCGCCCTCGAAACCGTGGGCATCGATGGCGTTGTTTATCCCGCCCTCGTCGCCGGATGGGAAAGCGATGCCGCCGTGCAGCAGCGCACCGAGGGCACCTTCGCCCTCAGCGTTTCTCTATCCGCCGAGAAGCGCGGCATTCACATGAGCCGGCTCATCGAGGCCTTGCACGCCTGGCAGGATCCGCTCAGCCCCCTCGCCTTGCAGCCTTTTCTCACTCAGTTGCGCGAGCAGCAGGGGGCGCAAAGCGCGGAGATGAGCTGCCGCTTCACCTGGTTCATCAGCCGCCCCGCCCCGGAGACGGAGTTGCCTGCGTGGCTCGGGATCGAGACGACCTGGCACGCCAGCCAGAGTGCTCACGGCGACAGCAGCACCGGCTACACCCTGCGCATCCCCGTCACCACCCTCTGTCCCTGCAGCCGCGAGATCAGCGACTACGGCGCCCACAGCCAGCGTAGCTGGGTCACCGTAAAAATCGAGTGGCCAGACGCTGCTACCATCGTGCCGCCGGCCGAGATATTCGAAAAACTCCAGCATGCCGGCAGCGCTCCCATTTATCCGCTCTTGAAACGGCCCGACGAACGCCAAGTCACGATGCGGGCCTACGAGCAGCCCGCCTTCGTGGAGGACACCGCCCGCCGCTCCGCCCTCGCCTTGCGCAGTGACCCGCGCATCCTCAGCTACCACCTCCACGTCCGCAACGAAGAGAGCATCCACACCCACGATGCCATCGCCAGCGTGAGCGAATCCCCCGCTCCGGAATGGAACTTCTGCTCGTCGGCTTCGTCCGTTTTTATCAGATCCTCATCGCGCCCTTGCTCCGGCTCATGAATGGCGGTCTCGGCCACTGCCGCCCCGATCCCACCTGCTCGAACGACGCCATCGAGCCCCTTGCGGGTCCATGGCGCCATCAAAGGCAGCGCCCTCGCCGCCTGGCGACTGCTTCGCTGTCATCCATGGGGTTCGCACGGTTACGATCCGGTGCCGCCGGCGAAAGAAGCGACAGAAAAGGGACGATTTGAGGATGGGTGCTTATTGCAAATTACTTGCATTAATGGAGACGCACGGCTAGGAATTCTGCTAGATTCATGAAAGCATCCACACCGTCTCCCTCGCCTTCCTCTCCAGCCTCCCCGGAGAAGTCCGCTTCCACCACTACCACCACCACCACCGTCGTCATCGGTCTCGAGAGCGTCGGCAAGACCCAGCTCCTCGCCTCGCTGACGGGGCGTCTCCCTCTGCCGGAAAATTTCCGCGGCTCCACTCTCGCCTGTGAGACCTACCGAGACGGCGATCTCCGCTGGACCGATACGCCCGGTCTCTACCGCGAATCTGAAACCGCGACCGCGCGCGCCGCGCTTGACGAACTGACCGGGGCGGATCGCGTCGCTCTCGTCGTCCGAGCCGACCGCGCCCGCGACGAGTTGGAGACGCTCCTGCCTCTGGCGGCGGGAAAAACGGGTTTCGTCGTCCTGACCTTCGCCGACCGACTCGCGCCCGACAGCGACCGCGCCGCC
>CAZCRA010000354.1:0-2416 GCA_964500945.1 uncultured Verrucomicrobiales bacterium | reverse complement strand
GCCAGGTTAAACGCGGAATTCGTAAGAATTTCGTCCGAACCAACTCTTCCGGAAACAACCGCCGAAGTTCTCACGAACTCCGCTACGCCAAGCCTTCCACCACCTACCCTACAGGCTCACCAAATCCTTCCTCCCAGCTCCCTTTCGTAGCGATGCCGCTCCCGGCGTCGAGCGGCTAAAACCCCGCTCGGCCCGGCCCCCGCCCGAAGGCGAGAGCGCCTTCGCTACGATGAAAAATCCACCTCCGACGCCGCTCCCAGCGTCGGGCAGGACCCGCAAATTCGGCTGTACCCATCCGGGACCGCTGTCGCTGTCCACAGTCCGAGCCGACCGGTGAGGGGGAAGCTAATCGTTGAGTCGTGGATGACGGAGTGTGACGCCGTCCAGGGTGAAACGAACGTCGGCGACGAAGTGCCACTCCTGTTCACCGAGCCATTCCTTCTCACTCAGTCAAAGGCCCCGATGCCCTGAATCGTTTCCGGACTGCACTAATTCACCCCACCACTCCGCATCAGTCCCACCATCACGCCCTGGATCACCAACTCCTGGGCCGGAATCAAGTCCGGATACTCGTCATTCTCCGCCCGGAGAAAGGGGCGCTTTCCATCGACAATGTACCGTTTCAACGTCGTCTCCCCGTCGATCAATGCCGCCACGATGTCCCGGTTTCGAGGCGTCTTCTGCTCCAGAATCACGTAGTCGCCGTCCACGATGTGCGCATCGATCATCGAGTCACCCCGAACCCGGAGCGCAAACGTTCCCTTGCTCCGAGCCGAAAGCCCCATGGAACCCGGATCCAACGCGAGCGTCCCCTCGCTGGCTTGCTCCTGCATCTCGGCCATCCCCGCCGCAATGTTTCCGTAAATCGGGACCTGAACGAAAGGGTTCTCCCCACCCGGAGGCTCCGCATACTCATCCGAAAAGATGACCGCCCGAGCTTTACCAGGCAGCCGGCGGATCACCCCTTTCCGCTCCAATGCCTTCAAATGGCTCACCGCCGCCGTTTGACTCGAGAATCCAAAGTGTTTCTGGATCTCCCGCGTCGAAGGCATGATGCCGGTCTCCCTCTGATGCTGGCGCAAGTAATCCAGCAGTTCCTGTTGTCGATTGGTCAGCATAATCAGTCCTTGTTCTGGTTCCATCGAAATCGCCCTCTACCCCCAACCGTCCAGCGCCCGAAACGCTCCGGATTGAAAGCTCTCTTCTTCTCGCATAACTTGATTTTCTTCTCCTGACAGACTCCTCCCAACTCGGCCGCAACGTTTAACCCGCATCTTCCAGAGCTTCCCCAAAGACCGGAAAAGGCAAAAAAGTTCAATCGACCGGTTCAATGGACACCTGAAGGTCAAAGCCCCTTTCGTCCATCCCTCCTCCGTTCCTACCCAATTCCTACCAAATTCCTACCAAGTCTTCCCATACCGCGTTTCCCAAGGTTCGCTCGCATGTTCCGAAGAACACTACACGTTTGACCAATCCCTGCAATGCTTAATTTCGAGAAACTTCTGTTTCGCCCTGCCATCCACTCTCTCCCGGCAATCCTCGTCGCCTCCCTCGCCGCCCTAGCTCCCACGCCGGCCCAGGACGCCCCAAACCCAGGTGATGATCCGGTCTTCCTTAAGTCCACCGCCAACCCCACCGGCCTCAAAGTCGGAGTCAATCCCGATCAGGCCGGTAAGTTCCCGCCCGGCACCGAGGAACTCGCCAAAAAGGCCGCTCTGGCCGCCTCGGACCTCGACTGGAAGGCCGCCCGCGATGCCTACACTCAGATGCTCGCGAAAGCCCCCGACAACTCCCTCGCTCTCAGCAACCTCGGCGCCGTCGAGTTCCGCCTCGGAAATGCCGAAGCCGCCATCCGCCACCTGACCAAAGCCACGGAGGTCGCCCCCTCGATCGCCCAAAACTGGCTCACCCTCGGCCTCATCCATTACCGGCAGGATCAGCCGAATCTCGCCCTCTCTTACCTCGCCCGCGCCCTGCACGAAGACCCCGGCGACCCCCGCGCCCACAACTACATGGGCGTGCTGATCCGGGACCGCGGCTGGATCGTCGGCGCCGAGACCGAACTCCAGCGCGCCCTGGTCATCGATCCCGGCTACGCCGACGCTCACTTCAACCTTGCGGTGATGTATCTGGGGCAGGCACCTCCCCTCTTGGAGTTGGCCAGACGCCATTACTACGCGGCCATTGATTACGGCGCCAAACCGGACGAAACTATCGAGCGACGGCTGAACCCCTCTCCCCCATCACCCGAGCGCTCAGCCGCTCCAACGCCCTGACTCGCTCCCAAACCTCTCTCAACCCGCCAACCACCCGCCTCCTCACCCATGCCCCGGCCCCACCTGCTCCTCTCCGCTTGGCGATGCCTCGCGCCCGTCGCCGTGGCGCTGACCTTTCTCCCGGCCTGCAGCACCGCTCC
>CAZCRA010000353.1:0-2423 GCA_964500945.1 uncultured Verrucomicrobiales bacterium | reverse complement strand
TGTCCCGCCCGCCGCGCAGTTCCGGCCTCCCGAACCTCGGCCCGGTCGACCGGCCCGTTTCCATATCCACGTCACCCTGACCTTCCCAGAGAAGCTCCAGGGCCCGCTCCTTCTCGGGGCCGGACGCTATCGCGGATACGGCCTCTTCGCTCCCGCTTCCGATTCACCAGCATGAACGCTTTCCCCGAGTTCCCCGCTTATTTTCAGGCCCTCTGGACCCACGAACCGTTCCTCTGGCAAACCCGCCTGGCGAATCAGCTGTGCGATCAGAACGGTGCCTGTCCCGGCTGGATCACCCTACCCACGGGCACCGGGAAAACCGCCACCCTGGACATCGCCGTCTACGCCTTGGCCCGGCAAGCCACCGCCCATTCAGAGACACCCCGCACCGCACGCACCCGTCCGCATCGTTTTCGCCGTGAACCGCCGCATCGTGGTGGACGAGGCCTACGAACGAGCCAAGAAGATCGCGGACGCCCTGCAAAAGTCCCTGCCCGATCCGAAGAACGTCCTCCACCCGGTGGCTCGTGCCCTCCAAACGCTTTCCGGGATCGCGGACGGCAAACCGCTCGAAACCTACCCGCTGCGCGGCGCCACCTTCACCGATCATTCCTGGGCGCGGACCCCCACCCAACCGCTCATTCTCACCACCACCCTCGATCAGCTCGGCTCCCGGCTCCTCTTCCGCGGCTACGGCGTTTCCGAGTTCGCCCGGCCCATCCATGCCGGGTTGCTCGCCAACGACGCCCTCCTCCTCCTCGACGAAGCCCACACGGCCGTGGCCTTTTCCCAAACCCTCGCGGCGGTTCAAAAGCTTCGCGTCCGAGCCACGGAACCGCTGACGCTGCCCTTCGCCACCGTCCAACTCACCGCGACTCCCCCAGCCGAAGCGACCGATGCCTTCGCGCTTGAGCCCGAGGATCGGGAGAACAAGATCGTCGCCGCCCGCCTCGGAGCTTCAAAGCCAGCCGAATTGATCGAGGTGGCCAATGCAATCGGTGCAAACCGTCACGCCCGCCTCGCTACCGCGATGGCCGCAAAAGCCCGGGAATTCCTCGCGGCAGACCATCGGCGCATTCTCATCGTGGTCAACCGCGTAGCCACCGCCGAAGCGCTCCTCGCGAACTTAAAACCGGCGAAGAAGAAACCCGGTCACGCCGCCGCCGTCCACCTCCTCACCGGCCGTCTTCGCCCGCTCGACCGGGACCAGCTCATCAAGGAAATCAACGCCACGCACGAGCTGAAGTCCGCGGAGCCCTCGCCGGAGGTCCCGCCCCTCATCCTCATCGCCACCCAATGCATCGAGGTCGGCGCCGACTACGATTTCGATGCCCTCATCACCGAACTCGCCCCCCTCGACAACCTGCGCCAACGCTTCGGGCGGCTCAACCGGCAAGGGAGAGAGATTGAAGCCCAGGCCGCGATCGTTGCGCCGGGGGAGGCACTCAACGAGAATCGCCCCGATCCAATTTACGGAGATTGCCTGCCCAAAGTCTGGGGCTTACTGAAGCAGTGGGAACTCAGTGGCATTCCGATTGATTTCCGCATCAATGCGCTGGCTTCGAGGATCGACGCCATCGAGAGCGTGGCGGACCTCCTCGCCCCAGCCCCGGACGCGCCCATCCTTCTGCCGCCCCACCTCGACCTCCTCTGCCAGACCTCGCCGGAACCTCATGTCTCGCCCGATCCCAGTCTCTATATCCACGGGCCCGGCCGCGATTTTCCCGAGGTGTCCGTGGTGCTCCGGGCCGATCTTCCGGATGCGCCGAACGCCGCGAGCGCCCTCCTCGAAGCGGTTCCACCGCTGGGAACGGAGGCGGCCACGCTGCCGCTCCCAGTCGTCCGCCGGTGGCTGATAACAGCCGAGGGTGCGCCAGTCGTGGACAACACCGGTGACTCCCCGGACCAGGTGGACGTGGCTGCCAAGGGCGAAGTGGTCAGCAGCGCTGCCTACCGCTTTCGCCAGGGCAAAGCGGAGCAGTTGAAACGCGCCCAGGATCTCGCGCCGGGAGATGTCCTGGTCTTGCCCGCGCAAACCCCGCGCGCCCGGCTCGACGCCCTCCTTCCGCTTCCCGCCAGCCCGGGCGATCCCTGGGCATTGGACCAATTCGAGCGAGCCCAGATCGAGGCCCGGGACCGACTCCGCATCCGCTTTCACCCGGCGATGTGCAAGCACTTGACAGCCCGCCTTCCAGAGGCGGAACGCGAACGGTTCCGAGAGTTGACCGCGCCGCTTTTTGCCCGGGATGAAGAGGAACCGGAGTGGAGGCTCGAGTTGGGCCTGTGGCGCGCGTCTCTTCCGGAAGTTGCCCGTTTCCTGACAGGACACCTCCCGAAAGGCGATCCTCTATCCGAGGTCTGGTGCTATGCCGCGAAGGTCGACGGAGCTTGGCGGATTGGACCCCTGAGCGTGGGAACCGTGG
>CAZCRA010000352.1:0-2428 GCA_964500945.1 uncultured Verrucomicrobiales bacterium | reverse complement strand
GCCCGGCACCGTCCGGAGAGCCTTCATGATCGCCCCGTTCATCCCGTCCGTGACCTCCGGACGCAGGACCTTCGGGGAATCGAAACTGCCTCGGGGAATCCGCCCGGTGACCATCTCGTAGAGCATCACGCCCAGCGCATAAATGTCCGCCCGCACATCCGGTTCGGCCTCGTCGAATCGCTCCGGAGCCATGTAATCCAGCGTGCCCACCGTCGATCCAGCGGCCGTCAGTCGCGTCGCGCCCCCATCGAAGGGCGCCGCCAATCCAAAATCACTCACCCGGACCGCGCCATGCCGATCCAGCATGACGTTCTCGGGTTTCATGTCCCGATGCACGATCCCAGCCCCGTGCGCCACCCTCAGCGCCGCGGCAATTTGCCCAAACCAACCCTTCACCTCTTCCATCGGGAGCCCGCCCGGGCATTCACGGAGCCGCTCTCGCAGATTCCCACCCTCGACCAGCTCCATAACGATGACCGGCGTCCCATCGTCCAATTTCCGGAAGTCATACACCGTGACGACGTTTGGATGCTGCACCCGCGCCATCGTCTGCGCCTCACGCTCCAAACGATCCAGAAAGGGTGGATCGCTTGCCAGCTCGGGACTGAGCACCTTCACCGCCACCTCCCGGTTCAGGGCAACTTGACGGCCGAGATAAACCACACCCATCCCACCCCGGCCGATGACCGGTCCGATCTCGATCCCGGGCAGGACCAAATCCGTCTCTCCACCTCCCAGGGCCCCGGCGATCAACGCGTCCGGCTCCAACCCGGCCAGATGGCGATGCGCAGCGGAATTCGACTCACTCATCGCCTCTTCCCATCCCAGAAAACCTCAAACGGTCAAAGCACAACCTACACGAACCGCAGCACCTCCAGCAAATACGCCATCTCCCCATCCACTTCCTCCTCGCGATTCAGCGGTGTCGTTTCGGCCACTTCCTTCCTCAGCAGATCTCGAAACCGCCCCCGCATCCGGAATACGGCCACTTTCACGGCGTTCTCGTTCAGACCGAGCGCTTCCCCCGCCTTCGCGTAGGCCGCGGCGGAGCCTTCCGCTGCGGTCAGAAACGGGCGAAGCGCCTGAAATAACGCTCCCTTGCCTGTTCCGGCGCACTCCGCTTCCAGGCGAGCCATGGCTTGATCCAGAATCGTCAGCGCCCATTCGCGGTCGAACATGTGCTCGGGCGTCTCCCCATCCAGACGTTCCTGGACATACCATTGCTCGGCCTCGGCGGCATCAAACGACACCACGCGTCCCCCTCCGCGACGCTGACTCTGCTCCCGTTCGCGTTCATCTCGCAAAAAACGCCGGAAAGCCGTCAGCAGAAACGTGCGCAGCTTCCCCAAATTCGGGTCGGCGCGCGTGAACAGGTCCTTTTCGATCACCTGAACGAAGAACCCTTGCACTGCGTCCTCGGTCTGCTCCGGCGACATCCCCGACCGGCGAGCACACGCGTAAAGCGGAAACCAATAGGTCCGGCAGAGCTCTTCCATCGCTAGCCGGGCACTTTCCCCTTCGCCCCGTGACTGCACCACGAGGCTCCAGCGAGTCGATTTAAACCGGGGACTGGCCTCCATGAATCCTGCCCCACCTTCCGGCCCGCCCGCTCCAGCGCAAGTTCGTCCGCTCAACGGAGATTGCATCCCCTGCTCCGCCCGGCGATCTCGTCCCGCCCCACGATCGATTCGGTTTTCTTGTCTTTTCTTGTAACCATGCCGTCTTTGCCCCCAAGAAAGCCGTGTCCATGAAGCCCTCTTCCTCACTCGTCAGCCTTTTCGCCCTAATCGCGCCCGCCCTCGCCTGGGCATCGAACCCCACCGTCAGCGTTTCCCCGGTCCAGAGCTCACCATCGACCGCCCCCTACGCCGAATTCGAAATCGAGTTCTCGGAATCCGTCACCGGATTCGAAATCGGCGACATCACCGTCCTGGGAGGCTTCTCAGCCGCCACGCTCACGCCGATCGAAGAGGACCTTCGTTTTCTCTTCCGCATCGCCGGCTTTACCCACAGCGGCCTGCGAACCGTGGCGGTTCCCGCCGGCGCGGCCAACGCGATCGACGACGGCTTGCCAAACACGATTTCACCCGCCGCCATACTTCAAATCCAGGTCGCGGACGATCTCACCAGCCTCTCGGACGAGTTCGAAGATGCCTCCACGCTCGGCTCCTGGCAGCGCAACCACCTCGTCGAAGGCTGGAACGCCGAGAAACTGGAGACCTGGGACATCGATACCTCCCGCGCCGGCCATATGCGCCTGATGCCCTACACCGCCACCTGGTATCAAAACCGCTGCGGCCCGTTCGTCTTCAAAGAGGTCACCGGTGACTTCGTCGTCACCCTTCGCTTGCAAGCCCAGCGCCGGAACGGCCAGGCCGGTCCGCCCTCGTCCCAATACAGCCTGGCCGGCATCATGGTCAGGACCCCG
>CAZCRA010000351.1:0-2438 GCA_964500945.1 uncultured Verrucomicrobiales bacterium | reverse complement strand
TCGCCTTCGGGCGGAGTTCGGGCCGAGCCGGATCTTCACCGCCCGACGCCGGGAGGGACGTCGCTACGCTGGAACGGAGCTGCGCGATTCTCTATTCCCCAAACAGCTCGTCGGCGAGGTCGCTCACAAACCCGATCTGGTCGATCGAGTCCAGGCGGTCACCATCGTAGCGGGCCGAGGCCAGACGGTCCCCCTCGGGAGCCAAGAGCTCGAAGCGCAGATGCCCCAACTCGTCCAAGCGCCCCTCACCCGTTGCCTCTTTCTCCGAGGCCTGCAGCAGGCGGAGAGTCATGGTTTTCCCCGCGTAATTCGCCGATGGCAGATCATCCACCACCCCATACCCACGGCGCGCGAGTTCCTGTTTGAGCAGCGTCACCACCGAATGATTGGCCGACCAGGCGTCTTCGTAGACGAAACGCACCAATTCGTAGCTCCCGAAACTGGCCCCCGGTTCCACCTGAACCTGAGGATCCGGGCCGCGACACCCACTGAGCAAACCCGCCGCCACGAGCGACACCACCAGACCAAGCCTCCACAAGAGCTTCATCACGCCCTAACAAACCCCGCCATGGCGGCCTTGCAACTTCATTGAGCTTGCCCCGCCCCCGCGCACCCGCCGTGCCTTGCCACCACCTGCCTGTGCCTGCACTACTCCCGGCTCGCCAGAAGCGTGGTCGCGGGTTCCCAAGCCACCGCCAACTCACGCCGGAACAGCGCCGGGTCCGCGATGTAGGTCTGGTTTCCATAGCACGCCGCACCAAATTGGCTGTCGACCGCCACGATCACCCCAGCCAGTTCCCAACGGCGGCGCACCGGATGAAAGTGGAAGGCCCCGCCTCCCGAATCGCCCGGGGCCGCCTGGCAATCGTTCGCCCGCCTCTCGAATCGCGTGGCGAACCCGTAGCTCTGGAAATCCTCGGTCGGCATGGGCGAAGCGTAAATCTCCTCGATCGAGTTGAACCCCCAACGCACCCGGTAGTCGTCGCTCCACGCATACTCCCGCCCACGAGCGTCTCCCCCCGCACCACCACCGATGAGAAGCAGTCGCGTCCCTTTTCGGGGTGGCATCGTCGTCAGCGGAATCGATTCGAGTTTTGCGATCGGGTCCGACTCGCGGTAGCGAATCCGGAACAAGAGCAAATCCGCCGTGGTCCCACTGCGGTTCCGGAAATACTGCGCCGATTCCGGAATCGCCAGGTAAACCCGCCCATCGTGCATCCTGAAATGCCCGACGCTCACGTGGGCCGCGGTCATGACGTAACCGTTCCCGAGATAAATCCCGGTCGAACGATCGATTTGCCCAACGTGCGACCAATAGGGAAAAGCCACTCCCTCGGTCATCTGGAAACTCACCTTTCGCAACGCGCTTTCCCGCGCGGCGTCGTCCCCTCCATCCGGCGCGATCAGCCCATGGGCAGGAGCCAGAAACGAAAAGGCGCAGGTCAGAGCAGCGACAAACGGGCGGAGTCGGCGGAGGAGCATGAGCGGCTTGGAAGTTCGGACGCGCAGACGAGCGCAGTATTCGCACTAGCGCAAAAGTTACCAGATTTGCGACCCAACTCCAAGGTTTTGATATAAAATCCATAATTATTTCCGGTTAGTGGATGTTTTCCGGCGTAGCAGCGTTCGTGAGATTCCTCATCGCAGCGAAGGCGCTCTCGCCTTCGGGCGGAGTTCGGGCCGAGCCGGATCTTCACCGCCCGACGCCGGGAGCGGCGTCGCTACGCCCATCTCTCGCATTCGATGTCCTGGAGAATTCTCGGACGATGCCCTAAAGCTTCCCGATCAGCCGCTTCAGTTCACCCGCCTGCCATTGCCCTGGCGCGGTCTCTTTCGTTAGAAACCCGTAGTTCAGGCGCGACCCCGCCCTCGCCAGGACGAGTCGCGACAACCTGCCCAGCGCACCCATTCCCATCAAACTGAGGGGTCGTTTTTCCGATTCCAGAAGCCCCGCCAACTCGAACATGGCTTCGAACCGGTCCAAAACCACCGCGATTTTAACGAGATCGGCGCCGAGTTCGAAACCTTCGTCGATCACCTCCCTCAACTGCTCCACCGACGGCGTTCCACCGAAATCGTGGAAGGACGTCACCAATTGCACGCCACCTCCCTTCTTCGCCTCCGGAACGAGCGCTCTCAGTGCCTCGCTCGACCGCAGACTGGCCACCTCCAAATCCAGCGCATCGACCGATCCGATCAAGGGACGAAGCCGCCCGGCACGTTCATCGTCGCTCAACGCCACCGCTCCCCCTTCGTCCGGCGAGCGAAGGGTCAACAGCGCCGGCCAACGCCCACGAGCGATCGCCGCCCGGATCGCTTCCGTCCGTTCCACGAAGTGATCGAGCCGGTACTCCACCCAATCGAATTCGCTCGGGGCGGCGCGCGTTTCGAGGTCATCCAGATCCGCATCGCTCGCGGCGGTCGCCACGACCTGGGCC
>CAZCRA010000350.1:0-2449 GCA_964500945.1 uncultured Verrucomicrobiales bacterium | reverse complement strand
AGGTCAGATTGACGGCTGGATCGTTTGCGTGGAATCTCGGGTGGGTGCGTCCGATGACGGAAGCGCATCTTTTCGAAGCTGGAGGTTCCTCCCCTGAACGCCGCCGCCCTGCAACGAAGCCTGACCCCGTGGATCGCCGCTGCACTGAGCGGGGTGCTGCTGGCACTGTGTTTCCCGAACTGGAACCAGGGATGGGTGGTCTGGGTCTGGCAGATGCCACTGCTGGCCGTGCTCTGGTTTCATCCGGCGCCGGGCTGGAAGCGGCGCTGGCTTTGGGGAGCGGCCATCGGGTGGGTGAGCGGGCTGGCTTTCTTCCTGTGGAACCTCTTTTGGATTCGGCACGTGGCGTGGCCGGGATGGATCCTGCTGGCGTCGTATCTGGCGATCTATTTCGCGGTTTTCGGAGGGCTCGCCGCGACGGTGGGCCGGCTGAGGCGTGAGGTTTTGGTTCCGCCAGAGAAGCCGGAGTCGGACGTGGCGGCCGGGGTGCGTTCCGAGAAGCTGCGGGGTGTGATGGAGTCGGCGGCGCGGCAGCAGCTCATGACGCCGTCGCTGCACACGATTCAGGTGGCGCTGTTCAACGGTGCCGCGTGGGTGGCGCTGGAGTGGCTGCGCGGGATCGTCTTCACCGGGTTTGGCTGGAACGGGCTGGGGGTGGCCCTGCACGAATCGATCTACCTGATCCAGATCGCGGACGTGGTGGGGGTGACGGGGCTGAGTTTTCTGGTGGTGTTCGCGAATGTGGTGGCGGTGTCGACCGTGATGCGATTCCGGCTGGAGTTGAGCTCGGGCCGCTTGAGGCCGCACGCGGACTTCGCGGCGGCGATGGTGCTGGTGATCCTGGTTTTCTTTTACGGCGTGCATTCGATGAGGCTGCACCCGGTGGACGATCCGGTGACGCTCAGGGCGGTGCTGGTGCAGGGTAACGTCTCGATCGACGACCGGTATGACCCCGGGAAGAAGGGCGAGATCAAGGCGCTGTATCGCGATTTGACCTCACTGTATGCGGATCAGGGGCACGATTTGATCGTGTGGCCGGAAACGACGGTGCCGGACAGTTTTTATGAGCGGCGGACGCTGGATTACTTAAAGGAAATTCTGGCGATGGGAGATTTCAGTTTGTTGATCGGGAACGAGCAGGCCTACCCCGCGATCGACGGCGAGCTTCGAGTGTTCAACAGCATGGTTTTGCTGCGGGAAGAGGTGCGGAATTACCAAGATTATCAAAAGATGCATCTCGTGCCGTTCGGGGAATACGTGCCCCTCCGGCAGAACCTGCCGCTGATGAACTGGATTCTCGGCCGGCTCATCCCTGAGGATTTTGATCGCGGGACCGATCCTATCCGGCTGCAGCTGAGGGACCCGGACCTAGAGATCATTCCCTCGATCTGCTTCGAAGACACCGTGGGACGTTTGATGCGCCGGTTCGTTCAGGAGGAACCGCGTGGGGCGCAGGTGATTTTCAACCTGACGAACGATGCCTGGTTCGAGCAGAGCGAAGCGAACTGGCAGCATCTGGTGAACGCGAAGTTCCGGGCGGTGGAATTGAAACGGCCCATGGTCCGGTGCGCGAACACTGGTGTGACGGGTGTGATCGACCGGTTCGGATCCCTGGACGATCCGGAGTCGAGCGCGCCGGGAGAGCGGCGAATTTTGGTGGACGATGTCACTGGGTCGCCCTTTATCACGGGGTGTTTGCCGGTGCGTTTGACGATTGATTCGCAACCGTCGACGACGTTTTACGCGCGGTTTGGCGATGTGTTTTCGAAGGCGATGCTGGGGATCGTCCTGATCTGGCTGGGATTGAAGGTGGTGGCGAGAAAGATGGGGCTGGTGCCCTGAGGATCAGGGGACCAGATGGTGGAGCGGGCATTTTCCTGGTGGTTCGGGCGGCGGTTCTGGGTCGCTGTATCGACGTTGGGAGCAGTGGTGGTGGGCGCAACGGCCTTTCGGACCTGGCGCGTGCAAACCGCGGAGGTGGATGCGACCGAGGTGTTTTTGAGTGTCCCACGTGAGGTGGCGCCCGGGGCATCGTTTCCAGTGCGGGTGCAGCTGCGCGACGGTGGGGAGCGCGAGGCGGTGGAAGGCGGGAGGGTGAAGGGATGGCTCGGGTCTGAAGGATCGAGGCGTTATTTGGGGCGGGTCGAGACGGACGCGGACGGAGTGGCCGTTCTCGAGGGGAGGGCGCCCGAGGGCGGTGAAACCCGAACGCTTCAGCTGGAGATCGTGGGACGAGGGGCTTCCGGCCGTGCGGCTTTGAAGGCGGACCTCCGGATGGCCGGCGAGGCGGCGGAAGCGCCGGGGCCCGGTTCGCCGCGCGGGCTGTTCGCCGAGGAGGAGCGAGCGGGGGAGATCGACCTGCAGGCCTACGCGGAGGGCGACCGCCTGATTCAAGGGGTGCCGAATCGATTGTGGGTGGTGGCGCGGGATGTGGCTGGGCGTCCCGTGC
>CAZCRA010000349.1:0-2466 GCA_964500945.1 uncultured Verrucomicrobiales bacterium | reverse complement strand
TGTCGCCCTCGAGTGCCGCGTCGGCAATCCCGAGCTTCGGCCAGCGCCCGCGCGCTTCCGAAAATCCACCCCAAGCTTCTCGTGCCTCGCGTTCGCCGGAAAAAAAGTAGGAGATCCGCTGCGCGAACCGCCACGACTCCGCCAAATGCGCTTCCAACTCCAAATCCGGCCCTCGCCCGATCAGCCGGTCGTAAACCAGCGCCTCGATTTCTTCCGACACCGGATCCTGAAGGGGCAATGGATCCAGCCCCAACGGCTCGGAACTGATCGCGAAGGTCAGCGGACCATCCGCCGCAAACTCGCGGAAGCCCAATCCGGAGAGAAAGTAGTAAACCCCCGCCGCAAGCACCAGCGGCAGGCAATAAAGTAAGAGTCGCAGCCAACGCATCCGGGTCGCGCAACCCTAGTGCATCGTCTGGAGAATAGGTAGGGCATCTCGCGAGGAATTTTGCCCGGGACCAAGGCACGCCTGTCGCGCGGACCTGTCCGGCGACCTGTCCGGCGACCTGTCCGGCGACCTGTCCGGCGAAGCTTCAGCGAAGACGGAAGCTTCAGCGAAGACGGAAGCTTCAGCGAAGACGGAAGCCTCGGCGAAGGCCGAAGCATCTCCGACTTTGACCTTGACACGATTCCGTCAGACTAAGAGGCTTGTCCTCCCATTCGCTCCCGCCATGTCGGAACAGCTTCCCTCAAAACGGCGGGTTGCCAGCTCCCCAGCCGTCGCCCCCCGGTCGAATCTCCGGGATTCATCGACGAAGGGCTTCACCGCCCTCCTGGCCGGATTTTCCCTGGCCGAAATGGCCCCCCTCACGCAGCTCGCGAGCGCATTTGGCATCCCGTGGGATCCCGGCCGGAACGGAGGCGACGATCAGGGGATCATCCCGGCGGCCAAAGCAGGCGACTGGAGTCAGGCCCGCCATTGGATCGACGAAGCCAACGCCAGGCACGACACCTGGATGTGGTCGCTCTCGTCGCTCATCGATGACCTCCCTCGCGCTGCCTCGCTTTGTCGCCAGCCTCGCATCGTCCTGGTTTTCCGGAACCCCATGGCCGCTGGGTCGCACGAAGCCGGGGATCCCGCCCTTTGCCGTACGACCATCAAAGACGCCGCCGCGTTCTCCCATCGCATGGCCCGGTCCGCCTTCCTGACCCAGGCACCCGTCCTCTTGGTCAGCTACGAAGCCGCCATGGCCAACCTGCCGGGTCTCGTCGAGGCGGTCGCCGACTTTTTCGACATCGACGATCCAAAGCTCCGCCTTCACGCCCTCGAGCGCCTGGAAGCGCACGCATCCAGCCTGGCCCCGTCTGGAGTTCCCCCCGCCACCACGTTCCATGCGTATGCGAATCCTCCCGAACCGGATTACACCCTTCTTCTCTCCGGCCATGCCCGGGGCGGAACGTCGCTACTGAGCAGCATCGTTCACGACTTCGGCGTGTTCACCGGAAAGGATCACGGCACCTTTGAAAACCACAAGCTCGGCAAAGCGGCCGACGAAGGGGACTGGGACACCGTCCGCTCGCTCGTGGGCGACTACGACGCCAGCCATTCCCGCTGGGCTTGGAAGCGCCCCGCCCTCGTCAATTACCTCGACCACGTCCTCACCCTGACGCGGCACCCCCGGCTCATCCTCATTTTCAAAGACGTCCTGGCGGTTGCCCAGCGCCGCGCCGCCCTGCAACATCGTGACCTGCTCGAAATCTTGGAGAAAACCGCCGGCCGGTACGCGTCCATCGCCGGCCTCGCGGCGGACCTCGAGGTCCCGCTGCTCCTCGTGAACTACGAAGCCGCCATGCGCCAGAAAGCGGATCTCATCGACGCCATGGCCGGCTTTTGCGGAATCGACGATCCCGCAATCCGTTCGAGGGCCTTGGCCAACATCGAATCCAACCGCAAGGATTACCTCGAAATTCAGGCCGGCCTCGAGGACTTCCGCCGGCAAAAGCGGGAAAATGCCACGGCGCCCGCCCCCTCACCCGCTCGAGGACTGTGGTCCCGCGTCTCGACCTTCTTCCGTTCCTGAGACCCCAACGGCGGGCCCATCCCCCTTACTTCACCACCCTCACCCGGTGCGTTTCGCTGTCGCCGATGTAAACCCAGCCCGTCTCCGGATCCGCATCCACCCTCCGGATCAAGTGGTTGCGCATTTCCACGAAATACAGGTGGCCCTCGGCATCGAACCGGACTTCATACGGCTCCCGAAGCAGGGCCTCGGTGGCTGGGCCGCCATCGCCGGCATACCCGGCCTTGCCGCCGGTGCCCGCCACGGTCGTGATCACCCCGCTCTCGCCGTCCACCCGGCGCACCACGTGGTTCCCCGTGTCGCAAAAGTAGAGGGCCCGGTCCGGCCCGATCACCACGCCGAAGGGATTGTTCACCTGCGCCGCGACCGCCGGGCCGCCATCGCCGCTGAAACCCGGCTCACCCGTCCCCGCCACCGTCCGGATCTCGCCGCCTTCCACCCCTCC
>CAZCRA010000348.1:0-2506 GCA_964500945.1 uncultured Verrucomicrobiales bacterium | reverse complement strand
AACCGCATGCAGAATGCGCGCAGCGCGCATTTGCGGCTTGGGAAGTTCCGATTAGATGCGGCGGATGAGGGTGACGCCATCCGGGACGGCGGATTCGTCGATGGTGACGTTGTAGTGGGAGAAGTCACGCGCGACCTCAGTATCCTGGCGCCTTGTCACGGACACCGCGTCGAACAATTGGTGACTGGGGGCTTCTCCAAGTTGGTTGTCGTGTTGGAACACGATGAATCCCCGCATGGCCATGGACCCTGCCGGGCGGGCTGCAGAGGCGTCGAGCGTGAAGGAGTTTTCGAGCGCCGCAAAGAGGAGTTTGCGATCTTCATCGCCAAAGCCAGTCTGCTGAGCGAGGAACGGATTCACAAAGCCGTGGGCACGGTAGAGCGCATAAGGGATCGTGAACTTGCGACCCATGGTCCGGCCCTTCTCGATGTCTTTCTCGTTGGTGACGGAGGTTCTGGTGATGGCGTGTTCGGCATTGACGATCGGATCGATGGAACGCCCGAAAGAAAGCTGAACGGGCCCTCGCACCTGGCCGCAATTGACCTCGGTTGCCATCACCGCACCAAACGTGCGTACGTCCCAGAAGTTTTGGCACATCCACGCCCTGGCCTCGTCGCGTTGCGCGGCTTTGGCCACTTTCGGGTCGCCAAGATCGAGGGCCGTGTAGGCTTCCTGGTGCTGGTGATTGTGGACGGCGCCTTCCGTGAAATAGATTCGCTGTTGCGGCTGCGTCGCCTGAATGAAGTTGCGAACCTTGCGCTTGAGACAGACGTCCGTGACAAGGCCTTGCCCCGTTTCTGCGTCGATGCGTGGGAGGTTCCCGGCATCGGGGTCGCCATTCGGGTTGGCGTCTTTGACGTCGAAGAGAAGAACGAAATCGTAGCGGTTTTGCATGTCTGGTCAGGCGTGTTGGGGTGCGTTTTCGGTGTCGTTGGATTTACTCGTAAAGAGGTCTTTGCGTTGATGGTAGTAACCGAGGATAAAGAGACCTTGATCCTCCAAATGGTGGGTTCGTGCCGTTCCGGTCTGTTCCCACTTGATGTCTCCGATCAGCTTGTCGAACTGGGTCTTGCGACCGGGGTTCAGGTGGCGCCGATGATGGGTCGAGAGTACTTCCAATCGCGGAAAGACCGATGCCGGCGTGGCGCAGGCGGCTGAGAAGTAGGTGTCGCGAATCGTCTTGTCGAGGGACCGGCCGGTCTGTTCGCGGTGCCCCTCTTCGTGGATCTTTTCCAGCACGGCGAAGAGCCGTCCGAGCCGGTAGGCGGGTTGTGGGTTTTCTGGATCGAGCATGAGGTGGAGGGGTTGTCGGTGGTTGCGGACGAGCACCGCTTTGATGGCGGCTGCGCGGAGATAGTTGACAGTGCGCTCCATTTGGACGCGGCGGACGACGGCACTGAGGAGGGATTCCGGGTAGGCAACACCCTCGAGGATGGAGCGCATCAAAGCTCCACCGAGCAAAGGCGGTGGCTCATCGCCGGCGCGTGCGGTTTGCCGCAGAAATTGCCACCACGCCGGGAATTCCGGCTCGTTGTCGAATTGGCGGACAATTTCGAACGCGGTCTTGTGTGCGCGAAGATGATCGAGCAATTCGCTGATGCTCGATTGATAGAAGAACCGGATGGAGAGCCGGGCCGCGTTCGGGGCGAGGCCCAGGATGAAGAACCGTCTTTGGTCTGGAGCGTCGGCCAACCCGGCATCGGCTTCCCGGCCCTTGCGAAGGGCATCGAGGAAGATCTCCACTTTCTTTCGTGTCTCCTCGTCCTGCGCAGGGTCCTGGAGAACCGCCGAGCCATTGCTAGAAAACTCCGCCCAGATGTCTTCGAGCACAGTCGGCTGATCGGTCCAGAAGACACAGGTGGTGTCGCCGATCCGCATGCGATGCCTTCCCGAGCGCGGGCCGGAGAGCAGGGCGTTCAAGGCAGCGCCGTAGCGGAAGGCCGCGTTTTCGCCGACGGGTGCATTGTAGCTCTGTTCCTTCAGGTAGGAACTGAATGCACTCTTGCCTTTGTCGATCGCTACTAACGGACCGTCTTGCTGTTGCTTTCCCTTCGGCGGGGTGACTCCTTTGATCGTCGGATGCAGTCGCGCGATTTTCGACCGTTCGCCGGTGATAAGGCACTGGCCGTCCGGTTCGCTGTCAACAAGTTGGTTTCGCATCCACCATTCCACAATGGCAGGTGCTTCGTGAAACAAGCTGGGAGAATCAACGAATTGGAAGACCCCGTAGTGAGAGCCGATCTCTGAAACAAATTCGCGGTCGTATTCGCCAAGTGGATTCCAATTCTCAAGAAAGGCGCAAATTGCCCGAATCTCGTCACACGCGATCTCATTCCTCACTTTGAGATGTCGCTCCCGAAAGGCACTGAACCTTTCCAGCGCCCAATTGGAACTTCGATCTTTTGGCGGATGCCCGAGGAGGTAGAGTGCGTTGTCCCAGGAAAAGAACGGAACTGGGGATTGTCCGCTTCGCTTTCCGTCGCCAGGGACTATGTGGCGTGAAGGA
>CAZCRA010000347.1:0-2533 GCA_964500945.1 uncultured Verrucomicrobiales bacterium | reverse complement strand
CCGGCAACGACGGCTGGGCTGGGCGCACGAGCCAGTTCGCCACCACCGCCAATCCCGCCTCCGGCACCCAGTTCGACGCCGCCAGCGGCCGCTCCCGCGCCTCCGTCGAGCAGCGGAGCGGGGATCGCGTCACCGCAAAACCCTCGCTCACCCGCCCAGGTGGGGTCGACGATGGCGCCGCCCTCAGCGTCGACGACGTCCGGCGCCTCCTGCATCCCGGCAAAGACCGCTGAAGAACCGCCCCGGCCCCACCTTCCGGCCCTTCGGTTTTGCGCATTGATCCCCCGCAGGGAGTGCACTAAAACGTCGCCATGACGCCTGCGGCTGCGCCCCCGCCCATCACGGACATCCTGGACTCGTTTACCGCGGACAAGCTCCCGCGAAACCGGGCCTCGCCGCTCTACCAGATGGGGCTCTTCCTCGTCGCCCTCACGATGGTCCTCCTCCCCGTCATCTACGCAGGGATCGTCGTCGCCACCGCCTGGGGCGTTTACTGGCACGCCACGCATAATCTCCACATGTTCGACGAGATGGCCGCCCGCGCCGCCTTCTTCCTCTACGTGACCCCACTCGTCGTCGGCGCGCTGCTCGTCCTGTTCATGGTCAAACCCTTCTTCGCTCGCCAACCCAAACCCGCCCCGCCCTGGCGCGTGCAGCCGGAAGACCAACCTGAGCTTTTCTCCTTTGTCCACCATGTCGCCGATGCCGTCGGAGCTCCCCGCCCGAAAGCCATCGAACTGAACTGCGACGTCAACGCCGCGGCCGCGTTTCGCCGGGGTCTCTGGAGCTTTTTCGGCCAGGACCTCAAACTCATCGTCGGCATGCCGCTCCTCTCCGGCATGTCCCTCCAGTCCTTCGGCGGCATTCTCGCCCACGAATTCGGCCACTTCGCTCAAGGCGCCGGCATGCGCCTCACCTACGTCATCCGTGTCATCAACGCCTGGTTCGCCCGCGTCGTCTATGAGCGGGACGCGGTGGACCGGTGGCTCGACAAGGCCCTCGGCATCGACATCCGCATCGGCATCATCCTGCTCACCGCCAAGGGCTTCATCTGGGTCACCCGGAAAATCCTCTGGGCCCTCATGCATCTCGGCCATGCCATCAGCTGCTTCGCTCTGCGCCAGATGGAATACGACGCCGATTTCTACGAAATCCAACTCGCCGGCAGCCCCGCTTTCGTTCGCACCTCCGAACGCCTCCAGCATCTCGGCATCGGATCCCAGCGCGCTCACAACCTCCTCCAGGAAGTCTGGGGCCAGGGCCGAATCAGCGATGATTATCCCACTCTCACCCGAATCCAAGCCGACGAGATCCCCCAGTCACTCATCGATGCCATTCGCAAAAACCGCGACGAAGGCGTCACGAAATGGCACGAAACGCACCCCTGCGACCGGGATCGCATCGCCGCTGCGGATCGTTTGGACGCCAAGGGAGTCTTTCATCGCTCCGAACCCGCCTCCGTCCTCATCCGGGATTTCGACGGCCTTTCCAAAGCCCTCACACGCCACTACTACGAACACGAAATCCAGCTCCCCCTCGACAAGGCCCAGCTCGTCAGCAATCAGCACCTCACCGCTGAAGATCGCGAAATGGAGGACGAAACCGAGGCGCTCGAGTTCTTCTTCGATGACCAACTGAGCGTGCTCCGCCCGGTCTTCATCGAGTCCTCCGATGTCGCCCCAAGCCCCTCGGCGAACACCCTGATGCAGCGCCTCCGGGAAACCCGCCAGAACCTGGCTTCCCGCTTCGAACAGGAACACGAGGTCATCGACCGCCGCGGCCGCGTCCTTCTGGCGCTCGAGTGTGCCAAAGCCGGATTCACTCTCCGGAAGAAGCATTTCCAAACTGAAAACACGAAAAAGGATGGCCTCGCCCTGGAACTGGAAAGCGCCACGAAGGACGTCGAGGCGCTCCAGGACGAATTGGTCCCGTTTGCCGAAGCCGTCCGCCGTGCCGTCGGCACCGGCATCTGGAATGCCTCCCGCCAGGAATCGGGACTCGAACCCGGCCCGTGGCTCCACCTCATGGAGATGTTCCGAAACACGTTCCCCGATCTCGCCGGGCTGCGCGATTTGCACCAGGCCCAAACCGCCCTTCTGAACGCTTTGGGCGAGGACGCTCCGGACGCCAAGCACTTGGCCCGGATGCGCGAAAACTCCGACGCCATGCTCGAGATCCTCCAACGCCTTCAGCAAACGACCCGTCCCTACCCCTACCCCTTCCCCCACAGCAAGGACGCGGCTTCCGTCGCCGATCTCATCGAAATCTCCGATAACACCGAAGTCGACATCCTCTTCCGCACGCATCAGGCAGCCGAGGACGCTCTGGCTCAACTTCACCGCCTCTACCACCGCTGCTTCGGCCAACTCGCCATCATCGCCCGCTCAGGGCTCGAATCGCAGGTCGAAGACGGCCCTGCCGAGCCACAACCGGCTGACATACCCGCACCCGGACCCGAATCTTTGCGCCCGCTCCCACCACCGGGACCAGGACCACGACCATCACCCGCCCTCGACCCCACGGCCCCACTTCA
>CAZCRA010000346.1:0-2539 GCA_964500945.1 uncultured Verrucomicrobiales bacterium | reverse complement strand
TTCCAAAGTCACCAAAACGGGAGACTTTGAGCCAGAAGCCTTACCGCCCTCTTCAAGCGCTGGCACCTCGCAGTGCTCATCGGCCCCAGGAGCCTCCAGCGGGGTGGCGGCCAGTGCCATCGCTGCATCCGAAGTCGGATCGGTCGACGGACGGTTGAGGAACAAACGCGAACGGATTGCTTCCATCACACCCGGCAGCTGCGACATCTGCGAGCGGGAAACGAAACTCTGGGGGATGAAACGGCCTGGATCGATGTGAAGCGAATACGTCAGTAAGGTCCTCTCCTTGTCGCCTTCCACCCGCTCGAAGATCCAAGCGCCCTCGATGTGGCGCAGATCACCCGAAATCCGCTCGAAGTCCACACGCTTCATGTGCGTCGGTATGTGCTTCACCACGTAACTGAAGGTTCGGCGCATCCCTGGAGCAGCCGTCTCCTGTTTGATGAGCGTGGCGCCTTCTCGTTCGGCGACCACTTCGGAAGTCAGGACGCTCTCGATGTATTCCGGCGTCGATTCCTTGTCTTCGATTAGAGCCCAAACCTCGGTGACCGGCTCCTCCAGCAGGATGCTGCAGTTCACGAAGCGCTTGTGTTTGTCCTCCGAAACCTGCCAGGTGACGATGCGCCCGTTCTCCAGCTCAGCTCGCTCGTCCTTGCTGAAATCGTCGAAGTCCTTGGCGGAGAGAGGTCCGCAAAGTGCGGCCGGCAAAACGACGGCGGCACATGCCGCCACGAGGCGACGGCCAAAAAGGCGGTCGCCGGGGGAGGAAGTTGGGGAGATCACAGAATGGGGAGTCGTTGGTCAGGAAAATGCCGTTAGGCACCTACAAATCACTATAGGGCCGCCCGTCAGGAGCGTAAACCCATTAAGTGGACTCTTTTCAACCACCCCCCATTCACTCCGGGCTCCCCACAAACCTCGCGCTAACCCTCCACTTCCTCCAATTCCTCCAATTCAGCCCGGGTAAATGCCGCCGAGCGATCGGAATACTCCGCTCGAACCTCACCGATCAGTTCCGGCGTGATCTTCTCCGCCGAATGCCCGAAACTGTTGCGAATGTAAGTCAAGACGCCCGCGATTTGTTCATCCGACAACTGCGGCCCCCACCCGATCATGACGCCCTGATAGCGACCCTCCGGCTGGACCCCTTTCAGCAAAATCATCGCCAACCGCTCCGCACTGCCCGTCACCCATTCAGAACTGGTGAGGTTTGGCGCCATGGCCGCAGCGATGGAAACCCCGACCGGGCCATGACAGGCAGCACAGAGCTGGTAGGTCTGTTTGCCCGTCTCCATCAGCTTCGCGAATTCCGGATCGGCCGGCTCAGCCGTCGCCTCGGTCGCGTTCGCACCCGTTCCCGCGCCATCGCCCCCCCCACTTTCAGGAGCTGTAGCAGGAGTCGTTGCCGCCACCGTCTCTGGGATAGCCACCACCTGGCTGGATGCCCGGAACGAATGCCCCAGCAGCAAGACCCCAAAGACTCCCATCCCCGCGAAAAGGATGATCCCCGTCACGGCACTCAAAACCAGCCCAAGCTTGGCCTCCCAGCCCCCTTGTTTTTGTTCCTCTCCCATCGTTCTTGAATTACGCCCCCGACCCAAGCATGGGCACGGGCCTTGTCAAGCAGCCTGGATAGCGCTGATACGGCGATGAGACGCTTGTCTTTTCCCTCGGGCCAACGCATCATTTCTCAGCATGGAATCCCACGAGGTGATCAAAGAGGCTCTCGCTCGAACCAGCCCCAAAGCCGTAGCCTCCGAACTGGGGGTGTCGCTGTCCTTGGTCTACAAATGGGCGCAGCCCAACACCGAACTCGGTTCGGGCAGCCGGAATCCGCTCGACCGCATCAAGCGCCTCATGGAATTGACCGGCGAACCGAAGATCATCCGCTGGCTCTGTCAGCAGGCCGGTGGACACTTCGTCCGCAACCCCGCCACCCGCACCGAAGCCGGCTACGACGTCGCCACCAACGAAATCGTCCACCAGTTCGCCGAACTCCTCAGCGCCATCACCCAGGCCGCCGCCGACCGCTCCATCACCGAAGACGAGTCGGATGACATCCGCCAAATGTGGGATGAATTGAAATCCATCACCGAGGGCTTCGTCCGCTGCTGTGAGGAAGGCGATTTCGAAAATATCCCGCCCATGACGCCCTCCGGCCGCTGAGCCATCCCTTCCGGCCACGTGCTCGAACACGTCCGCCACCTCGCGCTCCTTGTCTTCGTCCTCGGCGCCGTCATCGTCGGTGTGATGGGCGCCAAGGCCATTCTCCGCTCCGTCAGACTTCCCCCGCTGCTGGGCTACATTGCCCTCGGCGTCCTGCTTCAACTCGTCGCCAAGTCAGAGGCCACCCCAGGCGGCGAACCGCAGCTCATGCTCGAAATCCTGGCTCAGCTCGGGATTTTCTGCCTCCTGTTCCGCGTCGGTCTCGAGGCGGACCTCGAGTCCCTGATCCAGCAACTGCGGAGTTCCAGCTCTTCACTCCTTCACTCCTTCACTCCTTCACTCCTTCACTCCTTCACTCCTTCACTCCTTCACT
>CAZCRA010000345.1:0-2540 GCA_964500945.1 uncultured Verrucomicrobiales bacterium | reverse complement strand
GTTCCGATCCTCAGGGCTGGGCGCCACCCCGTCCAGCGCCCGCTTCACCTGCTCCAGCAGCGGCGGATCCTGCTCACCAAAACGCAGCCGGATCAGCACCGGGCGAAAGCCTTCCACGATGAGCTTCGGCAGCAGCCCGGCGCCCAGGAGGGAACTCTTCCCCAGCCCGGACTGTCCGTAAAGAATGGTGAGCGGCTGCTCCCGCACCCGGCGGTAGATGTCCGCCACTTCCGCGTCCCGCCCGAAGAAGTAGCGCTGCGTCTCGAAGGTGAACGCGGACAGCCCCATCCAGGGACGGCGGGGCGACGGGGACTGAGGGGTGGATGCAGCGCTCATCTTGCCATTCCGTCAACCTCTGGGCCGCCCGGAGACGCGGTACGTTTCCCAGAGCTGTTTGACGTAGCCAACGAAGTCCGGCGTCGGCACGCCGCCCGGCAGCCGGTGGGAGTGAATTTTCCGGAACGCCTCGGGCTCCCGCTCCGGCCGGCCGGTCTCCCGGATCTCTACGGGGATGTAGAAGATGTAACCGTCCATGTGACGCTGCGCCGCCCAGTCGCGCTCCGTATGAACGAACCGCTCTCGCTCGAGATCCGCCTCGGTGATTTCCGAGATCAGGGAGATGAAAAAGCTGCAGTGAACCCGCACGGCGCTCTCCAGCGCAGCCTCGTAGTTTTCCCCGGCCTTCAGCCGCCCTTTGTCGAGCCAGACCGGAACGCGCTCATCGTGCAGCGCCCTGGCCAGCGCCAGCGCCGCGGCTCGATCCTCCGAGGCGTAGCTGATGAACACCGAGTCTTTCGGCATTTCGTCCGGCATGCGCGCCAGCAAAGCCTCGTCGTCCGCCGGAGCGCCGGCCTGCTCTTTCCAGCGCCGGCTGAGTTCCTCCACGAAGCTGGCGGGCGAGCCGTCGATCACCCGCGTCGTCGCCACGACCTTGTCAAAGAAAAACACGAGCGGAGGTTCCAGCGCCACCATCGCTTCCGTCAGGAATTCCCCCACCCCGTCCGGCGTGCGTCCCGAAAGCCGTTCCTGCCGCGCCACGCGCAGCAGGAACCGGAAGATCCAATCCGAGGCCGGAGCGCCCAGAAGGAGCAGGTGCCGGTTTTTCAACAGCTCGAAAAGACTCCGCAACTGATCGCGGCTCTCGATCAGCCCGCATACAAACTCCATGTAGTCCTCGTCCCAGATGGCGAAATCGGGATAGGTATTGAAATCCCCCAGGAGATGAAAGACGTGCCCGGCCCCTTCCGCCGGAAGGTCGAGCGGTTTATTCGGATGAAAACGCACCACGTCTCGCTCTTCGCGAAACCCGGGCCGCACCGCGGCCAGCGCCTGCGCCAGAAAGGGATCAAACGTGCTGCTCAAAAACAGATCGAAGCCGCCAATGGCCGCCAGGTCTCGAAGCGCCTTACCCGGCGAAAGTCCGGCTTCCTCCAGAAGCTCCCGCAGCTCGTCATAGACCGGTCCGCGATTTCCACCGGCCCGGAGGTGTTCCCGCACCACCTCGTTCACACTGCCGTAATCGCCGGAAGCGCTCAGATTCAGCCGTGCGGCCAGCCGCGGAGCCAGATAGCGGGTGAGAACGACTTCCCCGGGCTGCCCGTCCACCTCGACCAGAACGAGATCCGGTCCCACCACCGGAATCACCTGCCCGCTCCGGATCCACCGCATCAGCGTTTTCCAGTCTTTCTCTTCGAGCTGCGGCATCCCGGTGGTCGTCACGGCAAATGCTCCGGTTTCACGGTGGCGGCGGCGTATGCTTTGCCGATTTCGATCAGATCCTCCATGGCGGCGACGTCGGTGATCCAGAAGCTCTTGCCCTGCTTGGAGAAGGAAGCCAGTTCATCCTTTGTGAAGGCTTTCTGGTAGCGCGTATAGGTGTAGCCCGGGTGGAAGGGAGGCGGGACATCGTCGGCCAGAGCGCGTTCCAAGTCGCGATGACCGGCAAATTCCCGCTCCACGTCGGACTTGTCCTCGCTGCCGCTCGAGTAGAGTTCCCGCTCGATGCAGGGTCCATACAGGGTGCGGCCGAAGGTGCGGCAGATCACGTCCTGGTCGGCCGTGGCGGCGGCGATGAGAGAGTCCACGACGCGGTCGGTGTTCTTCAGGATTTCGACGTGATCGACGATCCACTGCTTTGCGGCATTCGGGAAAGGAATCGCCATCCAAGGGGCCTTCGCCGTCACCTTGTGACTGTCCGGATCCGAGGTGCCGATGGAGAGCAGGTGGAGGTTCTCGACGCCCGTCGGCCACCCGAATCGATACTGCGGCAGCGTGGCCATGCGGATGGCCAGGGCGGCCGGATTGTTGTATCCGGACAGTCCGCCGTCGAGGAAGGCGATCGGCGGTTTGGATGCGTCGAGCACCACCTGCTGAGCGCGGAAGTAAGGCGGGGCGGCGGCGCTGGCGCAGACCAACTGCCACAGCGGAATCTGGAGGTTACAATCGGCCCGGCTCCGGTCGTTGTATTTGGAGCCGGGATGGTTCGTCACCGGCCAGGCCGAGAGGGTATCCCGGCGCATGGTCACGACCATGAGGTATTT
>CAZCRA010000344.1:0-2571 GCA_964500945.1 uncultured Verrucomicrobiales bacterium | reverse complement strand
GGATGTAGGTCTGATCGGCGTCGCTCAAGGTGGCGAGTTGGACGTCGTAGATTTCACCGGTGGAAACCTTCAGCCGTGCGGTGTCTCCCTTCACCTCGACGAGCCGGGCGCGGAGGATTTGGCCGGAGCGGTCCTCGAAATCGCGGTAGGCGGCGGCGCCGTGAGGTTCGGCGTGAGCCGGGAGGCGAGGGAAGGCGAGGAGGAGGGCGAGTAGGAGGCTGGGAGCGGGGCGGGGCATCGGGGTTAAGTTGGACGGAAGTGGGTGGGAGACAAGGGGGGAAAAGCGGGGCTGGGTGAAAGAGGTTGACGGGAGGGGCCCTGGGTTTGTAGGGGTTGAGGCACCAAGTCACAAACCATGAAAGTCCATCTGATCACTTCGTTCATGGCTCTCGGCTGTGCCGCAGCAGCGACCTCTTCTCACGGGGCCATTTTGCTGGCGTGGGAAATGACGAACTCTGGCGCCGCCAGCGTGACCCCGACGACGGTCAACGCGCTGGTCACCAGTCAGGATGTGCTTCGGGGCGCTGGCCTTTTCGCCCCCGGGGGAGGCACGACGGGGTGGCGGCTTCGGGATTTCGACACGGCGACGACGGCGCCGGCTTCGACGGGCTTGGACGCGGCCTTGGCGGCGAATGAGTACATCAGCATGACGATCGACCCGACGACCGATGATTTATCGCTCACGGAACTGGCGATCAGCATGGATGGCCGGGAGGCAGCCGTCTACACCTTGGGGGTTTATTCGAGCCATGACAGTTTCGCCAGTCTGGTTGATACCCCGCAAACGTTCGATGCCGGAGTCGCGGGTTTCGAACTGATGACGTTTGATCTCTCCTCGATTCCAGATGTGACGGTGGGTTCGCCGCTGGAGATCCGGGTGGCCTTCACGACGACTGGAGACACGACCAAGGATTTCTTTGTGACCTCGATCGGGCCGGATACTGCGGGAGACGACCTGGTGATCAGCGGTGACTTGGCAGCGATTCCCGAGCCGGGTGTGATGGGGTATTTCGTTTTCTCAGCGGCCCTCTTGCTGATGGGGGTTAGGCGGCGGTGAGGGATGGTGGGGGTGACATTGTCTTTGGCGGGAGCAGCTGAAGTGGTGACACTTCAGAGGTAGGGTGGCGAGGGAGAAGGAGGGGCCGAATTGGAGGCGTTGCTCTGTCTTTGGCAGCCTATGTCTGCTTCGGGCGGAAGAGAGATGGGCGGACGAAATTCTTACGAATTCTGCTTCGGGCGGAAGAGAGATGGGCGGACGAAATTCTTACGAATTCCGCTACGGGCGGACGATAGCGTGGGAGGGCTTTCGCTGCTACGATTGGCTGGAGAAGTGCTCTTTCCAGAGCTGGAAGGTGGTGAGCATCCAGAGACGGAGGCCGTAGCGGCCGGGGCCTTCTTCCGTTTCGTAACGGAGGAGCTGCTGAACGCGTTCTGGAACGAAAATGCCCTCGGCGCGCAGTTTTTTGGGAGCGAGGATTGACCGGGCGAAGCGCTTCATTTCGCCCTGGAACCAGAAATGGACGGGCACGCGCATGCCGCTCTTCGGCCGGGCGATGATCGAGGCCGGGACGCGATCGCGGAAGGCTTCCTTGAGGACAATCTTTTCGATCCCGTGCCGCAGTTTAAGGTGGGGTGGAAGCTGGAAGGTGAGTTCGAGCATGCGCTCGTCGAAGAGAGGTGAAAGCGGGGTGAGGCGCGAGGCGGCGAGCATGCGCTCGACCTTCGGCAGGATGAGATGCGCTCCCTTCAGCCGGGTGTTGATGGCGATCATTTTGTCGAGGAAACGCTCGGGTCGAGGCGCGTCGAAGAAGGGCTGGAGGATCCCGGCGAGGTCGCGGTCCCAATCGATGGCGGCCTTGAACTCAGGCGTCAGGAGATGGTCCATCTCCTCGTAGGCCCGGCGGTAAGAGGCGAGGTAGGCGCGCTCGCGAAAGCCGGGGGAGAAATCGCGCGGACCTCCATACCAGTGTTCCAGGAGCATGGGCAGGTTTTTCGGTCCGCCAAAGAGCGGGTCACCGCCCTCGCCGTTATAGACGAATTCGAATCCCTCGCCGGCCACGTGCCGGGCCAGTTCGAAATTCGGCATGGTGACGGGATCGCCGATCGGTTCGTCCAACCGCCAGACGATGTCGTGCAGTTTCGGAAGGAAATCGCGGGGCCGGATGAGCACTTCGCGGTGTTCGGTTCCGCAGAAATCGGCGACGGCGCGGGCGTGCTCGAGCTCACTGGGATAGCGGCGTCCGAAGTGGATGGCGAAGGTGTGGACGGGGGCGTCGTGCCGCTCGGCGAGTTCGGCGGTGACGATGCTGGAGTCGATGCCGCCGGAAAGAAACACCGCCGCGGGCCGGCCGGGCGTGCGCAGGTCATCGACGGCGGAGCGGAAGTCGGATCGGAAGCGTTCGACCCAGGCTTCATCGGTCATCGAACCAGGCGGCGGGCCGGTTTCGGCGGCTTCGGGCCGGGCGATGGCTTCGAAGCGCGGTTCGGAGGCCCCGGGTTCCAGGCTGGCGATGTGACCTGCCGGGATTTCCCATAGCCCTTCGAACATGGTGCCGTGCCAGGGGATGAAGC
>CAZCRA010000343.1:0-2596 GCA_964500945.1 uncultured Verrucomicrobiales bacterium | reverse complement strand
GGGACCAACTGCGTTGCTTTCGGCAGCACGGGAGGCCCCGGTCTACTCGACTACGCCGGAAGGGGATGGTTCCGGATGGGGAAGCTGAATTTGCGGGTCTCGACAGAGGCGGGAGCGGCGTCGCTACGAAAAGGAGCTGGGAGGAAGGAGTTGGTGAGAATGGGAGCGAAGCGTCCAATTTCGGCTCTTGTTTTGCCGGTCGGGCGGCCGCTCGACAAGGAGTGGAGAAACGCAGCTGGTGTGCGACGGTAGGATCCGTCGACCACGGATTCGCGCCAACCTTTCTGCTGCCAAATGCGACGCTCTTCTGCCTGGATTCTCCCAGTTCCGCTTGCGCTTGCCCTCGTTTTCATCGGCCTCGTCCGGGGGGCGGGTGAGCCACCGCCGTCCGCGACCTCAGAGGCGCTGACGGCTGCTGAAGTTCGATCGCAGCTCGAAGCGGTGGAGGCGGCCGCGGACCTCAACGAGGCGCGCAAAGCGGAACTAAAGGCGCGCTTGGAGGAGGCCATCGCGCTGTTGGAAAAGGCGACGGCGCATCGCGCTCAAGCTGAAGCCTTCGGTGAGGCGGCAACGAACGCCGGCAAGGAAGCCGAGGAAGTCAGGCTGGAGGTCGCGGCGCTGGAGGCCCAGCTCGCGGATACCTCGGCCGTGCGCATGGGAGCGGCAGGTGAGGCGTCGAGCCTCAAGCTGGAGGCGCTGGATCAGCGAGTCGTCGAGGGACGCGCGGAGCTGGCCGGCATCCGGGTCGAACAGCGACAGATCGAGGACCGGCTCACGGCGGAAGAAACCGAGAGGGTGGAAGCCATGGATCGCGAGGCCCGGGCCGCGCGTGAGGTCATGGCGGAGGCAGAGACGGCCCTGCAGACGCCGGTTCCTGAAACGACGGCCCTTCCGAGCCTGGAAGAGGTCCGGCGCGTTTTGTGGATGGCCAAGAGGCAGGAAGCCGAGGCGCGCTTGGCGTCGCTCCAACAGGAAGGGCTGAGCCGCGAGCCGCGACTCGCGCTGCTGACGGCACGAAGGGATCTGGTGCAAGCGCGGGTCGAATTGGGAAGGGTTCGGCTATCGGCGCTGGAGAGTTTGGCCGACGCCAAACGGCTTTCCCACTCGAGTTTGGGGTTGGAGGCGGTCGCCAAGGCGAAGGAGAACGCAGATCTTCATCCTGCGATTCCGCCTTTGGGGGACGAGATCGAAGGGTTGGCCGCGGAGTATCAGACGGTGACGGGGAGGATCGCGGAGTTGACGGTGGAACGGCGCGAGGCCACGCGTGGGCTCGAGGCGCTGGAGCGTTCGATCAAGCAAATCGAACGGCAAGTCGCCATCGGCGGGGCGGAGGGACGGTTTGCCCAGGTGCTGCTGGAGGAGCAGCGCGGCCTGCCCAGCCGGAGGCAGATCGAGAACCGGCTGCGAGCGAGTCAGGACCTGTTGGCGGATGCGCGCATGGGGGCGTTCCAGATTGAGCGAAGGGTGCAGGTTCAATCGGAACCGGTAGGGTCCGGCTTAGCGGAGGATGGGGCGCGTCCGGTCGTATTGGAGGAGCTTCTGGATGAACGGGAGTCCCTGCTGCTGGAGCTCCGCGACGCCTACCGGCGTTCGATCGAGGACCGGATTGAGCTGAACGCGACGGAGTCAGCCTATTTGGACAGCGTGGAGGAGTTCGATGCGATCCTGGATGAGGAGTTGTTTTGGGTGGCCAGCTCGCCGGTGATCGGGTGGCGAACGATAGCCGGTTTGCCCGAAGCTGTTGGGGCGAGCTTTGCGCCGAAGCGGCTGGCCGAGGCGGGGCGTGCGCTGGTGAGGATTCCGGTTCGATCGCCGTGGTGGTTTGGGTTGGCAACGGGTCTATGCCTGTTTCTGGGCGGGCTGACGCCGCGCTTGTTGGACCAGCTCAAGGAATTGACGCTCAAGACACGGCGGACGTCGCAGGATCACTGGGCTCACACGGGGATGGCATTTGTCATTACGCTGTTGCTGGCGTTGCCGGCACCGCTTTATCTGGGTTACTTGGGCTGGGAACTGAGAAGGGCGCCGTCCAGCAGTGCCTGGCTGCAGGGGGTGAGCGAGGGTTTGCTCTGGGCGTCGATGGCGGTGTTCTGGATCCTGGTGCTGCGGGTGACGACGCGGAAGCAGGGCTTGGGCGAGGGGCATTTCGGCTGGGACAGCGGGATTTTGGAGCGGTTGCGCGGGGATTTGGGCTGGTTGCTGGTGGGCTACGTGGTGCCTGTGTTTTTGGCCATCATCACGGTGTCCTCGGGATCGGCGGCGGCGCTGGACAGTTTGGGCCGGCTTCTGTTCATCGCGGCGATGGTTTGCGTGGCCTGGATCGCCCGGCACGTGCTGCACCCGAAGCGGGGCATCGTGTCGGAATTCATCGGGGCGCATCCTCAGGGCTGGACGGCGCGGCTGGGGACGGTGTGGTATTGGCTGGCCGTGGGCGTGCCGGTGGCACTGGCGGTGATGGCGGGGGCGGGATACTTTTTGGCAGCGTTTTCCCTGAACTTCCAACTCCAGCTCACGGCGTGCTGGCTGGCCGGTGGGGCGCTGGGTTTCGGACTCGCGCTTCGCGCATTCTCGGTGCATGAACGCCGAACGGCGCTGC
>CAZCRA010000342.1:0-2626 GCA_964500945.1 uncultured Verrucomicrobiales bacterium | reverse complement strand
GCTGACGGGAGAACACTTCCTCCAGGAAGGCCTTCGAGCCGATAGCCACCCCGTCCGACTGCGAACAGCGAACGCGGTCGACGCTGGCGAATCCTAACTGCGGATCCTGAGGAAGGAAGGAAAAAAAGCGAGCTGCGCATCGAGCAAGGCGCGGAACCGCTCCTTGGCGACGTCATTAAAGATCATCCGCCCCTCGATGGCCCTGCTTATGGCATGGTAGAAATGCGCCTCAGCCGCCTACTTCCCTAACACCCGGGCCGTTCTCCTAAGGCGACTCAAGCGAGAAGAAATTATCACTATTACCACATATTCTACTTGATAACTCGCATCTGCGGTTAATGGTTCCACCTATAGTAGCTATTTAAGTTCAAAATTTTTGGAGCGAGCAAAGTGACCTCTCCCTATTCCAATCTTCCCCCTACAGCGTTCTGGCGCCAAGCTGTTGCCGAGCGTGATCCCCGAGACCCCGGCGAGGTTTTCGCTCCGCGGTTTCCTATCGACCAGACGGCGCGGATCATGACCGCAGGATCGTGCTTCGCACAACATGTCGGTCGCACCCTCAAAGAGGCCGGGTTCAACGTGCTGGATGTCGAACCGGCGCCTCCAAGAGTTGATACGAGCACTGCGCAGCGCTTCGGCTACGGGATGTTTACAGGCCGCTACGGCAACATCTACACGACTCGCCAGCTGGTGCAGCTGTTCCAGGAAGCTCACGGAGAGATCGAGCCGGCCAACCCAGTCTGGGAACGGAACGGACTGTTCTTCGACGCGCAGCGGCCCAATGTCGAGCCTGAGGGGCTGGATTCGCCCGAGACGGTAATGCGTTTACGCGCCGAGCATTTGGAGAAGATTCTTCAGGCGCTGTCCGAGTGCGAGATTTTCGTCTTTACTTTCGGCCTCACGGAGGCATGGATTCACACAGAATCGCAGACCGTCTATCCCACCGCACCGGGCACCCTGGCAGGATCTTTCGATCCCGAAATCTACAGCTTCCGCAATTATACTCATTCTGAGGTTCTTGCCGATTTTCTGTATTTCCGGCGGCGCATTCGCGAAATTAATCCCGGCATCCGCTTCCTGATCACGACCTCCCCGGTGCCGCTTACCGCCACGGCCTCGGGTCAGCATGTCGAGGTGGCCACAGCCTACTCCAAAGCCGTCCTGCGCGCCGTGTGCGGCGAGCTTTATCAGACTCACCAGGACATCGATTACTTTCCCTCTTTCGAGATCATCACCTCACAGCGCACCGGTGGCGGCCATTTTGAGCGCAACCTCAGATCCGTCGCGCCGACGGGGGTGCAGACCGCGATGGCCACGTTCATGCAAGCTCACGGTGTCGCGTTGGAGCGGCCTAAGGTGCTCCTAGGTCGAATAGCGGACCTGATGGATGGCATCGAAGACCAGGGTGCCGCGTTGCAGGACGGCCTCTTCGGGCAAATGTCGCTCGGTCAGCTCCGGGGCCTGTTGGGAACGGTCCGCGCAACGCTGCAACATCGCAGGGCAGCACATTTCGCGAGCAGGGGCCGTGGTGGACCGGTAGAAGGCGCTTCCGCAAAGCAACAGGCTGGCCCAACTGCTGGCCATTCCCCTGCCCCACAGCAGTCGACTGAAGAAGACGTAGTCTGCGAGGAGGCGTTGCTGGAGGCGTTTGGAAAATGAATCCGCGATTATTGATCACTGGAACCAGCCATGTGGCTGCCATTCGCCAAGGTTGGAATAGAATATGCACGTCCGGAAAGGCACCTGTTGAGGTGGATTTCTTGGCGGCTTCCGTCGGCGTTTACCAAAAGTTTGAGCGCACTCAGGACGGTCGCTTCGGGCTGTTCAAATCGAAGGAAGAACTTGGTGCCACCGAGCGCGAATACGAATTCGTCCGTGACATCAGCGGCGAGCCTTACCGGAAGCTCAGCGACATCTCCCATTCCGCTTACATTGGACACCGGACAGGCGTTGAATGGATGATCGAAATGCTGCAAGAAGCTGGCATTGATGGCATCCGCACCGCACCACCCGGCGGCACGACGATGTCCCGGCCAGCGTTCGACACGTTCTGCCACGGCTTTATCAAAAAGCACCTGCCCCTAGAAATGATGCACAATCTCGAGGGGACCCGGATCGGCATCGTGGCGATTCCATTTCGTTCGGAACTGCTCGCAGAAGAATCCGAGCAATGTCGCGAGGCAATCGTGTGGCGCAGGGCTCATCCCGACGGAATTCTCAAGGCCATTGAGCGGTTCAACGCCTTGGCTTGCGGGATCTATCGCCAACTCGGACTGACCCTATTTCCTCAGCCGATGTCGACAATATCACCCATCGGGATGACCGACGTGGAATACAATCGCAGGTGGACCCATCCCGGAACCGGTGAAACCAAGATTGACCCGATCCACACCAATGAGGATTACGGAGCGATGTGTATGAAAGAACTCGTGACCTGGCTAAACTCAGCAACGCTTGACAGCCCTGTTTCAGCAAAGCCAGAACTGAATGCGACGTAGTTCAGGCCTTTTGGCGTTGAAGCTCTCCAGGAATCAAAGTGGTAAGGGCATCGACCTATAGGGGACCTCTAGCCGGAACTTCCCAACGCGAAAAATCATTCCGGAGCGATTCTGGATGCGTTTTCAAG
>CAZCRA010000341.1:0-2633 GCA_964500945.1 uncultured Verrucomicrobiales bacterium | reverse complement strand
GCCTCCCGCCTCCCTGCTAGCTTCCCCGAATACCCTTCCCCCTCGTCGCGTCTCTTTTTCGAACACAGGCTGCTTGCTGTTCCTGTGGCCCACCCGAACCCCACACCCATTCCCTACAAAACCTGCGCGGCCCTGCGCTCGGTGACATCCCCGCCACGAAAGTCAGCTTGCAAACCGCTTGCCCTTCTGCCACGGATGTAAGCAGACCTCGATCCTCGGCTGTCCTACGCCCAATCCCCGCATCCACCCCGTCATCACCCCGCTGGCCCATTTCCTGCTCCCGACCTCATCTTCTTGCCTTCCTGCCTGCCTTCCATCTTCCCGCCTTTGATTCCCCTGCCCTCATTCGTCTTTTTCACGTCCTGATCCCCATTCTCGATGTCCGATAAGTTCCTCCCCAACGATCGCGTCGCATCTCCTCCACCCCCTGCCCAGGCGCAGCCTGCCTCGCAGCAAGGCGAAGGTGCCACACCGAATCGTCCGTCCGCCCCGGCCCCAGCGTCTGCGCCTGGGCAGGATCCCGGACATCCCGAGGGAAAACCGCTTCCCGAAGGCCGCCCGGTTCATGGCCCCGGCCAACCCGGCACCTACGGCCCCGGTCAAGGTCCTGCCCCGGGCCCCAACGGCGGCGCTGGTTATGGCCCCCAACAAGCCCCCGGATACGGCTACGGCTATGGGTATGGATACGGCTACGGCCCCGAAGGCAGCTACGGCTACGGCTATAGCGAGGAAGAAAAGAATTCCGGAAACCTCGTCATCGCCGGCCGAACCCTGCAGGACTATGCCCAGCTCGCCCTCCGCTACGCCTGGATCATCATCCTGACCACCCTCGCCGGCGCGGCGTTTGGCTACTACACCTTCACTCTCACCCCGGAGACCTACAAATCCTGGGCCTCAGTTGAGATGATGCGCCTCAAGCAGGAGGCGGCCGACGTCGACTCGGATGAGCGCGTCCAACTCTCTCAAACCCAGGAGATCCTCTCCATCATCGAGAAATTCCGGATGCCCAGCGTCTGGGAAGCCGTCGCTGAAAATCCGCAGTTCGCCAAAAACCCGGACATTCTTCCCGACGAACTCGAATACCGCCTGCCTTGGACCCCCGAACCCGTCGAGAGCGACAAACCGGCCCCACCTCCCGCCATGGCCCTCGGGAACATGATGAGCCAGTGGCTGCGCGTCTCCTGGCGGGAAAACACGAAGCTCATCGATCTCTTCGTCGAGCACACCGAACCCGAGATCGCCAAAGACCTCCTCGAAGCCTTCCTCACCGAGTTCGAAGACTTCACCGACCAAGCCATCGCCGGCTCGGAAGCTTACGCGGTCGATTACATCATGCTCAAGACCGATGAGGTGAAGAAAAAGATCCTCGAGAGCGAATCCAAAATGACGCGCTACGCTTCGTGCCTGGAGCTCACTCAACGCATCCGGGAAGCCGAAGCCCGGGTCGTCGAACTCGAAAAACGTTACCTGCCGGGTTGGCCAACTCTCATCGAATCCAAGGAACTCGTCTCGATTCTTCGTTCCAAGTTTTCCGAGGAACTCGCCAACGTCCTCACCCGTTACCCGGACGAACGAGCTTTCTGGGACCAAACCGGCCTCGATTTCGAGACGTTGGAAGGCGATGACCTCGTCGACGCCCAACTGCAGCTGGTCTCATCCCGCACCCGCGTCCTCCAAAAGGAACTCGCCACCGACCAGCTCGTTCTCGACAACCTCAGCGTCCAGCTCAAGGAAGCCGACGTCTCGCGTGGGTTCGAGACCAAACAGTTCGCCATCATCCAATCGCCGACCCTGCCCGTCAAACCGGCTGGCCCGAAGCTTGGGGAAATCCTTCCGGTCTACACCGGCACGGGCTTGATGGCCGGTCTCGCCATCGTCTTCATGCTCGGCTTCGTCGACCAAAGCCTCCGCTCCGTCGGTGAAATCGAAGCCTTCGCCCAACTGCCCGTGATTGGCACCATCCCGGGTCGCCCCGGTAAAAAGCGCGGCGCGCCCTCCGTCAGTGGCTTGGCCTTGATCGCTCAAAAAGATCCCGTCGCCGTCGAGGCGCTCCGAACGTTGCGTGCTGGCCTCATCTACCTGGGCGACCACAACGAGCGTTGTTCCTTCGTCGTCACCAGCGCCATGCCGGGCGAAGGGAAGAGCTGGCTCTCCTCCAACCTCGCCGTCGCGCTCGCGCAACAGGGCGACCGCACCGTCCTGGTCGATGGCGACCTCCGGAAGCCTGTCCAGGGCACCACGTTCGACGTTCCGGCCGATACCCCAGGTTTCAGCGATTATCTGGCTCTGGGCAAACCCCTCGAAGAAATCTGTCACCGGACCGAGGTCGACAACCTCTGGATCATCCCGGCCGGCGGGCGATGCGCCAACCCGGCGGAACTCTTGGGTTCAAAGAACCTACCGGCCTTTTTCAACGCCCTCAGCCAGCGCTTCGATCGCATCATCATCGACAGCGCACCGCTCGGTCCGGTCAGCGACACCCTCGCCCTGGCCAAGCAGGCGCAGTCCGTCTTGATCTGTTACCGTTCAGGGAAAACCCCCCGCAAAAAACTCCGCCGCGTGCTGCGCATCCTGCGCGCCAACCAAACCGATCCGGTGGGCATCATCTCCAACCTCCTCCCCCGCCGCGGCGC
>CAZCRA010000340.1:0-2644 GCA_964500945.1 uncultured Verrucomicrobiales bacterium | reverse complement strand
GGAGTCTTCCACTCCGGAGGGTATTGGCGCCTCGCGGCGCACTAGCCGTGGGTTTCAACCCACGGGAAGGGTTTCGTCGCGTAGCGACCGCTCATGGTGAGACGACGTCGTGCCCAAATGAACGGTCGCTGACGCGACGTGATTGAATTTGCTCATTGACCGTGGGTTGAAACCCACGGCTACGATGCGTTGTCGCTCCGCGACACCCGAGTCATTTATCCCCGGAATGTGAAGAAAAAGGATCAAATCAAACGCTCGTAGCAGAATGGCACGCGATTCGCGAGAGATCCCCGTGATCGTTCTCCGTAGGACGGGCATTCTTGCCTGTCCCGAACCGTCCTGGATGGGAGAAGCCAGACAGGAATGTCCGGCCTACATTGCTTGGTCCCGTGCCATTCGGCTCGTAGTATTCCTCCTAGACACTGACTTCGTAACCGGCGCGCCGGAGAAAGAGCGCCAGTTCTTGGCGGGTTGTGCGGAATTCCGCGCGGACGGCGGAGAGGAAGATTTTGATGTTGCCGTCTGCCATGATCCCCCCAGCGGAGGATGGGGGGGGACGGTGAGGGGGTCAAGTGAGAGATGGTTTCGCTTTTGGAGGGGCGCGCGGAGCGCGGGGAAGGGGCCAATTCGGCCCGAAGGTTCACCAGCCCCCTTCAGCGGCGTAGCCGCATGCATTTCCTCCTCCTTCGGATCCCCGATTTTCCGTGGCGGGGTTTTTGAACCATCCCTCAGCGTGCCACCGAAGCGATCTCGTCCAAGTCCCGGCAGATCCGGACGCCTTGTTTGCCGAGTAACGCTTTCATCTTCTCGAGCGACTTCTGATCATGCTCGTTCCATCGGCAGCCGTCGTCCTCGTCGAGCACGCAAAAGATGACTTTCTCCGGACGCAGGACGCTATCGAGCGTGGCTTCGACAGCTCCGAAGAATCCGATCATTTTCGGGGTCAAGACATAGAGGCAGAAGTCGCACGTCTCGCGCTCGCGGATTTCGCGCTCCTGAGCCTCGGCGTTCCAGTCAGAAACGACAGGATCGAAAAAATCGATCGTCAGCTTAGGTTTCAGCCATTCCCGCCATTGCGAGCCGTTACAGGTTCCGCCCAAAAAGATTCTTTTCATCGAATGCTGAGGCTAGCGCCTTTCGTTTGAGGGGTCCAGGATCATTGTGTCGCGTGGCGCCGATGAATCGTGAATCGCACTCGCCTTCACACTTTACCCTTTGGCGCGCTCCTCAGCACCATGCGGGCCGGGCGACCGAACCAGATGAGTTGGATGCCGGCGAATGCACAAACCAATCCGAGCACCATCAGCACGCCGGCCAGCGGCTCGAACTGGGCGAGGCTGGCAAATTGAGCCGCGCTGAAAAACAATAGAATCATCGCCGCCACGGGAATGCCCGCGATCCACCTGCGATAACGCACCAGAACGAGGCTGGCCAGCGTCGATCCCAAGGTTACCGCTCCGCCGAGTGTCCAGAGCACCGGGATCAGGTTGAGACTCGAGTGCATGCGCCATGCCAGCCATCCGAAGCCCACGGCGGCGAGCATCGCAACGAGGGACCAGAGATAATAGGCCGGGGGACCCATCGACGCCTTGGTCTTGTGCGCTCGGACGTTCATGCCCACGCCAAAAAGCCCCAGAGAGATGATCAGCGCGAGGGTGGAGGCCACGAGAGAGGCCGTTCCCAGGGGCGCTTCGATTTCGCCCTCGGACGCCGCCGCATTCCCACGAAGAAACGCGAAGGCCTCCGTCGGCGTGGAGCGGATGAAATCGATCGTGGAGCTTTCCGTTTCGTCCGGTTGAGGGGAAAGGATGCCGTCATTCAAGAGGATCGTGACCCACGTAAAAGCCGCGATGAGACACCCGCTGACCAGGATCGAAATCCAGAGCCGATGCGGTTGCGGTGGGATCGGTTGGCCCACGCTGTCGAGCGGTTTGAGCTTCGGGACATGGTCCTCCGGCTTCCATATCGGATCTTCCGAATTCTCGTCGGACGGAAAGCGTTCCCCCTCAAAATAGCGGAGCCTGGTGAGACCTGAATCTTTCCTTACGACGTGCAGGCCCGGGTGTGACGCGGCATTTGGAAAGAGCCTTCCTCCCGGCAGTTCGTCCGGTTTCACCGCGTCTTCGGCGTATCGTCTGCCCGCAGCCGTCAGGTAAGGGATTTCCTTGAGGGAATCTAAATCGACATGCTTCGCTTCCGATCTGGGGTCTTCGGGATCCTCGACCAGTAATGGGTTGTAGCGAAGGTAATGGAAATTTCCCGCTCCGTCCCGGATGCAACCGAGTTCGCTATCGATCGGCTGGGACTCCACATTCAGATATTTTCCTTGTTGCCGGCAGAAGATGTCCTGGAGCACGGATGACGATTCCATCAGGGACTGGACGGCGAGTTGTGCCGATTCGAGCAGGTGCATCTCGCTAATCGCATGTTCCGGACAGTCGATCTTGCTGTTTCCCGTTCCCACCGAAACGATGAGCAGGTTTTCGACCCCCTTGGCCATGTTCAGGCAGTATTCAGGCATCGTCGCCTGAAGATACATCTGGTAGGCCGGGTTATTCAGCGAACACACGCCACCGTCGATGAACTCGGCGTGCCGTTTGCCGGTATCGAGGATCTCCGGAGGGAAAAAGGTGGGCGCTGCGGT
>CAZCRA010000339.1:0-2683 GCA_964500945.1 uncultured Verrucomicrobiales bacterium | reverse complement strand
GTGCGCAATGGACCCGGAACGCGGGGCGAGGCGCCAGGAATGAGCTGGGCGGTCCTAGGACTAATCCACCCGGCACCGAGCGGACGCTCGTCTCACCGGCGCGTAGCAAAAGGCAAAGAGTGCTTGATGATCAAATTGCAGTAGGCCCGTCCCTAATTTTTCAACCCCCGATTCGTCGTGGGTGATGGAGCCCTTGGATTATGGGGCTTCCCAATACGTCGTCCACGCCCTGGCCAAGCTGGAGGAAGGGGAGTGGCCCATCTCAACCTTCGAGGAAGAGTTCCAGCTGCTGCGATGGAGGTTCGGTCCGAAGGACCAGACCCTCCATGAGTTGGAAATGATCGACGCCGCCGGGCAAGACTTGAGGAGCATCCTCCTCGACGAGGGAGACGACGTCCCGAACGGAGAGGAGGTGGAAGGCGAGTCGGAGCACCGGGAGGCTTTGCGCCGGCACATCGCGGGCGCGGAGGTCCTGGTCTACCTGTTTGATCCCGGGAGCCTGTATGCCAGCGGCGATCTGGCCCAGCAGAACGAGAACGTGTGGCTCTTGAAGACGTTCCTGACGTGCCCGGAGTGGAAACGGAAGCGGCGGATCGTGGTCCTGTCCAAGGCGGACGTGTATGGCGAGAACCTGGAGAAAGCCGGTGGAGATCTTCGCGCCTTCGTTGCGCAAAGCCTCCCCAGGAATTGGTCGATGGAACATCTCATTGAGGAGGAGGACGTCGAGTTCGTGGCGGTTGCCAGCGTGCATACCGAAACGATCGTCGATGAACAGGGCACCCCACGGCGAGTTCCCCGCCAGCCTCTGACCTCATCCGGGATGCACGAGCTGCTGCAGGCGTGGAAGCCGCTCCCGCCGTTGCCTCATGAACTGGCTCTTTGTATGACGGGCGGGGCCTTGCTCGGGGTCATCGGGGGTGCCTTGGCGGGAGTCATCCTGGATGCGATGTTCGGCCTGCTCAACGACGATCCCGTGTATCCCTTCACGTTCCTCGGCCTGCTGTTCGGGTGGGGGTTCGGAGTCTGGAAAGCCCTGGATTTGCAGCCCTCGATCCGTCCGACGCCCGAGGCGGTCGCCGCCGGATGCGGAGCGGGAGCTGGCGGAGCACTGTTGCTGGGCTGGATTTTCTCTGTGGGCGGATGGGCGGTTTTCGGGGCGCTGCTCGGCGGGGTGGGTGGAACCTTTGCCGGCAGCCTCAGCCACAACATGTCTGAAGGGAACCCTGGTGGGGACGCGACATCGGCCAAAGGCATTCGCCGACTCCCGGAATGAAACCGGAACTGGCCATCTATGATCCCTCTCATCGCAAGAGCGGGAGCTACTGGCAGTGGGCCTCCACGGGGCCTTGGATGCCCGATGGGACGCGACGATCGCCCGGGTCCACCAGGGGTGGCCCAGGCGGGTGAGGGAATTCAAGGATCAGGGGGCCGTCTACCTCGGCGTGATCGAGGAGGAAGGCGAAGCGCTCTGGGTCTACCGCATCTACCCTGCAGGCCGAGATGGATTTGGACGCCCGGGGCGCTACTTCGTCGTCTTGTTCCACCTAAACTCGAGGGAGCAGCTCCTCGCGCAGGAGGTTTCCGGCGTGCTGGGCTACCTCAAGGGTGAGCGTACCTGGCCGCTGGACCCAGAGCCCCTTGAGAAGGGCCTGCCCTCCGCTCCGCCGAATCCCCAGGTTCGAAGACTCCACCAGCAGGGGCACCGGAAGGCGGGCACGCACTGGGGGATGGATGGGGAGGGGAGTGTGGTGGAATTTCCCGGTCCCGTGCGGTCAGCCGCCTCGGATCGGTCGAAGGGATGGCTGCGCGCTGGCTGGAAGGGAAACCTCCGGGACAGGATCGCTAAGCCAGTGTGGTGGGCCGGCGTGGCCCTGGTAGTCACGGTCGCTGGTCTCGCCCTGGTGTACTTCCTGGATCGAGGCGATGGAGGGGCGACGCCACCGGAACGGGAGCCAAAGGCAGAGGAAAGGCGTCAGGAGAATCTTGGGGGAATGGCCGAGCCCGAGCCCGAAGTCGTGGAGCAGCCGGACGAGTTACCAACGGACGACAGGGACCCGGAAGCGGGGGAAGACTTGGAGGGAGTTCCCGAAACGCGGTAGGGCCAAAGCAGCGCGAGCACCGGGCAACGTCTCCAATTGGGGAAGTGGAAGAGGGGGAGAGCGGATGCCTCAGGTGGAAATCCTTCGGAGAGGCGAAGCGTCTAGAAAAACCATGGAGGTTGGCTTTTGCAGACTTTGATTTCGTAGACGGGTTTCTCGAACTGGTGCTCAGCCCGAGGGAGTTGCGCCAGAGGATGGGGCGGGAGGGCTGGCTGGGAAAAGGAACCTTTTCTTAGACATCCTCCGATTTCGCGTTCCCGCATCGCAAGCTTGAACCGATGGCGCATAAGTGTTCTTGTGAACAGTTATGCCGTCCATCTATCGTCCGCGCCGTCTCCGAGCCTCGCCGCTGTGGCAAGTCGTCCACCATGGCTGGAAGGACTTCGTGGCGAACTACGAGACAAATCATCGCAAAACCCATGGTCCGCTACGCAAGGATGCCGTGGCCGTCGTCGATCAGTTCTACCGCTGTGGGGATCTCGCCGCCGGATTCACCCGCCTTCAGTGTCCCGATTGCGGCCACGAAAAGCTCCTCGCCTTCTCCTGCAAGACCCGGGGCTTCTGCCCGAGCTGCCACCAGCGCA
>CAZCRA010000338.1:0-2691 GCA_964500945.1 uncultured Verrucomicrobiales bacterium | reverse complement strand
CAGGCGATGCCCGGATTTGTCGAGAAGCCAGACCTGGGCGGAGTCGCGAGTGACGCCGGTGAGGGCGGCTTCGGGAACGAAAATCCGGACGCGGCCGGGCCGGGCGGAGGTGGTTCCGTCGGAGGCTGGGGCCGTGGCGGCGGAGCTGGAGAGGGAGGCGCGTGGAGCCAGGAATTCAGCGCGGCAAAGCATCTCCGGGCGGAGTCTCGGGTCGGGATCGTCGATGCGGACCTTCGCCTGAAGGGTGTTCCGCTGGAGATCGGCCTCGCCAACGATGCGGGTGACGGTGCCGCGGAAGGTGCGGTCGGGGAGGAAGTTCGAGCGGATTCGGACGGGCTGGCCGACGGCGAGTTTGGCGGCTTCCTCGAGGGGGACATCGATGCGTGCCTGGAGTTTTTCTGGCATGTAGAGGATGGCAATGGTGGACGAGTCCTTGCCTTCCATGTCGAGCATGCGTTTTTCGCCGGGCACGGCGAGGAGACGGAGGATGATCCCGTCGACGGGTGAGTGGATGCGGGTTCGGTCGAGGGCGAGTTGGTGGCGGGCGACCTGGGTTTCGGCCTCGGCCATTCGGGCCTCGAAGCCCTGTTTCTCCGCCGTGAGCTGCTTGAGTTTGGCGCGAAGTTCCCGCTCCGAGACGGCCAGGACCTCGATTTCCGCATCCCGGGTTTGGAGCTGGAGCTGGGCCTGGGTGACGTCGCGTTCCGGCACGCTACCCGGGGGAAGGTCCTCGAAGCGCCGGACCTGATCGGCCTGTTCGGCGCGTTTGGCCTCGGCGGCCGCGACACGCTTTTGAAGGGTGGCGATTTGGGCATCCGTGATTTCGATGCCTTCACAGTGAGCATGATATTCGGCTTCGAGGGCGGCGAGGCGGCTTTGGGAGGTTTTCAGATCGAGACGTGCGTCCTCGTTGATGAGAGTGGCGAGGAGTTCGCCTTTGGCCACGGTCTGTCCCTCGAGGACGTGGACCTCTTCGATCACCCCGTTGACGAGGGCCGTGGCCTTGATGGGGAGCGGGTCGGGTTCGACCCAACCGGAGGCCTGGAAGAGCATGGGGGCGTCGTAGGGGTCGGCGCCTTCACCGGTTGCGGCGATTTCCCGGGCTGAAGAGGCATCGCCGCGGACGGTGACGACGGAGTTGATGGTGAGGGCGCGGGCGGGGATGAGTCGATCACCGAGGACGATGGCGAGGAGCGCGACGAAGCCGGCGAGCAGCGCCAGCGGGAGGAGAGCGGTGAGCTGGGAACGCCAGCGCGAAGGCGAGGAGGTCGTCGCTCCAGCTTCTTTGGGTAGGCTTAGGGTGCTGAGTTTTTGATTCGTCATGGCTTTGGGAAAAGGGGAAGGGCGATGGACGGACTGGCCGGCAACGCGGAAAAGTGCCTCCCATCGGCGGCTGCCGTGGGAGAGGGAGAAGGGGGGCGTTCCCGGGAGAAAGTCGGGGATCGCCGGAAGACGAATTCAGATCAGCAAGATCTGGAGCATGGCCAAGCTATCCGCCAGACGGGGCGGTGGAGGCTCACGAAGCGCGCAAGACTGCCGGGCGGCCTCGCGCATGCGGCGGAACGAGCCGGCGCCAAGCAGGTCCGCTGGGAGCGCCTCCGCACTGGACGGAGCCGGGATTTGAGTGGAAGCCGCGAGGACGAAGGGATTGCCGTCGCAGGAAAGGCGGAGACAGCAGTGGTGGTGCTGAACCGGTTCGGTGGTCTGGTGGGAGCAGCAGGAGACGGGCTCCGGTTCGGCATGGCACCCATGGCTGGTGCAGACGACGCAAAGCCCGACGGCTCCCAAGCCTTTGGCAAGGACGATGCCGCCAAAGAGGGTGAGGAGGAAGGCCGCAATGAGGCTTCGCGTCACAAACCTACCATAAGACAGGTGGGGGGAACGATCAACGGGACAGTTTCACGACGGGACGGTTTGGGATGCATCTCCGTTTGAAGGTGGTGCGGAGGCTGCATGGCAAGAGGTTCGTTATCCCAGGGTGGTTGAACCGGCCATCCGGCTTGTTACGGGCCTGTAGCCAAATGTCCTTTAAACCACTTGCTGGTCCTTTTCCCCGCTGCTGGCGTTGGGAATCAGCTCGGATAGCTCGCTATACTCCGTTCATTTCCGCCTTGGCAGCAGGGAAAACTCCTGCGCATCTTTGGCCGACTTATTTCGTTGCAGGCCCTAATCGCGTAGGCGCCTTCGCGAGAAGGTGCTGGGGGTGAAGGAAGTCATTCAGCGGCAGTGGCACCCTTTTCCATCCAGTGATACAGAGCCGGCAGAAGCAGCAAGGTCAGCACGGTGGCGGACAGGGTTCCGCCGGCCACCACCACAGCGAGTGGTTTCTGAATCTCCGACCCTGGTCCGGTGGCCGCCAGAAGCGGAACCAGGCCGAGGATGGTAAGCAGCGCGGTCATGAGCACGGGGCGCAACCGCTGCTCGGCACCCTCCAGCACGGCGTCGGTTAGCGACTTGCCCCGGTCGCGCAGATGGTTGAACACGGTTATTAATCCGGTCCGCAAATAGTTTCGATTCCTTATGGACTAACCGATGCTTATAGTGTAGGTATTACGCATCAAAAGGGACGGTAGAAAAATGAGTAGCGAGGAGCAGTTTCTGGTCAGGGAGACTGCTGTAAGGATGGTGTGCGAGGAAGGCTTCTCGAAACTTGAGGCTTCTCGAAACTTGAGGCTTCTCGAAACTTGAGGC
>CAZCRA010000337.1:0-2696 GCA_964500945.1 uncultured Verrucomicrobiales bacterium | reverse complement strand
CAACAACTTTCCCACCACTTTCCATGGCTACTTCGCCGCTCTTCCACTCAGATCGCAGGATGGGCCAGCCGGCATTTTTGAAGACTTTGACGTCACTAACGGGGGTCAGTCCCCGGCTCGCGGGAGTAATGCCACCGATCTACTTGCCACGGGGGACACGAACTTCGTCCTCGCCACAGGCTCCGCAGACGTTTCACTGACCATCACACGAACGGCCACGGGAGTTGATTTGGATTTCCTCAGCGGCACCTCGTCTTTGACCGCGTCCGATACGACCGGCATCCTGGACACCTTCAATACACTCATTATCGCGGGTAGTCGACGGAACGGAGACGAGAACGACTTTGTCATCGACAATCTCCAGGTCGAAACCCTGTCGATCATCCCTGAACCCTCATCGCTCCCTTTCATCCTTTTAGCGATCATGGGCTTGTCCCTTCGCCGCCGTCGCGATTGAGACTCACACGACTCCAGCTGGCGTCCGAGGAGTGGAAGACCAAGCGCATAGCCGAGATCCCTCCTGCGCCAACCCTAATGTGGTGATCGCGAAATAGGCATGTGAAATTCGCGAGAATTCTTTTCCAATCTCAAGACGCGCCTGTCTCGCCGACCTGTCCGTCGAAGCTTTAGCGAAGTCGGAAGCCTCGGCGAAGGCGGAAGGAAAATGGAGCTCCGCGACATGCCTGCCCGGCCAGGGCGGCGCCGAGAGGCGACGGCAAAGCGAAGCGAGCTCAGAGACCGGCCGAGCAACGCCGACATTGGAAAAGAAGACCGCGATCCTTCAATTTCGAGCGACAGCGAGCACGCATTCAAAGGATTCTAAAATTTCATTTTGCATCGATATTTCGTGATCACCACGAAAACCTCCCTTCACCACTTCGGCATCCCCTCCGCGAACACCACACACGTCACCCCGGTCGGAGCCGGGATCATAGCGCTCTCCCAGGTCTTCCCCCGGTCCTTGGAATATCGAAAATTCTCCGTGTATTTCCAGTAGGTCTGGAACGAGTAATAGAGACCCGGCCTCACCGCCGCTATCACGCCAGGAAACGTCCGCCCCTCCACCGCCTCCCACGTCTGCCCATCTTCCGACTCCCATCCCCGCCCGTCACGCGCGTTCAGCACATATCGTTCACCATCGTGCACAACGGATGAAATCTTCGCCCGCTCATCGAAGTCCGGCGCCACATCGGTCCACTCCACACCGTCCGTCGAGTAACGAAGCGTTTGGCCCCCCCAAACCACGAAACCCTTCCCGTCCGTTTCCACGCGAAGCCGCACCAGTGGGTCCTTCCGCTCGGCGAAATGCCAGCTCTTGAAATCGCGCGTCGAGACGATGATGCAGTTGTCGCCTGCACCCACGAACAAGCCGTTTGCGTGACGCCAGGCCCGGACGTTCAGCTTCAACTTGTCCAATCCCAAACGCTCCCGCTCGCCTTGGCCGTAGGCGCGGACATCGGCATCGCCAATCACCTCCCACGTTTCCGCGTCGGCGGACGAAGCCACTTTCCCCCCCTCGCCAAACAAATAGAACTTCCCTTCCACGAACTCCACGCCGCTGAGCACGCCCATGTTGAACGGGCTCTTCTCCCAGCTGACGCCGTCGCGAGTGACGAGAATGTTTGATTTCGAGAAGCCCCCCACCACCACGCAAGTCCCGTTCCCAGCCGCGATGGCCTTAAGGTCTTGCTGATTGTGGCTCGGTTTTCCCCAAAACTCGTGGTTCGTCCACGTGATCCCATCGACCGACGACATCCGGTGCCCGCCATGCCCCGCCGCGATGTAAACCCCGCCGCTCGCCTTGCGCGCCTGCGCCGCCAACCACTCCTGATCCTTCGCACTCAGCGTCTCGATGGCGATGTCGAACCGTTCCCCATCCTCGACCCTCCGGATGGTCACCACCCCATCGGCTTGGCTGACGAACTCCGCCTCCACTTCGTCCCCCTCGGCGTTCACCCAGGTCCGAACTTCAGCCCCTGCCGGAGCCAAAAGCCCCAGGCAACCCAGTAACATCACGAATATGGTTTTCTTCATCGCTTCGGATTCGATCTCTTCTCTCGGCGATTCCCAGCCAAAAAGCAACGCAGGACCTCTCTCCCAGTTGCCCCTTTTCTCAACCACAGCCGGCTCTCGTCACGATGCCTCTCCCGCCTCATCGCCGTCGAGCCACGCTGCTCCCTTGTCGAACCCAGGGTCCTCAGGATTCTCCCGCCCCCGAGCCGCCTCCGTCGCCAGCTCGTCACAAATCTCGTTGTAACGGTTTCCCGCGTGACCTCGCACCCATTTCCACGTCACCTCATGCCGCTTGGCCACCGTGTCGAGACGCTGCCAGAGGTCCGGATTCTTCAGCTCCGCCGACCGCCCGTTCGCTCCTCTCCGCTTCCAACCCTGGCGCTTCCAGCCCTGCACCCACCCCTTCGTCATGGCATCCACCACGTAGCGCGAGTCCGAGTAGACGGTGACCTCGCACCGCTCCCTCAACGCCTCCAGCGCCACCACCGCCGCCAGGATCTCCATCCGGTTGTTCGTCGTGCGCCGGAACCCGCCGCTCAATCGCTTCTCGTGCTCCCCATACAAAAGAACCGCTCCGTATCCACCCGGCCCGGGATTCCCGCGGGATGAACCATCCGTGTAAATTTTCCCCCGCTTCATCGCACGCCCGCCATCGTCCGCGGCGCATACCATTGCAGCAGCTC
>CAZCRA010000336.1:0-2760 GCA_964500945.1 uncultured Verrucomicrobiales bacterium | reverse complement strand
CCCGCCGCGCCGCCGTGGTCGCGCCCGCGAGGATCGCCGCGTTCAGCCCGTCGACCGTCCGCGCCCCCTCCCAACGCCGCCCGCCACCCGCAGCGTCGAAGCCGCGAGCGCGCGCGAGGCCGAGAAGGCGATGGAGGAAGGTCCGCATGGGCGACAGAATCGCCCGAAACGGACCCTCAAGCTATTGGGAATGTTTGGGAACTATTCGGCCTGGAGTTGCCACGTCCCGAGTACGGTGCAGACGTTCTTGTTGATGTTGGCCAGCGTGACTTTCGCGTCAGACCGATCAAGCTTGAGAGTGAAGTCAGGAGGATTTTTTCCAACCGGGATTCCGATGGTCGGACCATCTGGCGCGAACTCTGCGCGCGGCACGTCGGCAACCTGAGCGAGGATGTCAGTGGGGATCTCGACCAGTTCGTAGAAGGCGCGGTTCTTGAAAAGGCGAAGCTGAATAATGCTGTCCACCGCGCCAGTGTATTCCGCGAACAAGCGCTTGGTCGCTTCTTCACGCAGAGCTGCGCTCCGCATGTCCTGGATCCAGGCCGCCTCGCATAGCTTCGAGATGTGTAGCAGGCCGACACGAAGGTTGGCCGCCGCCGTCGATTTCAAGCTGATACGCTTGCCGTCGACCTCAACGTCCCAGAAACGCTGGCCATCTGGGGCTGGGTTCACGGTGTGGCCGGCGGCCCTGGCTGCACGGACGAATGCCGCCTCGAAAGACGTCATCGCCAGTGGTGCTTTGAGGAAGTAGTGGTGGATGAGCAGGGTTGCTCGGAATTCCTTCGCGAACTCCTCGGAAATCAGCGGAGAGGCATCAGGGAACTCCGCTTCGCACGGTCCCCGCATGGCAGACAGCAACTCCTCGACATAGCGTCGCTCAGTCTCGTCCAAGGTCAATTCAGGCGGCCTCCCGGACGAAGTCCGTCGATTTCAGGCTCGTGCCCGGAAGGACGAGTTCCTGCATGCCAGGTTGCTCGTTCGTCAGGATCCAGCGGCACAAATGCGCAAGCTGATAGGAAATCAGGGGAGGAACGGCATCTCCGATGTGTCGATAGATGTTCGCAAGAGTTGCCCCGTTGAAGCGATAATTGTGGGGGAACCCCTGCAGCAACGCCATTTCAACAATCGAGCAAAGGCGATCGTGTTCCGGGTGGGCATATCGCCCGTTTCCGATGTGTGCACATTCGCGCTTGATCGTTGGAGCCGGTTTGTCCCACGCCATCCGACCATATACGTCAGGGTACGAGCCCAAGCGTCCCGACGACACGATGCGCTTCATCGAGCCGGTCATCAGGTAGTCGGAGTCCGGATGCTGTAGGAGATCTATCCACGAACCGCCATTCTTTGGAATGGCCGCGATCCTTCGCTTGACCTCGTCCGATGCAAAGCCTGGAAACCGATGATCGGCGTTCTTGGCCCTCGCGGCTACGGAGAGCGCCCGGCGCACTGTCTTGGCGCCCTCTTTGACGGCCCAGCCATCCCACATGCTCTCTAGCGTGTAGAGCGGAAGGTGCTCTTTCGCCGCGATGATGATCGAGCGCTCCCGGATCTGAGGCAGCCCAAAGCGATTGAGCATGTAGCTCCTGCCGAACACATTGTAGCCTCTGTCCTCAAGTCGCTCCCGAAGGGCGCGGTAGTGATGCAGAAAATTGCCGCGGATCAATTCGCGAGCATTCTCCATCACCACCACGTCGGCATCCAGAGCCATCGCGAAGTCGGCCGCCTTGGAGACCAGGCTATTCCGAGGATCATCGCGAAGATGATTCTGCGGATTGGTGCGGCTGAAGCCGGTGCACGGTGGGCAAACGCTTAATACGTTAACCTCGGTATCGCCAATACCGAGGCATTCCCGAAGCTCTTCCGCCGCCACGTCTGCGAGATCGAGCCTCTTGGGGTCGATTCCGATGTTGTTTCGGTAGGTCGTATTGCACTGAAGGCGGCCGTTGCCGGCGGTGGGCTTTCCAATTTCCGCATCAGCAGCACCGATCACCTTGAAGGCCCCGTGAGCTTTGAACCCATAGGACATGCCGCCCGCTCCGGAAAACAGGTCGACTACGCTGATGCTCTCACGCTCCATGGTCATGGCTCACAGTGTCACTTCCAGATTAAGTATCTGCTAACGAAGAATCTGGCAACATCTTGTGCGTCCCGGCGCGCTCGAGCCAACGCGCAACCGCAAGGACGGCGTCCCCGGAGCGTAGTTCACACTCCCAGACCACAAGGGCGCTCCAGCCGAGATGTTCGAGACGCTCAAGATTCCTCGCGTCACGGGATCTGTTGCTCTCGATCTTGTCGCGCCAGAACTCGGTCCTCGTCTTCGGAAGCTTTGCGGCGGGGCAATCGTGCCCGTGCCAGAAGCAGCCATTCACGAAGACCACGGCATGTCGGCCGGGGAAGGCTAGATCGGGTGTACCGGGTAGGTCGCGACGGTGTAGCCGATAGCGGTACCCCAGAGCGTGCAGCCCTCGCCGAAGGAACAGCTCCGGCTTGGTGTTCCTCGAGCGGACAGCTGCCATCATGCGGCTCCGCTGTTCCGGACTCACGATGTCCATAAAATTGCTCGGCTGGTAGTTCGTGGCTGCGCACCCATTTCTACCGGAGAGCTTCGACGTCGGCCACCTGCCTTTGCTGCCGGTTCGGTCATGACGTGCGCAACCACGCCGAACGGATTACCCGCGCAGCCTCGGCGCCACGCTGCGTCGGCGCCGACGCCACCCCCTCCACCTCCTCGTTCAGCCTGAGCCCCATGCTGATGAGCCC
>CAZCRA010000335.1:364-2763 GCA_964500945.1 uncultured Verrucomicrobiales bacterium | reverse complement strand
GGTTCGTTGTGGTCGTGCCCGGCGATAAATCACGTGCTGAAATCGAAGCGGAGTTGGATAGGTGGGAAGCTGATCCCGAAGTGGTGCTTATCGGTTTGACGAATGCCGACGCCTTCGCCGCCGGTACGCGGACTCAATCCTGGTTTGCAAATGGACAAGACATCAAATTCAAAGTCGGTCAATCGATGCAGCCTTACGTGGTCGGGACCGACGGCAAGATCCATCAAGTTGTTGAACTCGGTCCCGAAGTGGCTGGCGAGATTGAGCGACAACTACTAGGCCTACTAGCTGGCAAAGACATGGCATTGTTGAATAAACAACAGCAAAATGACCGCAACTCAGACCGGCAGCAACGCAAAGTCGAGCTCCGTCGGGCCTTTGCCAAGCAAGGCTCAGGCGAGCCGTCCGCCGAAAAGACTCCTGACTCACTCGTCTCCGATACCAATCCACTGCCAAAGGGTCTCATTTATCGCCAGTGGTGTGTCACCGACTACGAACGCGAGATGTACAAGGAGCAGCGCTACGGATTGGAAGCCGACCTACTGCGTCCCTCGGACGAATCTGGTCTGGAGAGCGATCGTGCGGCGAAGGCTGAAGCGGTTTTGAACAAGATGGTTGAATTTCTCTCCAAACAAGAAACCGCCAGCTTCACCTTGGAGTATGAACTCAACAACCAAACGACGATGGGCGTTATCGAATATTTCAACGCCTATTCAGCCTACGACTTTGAGTATGCGAAACCAAACCGACTCAAAATATCCGACCGAAGACCAAGAGAATATCCATACCACTGGGAAATCGGCAGCGATGGAACGTATGTCCTGAGAACAGACTTTGGTAGTTCAATGGTGGAAAAAGCCGCGCCGACGCTGCCCGCCCTGCTGCGGCAGGAAACACTTGGGCAAGGCTACGGCTATTTGGTCGATGCCCGCGGAGTGATGTCCTTTTTCGATCCCACCGCGATGTCCGAGTGGAACAGCGGTCGCAAGCTGTCGTACTGTGGGACAAGAGAATTCGGATCCGTCACGGCCGATTACGTGCAATTCGAGCTGTCGGAAACGGACCGGAAAGCCATACCGTACAAGCGGCTCCATCTGTTCATCGCCCAAGGTGAATACCCCGTGCCCCTTTTGTTGGTCCGCGATACTGACCGAGCCATGTCCAATTACTCCCACGACGCAGGCAAGGATCCCAACGACCGTTTGACAAGACAGCGGGACACCGAATGGCGTTTCACGAATTGGAAATTCAATGAGAAGAAGAACGCCGAATCCTTTCGGCTCACCATGCCGAAGCTCTCCGTCGTCGACTCGCTGGTTGACATGCCCTTTGGAGTCAAGACTTCCCTGCCTCGATTCGTCGGTACGCCACTTCCCGCATTCACGGCAAAGGGCACCAACGGTGAAGAGCTGAACTTGGAAAGCCTGAAGAACGGCAAACACACGGTCTTATTCTTCTGGCATAACGAACGTTCCTTCCTTGAAAAGTGGAAAGCCGTCGAAGCGGCCGAAGCAAAGTTCGGATCAGACCGGGTCCAAACATTCGCGCTTTACATCGCCTTCGCTGCCAACCAGCAACAAACATCACAGCGGTTCGATTCGATCCTCGCTCCCGAAACCATTGCAAAAGCGGGTATTCGGATTCAGCCGAGGCTCTTTGATGTCACCGAAAATCGGTTTATCTTGCAAGCCGAACGTGGCGTCACCAGTGAACGGTGTGCCGTGGTTGATCCGTCCGGACAAATCGTGAATACCCAACCGGGATACGGACGCTTCGACTATGAGGAAATGGTGCTCAAAAGCGTTGAAGGCCTGCTTCAATCTCGAGACCTCGTCCAAGAACAACGGGACTCGGTGGCAAAAGAGAATGCGAGGCAAGACGCCATGCGAAACGAGTGGGATGAGCGTTTCAAGACCAGTTGGAATCGCTAATCAAAACCTTGGCAGGTAAGTGAATCCACCAGGCGGGATACTGCGAATATGTGGTAGAACTCTGGTCGCAGTTGATTTCATTGTTCTGATTTTTTGCTTTCATAGGAGTACTTGTAATGTTCAGCCCATCACGCCCCGCTCTTGCTTTGGAAGCGTTGGCTGCATTGTCGTCGCTCTTGCTGGCACAGAATACTGCCGCTAAAACACTGGCGTGGATAAGGTGTCAGGAACCGATTCCACTTCGTGGCAAGGGCCAACCTCCGCGATGTACCGCATCGGATTGTTTGGCACACGCCTGATGCTCGACGCCCCGACCCTCCGCAAACTCAGACACCGACCCATCAAGCGTCCCCGGCTCCAATCCTGTCCATCCTGCAAATCCTGTCATCCTGTCATAACCAACCCCGAACTACACCCCACCTCACGCCGCATCCAACCGCTTCACCACCGTCGCATCAATCACTTCAC
>CAZCRA010000335.1:0-354 GCA_964500945.1 uncultured Verrucomicrobiales bacterium | reverse complement strand
CAGGGCTCGCATGATGCCAAGATCGCCACGCGACAACTTCCGGGGGCGGGGGCGATCAATCGCCCGACATCGTATTTCGCCGCGCCTTGACTTCCGGGGGCCAGCAACAACCCCGGCTCGGCGGTCACCGCTTCCTGCCAACGGTCGCGGAGTTCTCTGGAGAACGCCAACAGCTCCGGGTCGGTCTTGCGGCGGGCCTGTTTCGCGGCTCGCTTGGCCTCGCGCTTCTCCTGCTTGATCCGCTCCTTCTCCGCCGCGGTCCAGAGGCCGAAGATGTTCTCGCCGGCCAGATTGATCACCGCGTCATGGCCGGCCAACGCCGACACATCGAGCTCGTGGGTGGACGGCTTCCAG
>CAZCRA010000334.1:0-2764 GCA_964500945.1 uncultured Verrucomicrobiales bacterium | reverse complement strand
GCTTACGGGGCCTCCCGAAAACCCTGCGCCGGATACCCTATTTGTGTTTCCAATGGAGCGCGCTTTTGATCACCGGGCCGGGTGCTCGTCCATGACGGCCTCGATTTGTTCGCGGGTGAGGCGCCACTGGGTGGCGCAGCGAGGGCACGTGACGCCGATGGACTCATCGCCCTGAAAGAGTTCGTCGAGGCCCTGCTTCGCGAGGGGGGCGAGAGCCGGAAAAACTTTCTCGAGAGTGCAACCGCAGTGGAAACGGTAGCGGCGTGCTTCGAGGAGACTGAGTTCTTCCTCGTCGTCGAGGCGGCGAGCAGCGCCGGGGTCGAGATTGGCGAGCCACTCTTCGTCGCAGTCCGGTTGAGCGCTGATGAAGAGGAACTCCTCGTCGGCCACCTCGAAGAAGCGGGCGGGGCGTTGTTCGCTGCGGCGGTAGAACTCTTCGACTGCGGCGAAGAGGGAATCGCCGGTGTAGGGGACCATGCTGATGCGGGGTTCCTCATTGCGGACGCTGACCTGGGAGTAGAAGAGGTTTTGGCCGGAATCCTTCACGCCCTCGGTGAAGATGCGTCCGATGGCGCGCTCGCCGAAGTTGCTGGCGGTGACGAAGAGGTTGATGAGAGGGTCCTGCAAATTGAGGGTCCAGGCGTGGTCCTCTTTCCAGGGGCGTGTGGCGGCGTGGAGGATGACGGCGGCGAGAGCGTCTTTGAGGAGTTGATCGAGGGTTGGGGGGTAGCGGACGCCCTGATCCATCCAGTGGAGGTAGTAATCGACGTAGAAGGGATGGAAGTCGGCTTTGACGGCGAGTGCGTTTCTGTAGCGGACGAAGAAGGATTCGACCGTGATGAAGGAGGGGGTATCGTTAGTAGGATTTACGTTAGATTCGGGCACGGCGGCTTCAGGGTAGCACAAGGCCTGGAAGAAAGGAAACAACGGCTGAAAAGGGGTTCTTCCGTTGCGTTTGGGGGCTCTCCGCCGTAAGAGGGGCGGAAGTTATGAGAGGTCACGACGAAGTCATCGAAGCGCTGAACGCTGGGCTCACGGTCGAGCTGACGGCGATCAATCTGTATTTCATCAACTCGAAAATGTGCCGGAATTGGGGGCTGCACAAACTAGCCGACCACTACTATGCGGAGTCGATCGAAGAGATGAAGCACGCGGAGGAGGTGATCGACCGGATCCTGTACTTGGAGGGTGTCCCCGAGATCGCGCGCTATGATGTGATCAAAGTGGGTGATACGCCCAAGGAGATGATCGAGAACAGCATGGAGCTGGAGATCAAGGGGGTGACAACCTACAACGAAGCGATCGCGCTCTGCCTGGAGAGGAAGGATGCGGGCAGCCGGGATTTGATGGAGCGGATGGTGGTGGAGTCGGAGGAGAGCATCGACTGGGCCGAAGCGCAGCTCGACCTGATCAAGATGGCGGGTCTCGAGAATTACCTGGCCCAGCAGATGGGCGACGCCACGACGCAGCCGGCAGAAGGGTAGGTTTCAGCAGGCTGCCACAGGCTCGAAGGCCTGGGCGAGAACTTCGTCGACGGACTCCACGGGGATCAACTGGAGGCGTTCCTGAACTTCTTCCGGGAGTTCCGGCAGGTCCTTTTCGTTGAGCTTGGGGAAGATCACTCGCGTGATGCCCGCGCGAAGGGCGGCGATCGTCTTTTCCTTCAGTCCACCGATGGGAAGCACCCGCCCGCGGAGGGTGACTTCGCCCGTCATGGCCACTTCGGAGAGAACCGGGCGTCCGGTGAAGAGAGAGGCCAGGGCAGTGAACATGGCGATTCCGGCGGACGGGCCGTCTTTCGGGATGGCGCCGGCTGGCACGTGGACGTGCACGTCATGGGTTTCGAAGACCTTTGGATTGATGCCCAAATCTTCCGCGCGGGCCCGGACGAGGCTGTGGGCGGTTTCCACGGATTCCCGCATCACTTCGCCCAGCTGGCCGGTCAATTTGACACCGCCTTTTCCGGGATATCGCACGGCTTCGATGTGCAGGACGTCGCCGCCCACGGGGGTGTAGGCCAAGCCGGTGACGACCCCGGGTGCGTTATCGTAGAGGCGGCTTTCCCGGACGAATTTGGCAGGGCCCAGGATTTCACGGGCGGTGTCCGGGTCGATCGTGACGGATTCGGCCTCTCCGCGGACGATGCGAGCCCCGGCGTTCCGGCAGACGGCGCCGATCTCCCGTTCGAGGTTTCGAACGCCGGCCTCGCGGGTGTAGTCGCCGATGATCACGTGGAGGGCTTCGGTGGTGAAGTGGCAGGTGTCGGGGTCGAGACCATTTTCGGTCAGCTGACGTGGGACGAGATAGCGTTCGGCGATGTGGAGTTTCTCCTCCTCGGTGTAGCCGGCCAGCTGGATGGTCTCCATCCGGTCGAGCAGCGGAGCAGGGACGGTGTCGAGGGTGTTCGCGGTTGCGATGAAGAGCACCTGGGAAAGATCAAAGGGCACGTCTAGGTAGCGATCCGAGAACTCGTGGTTTTGTGCTGGATCGAGGACCTCGAGCAAAGCGCTGGCTGGGTCGCCGCGGAAGTCTCCGCCGAGTTTATCCACTTCATCCAGCATCATGACGGGGTTTCTCGTGCCGACACGGCGGAGTTCCTGGATGATGCGGCCGGGCATGGAACCGATGTAGGTTCGTCGATGGCCGCGGATCTCGGCTTCGTCGCGAATGCCACCCAAGGCGAGCCGGGCGAACTGGCGTCCGAGAGCGTCGGCGACGGATTTGCCGAGGCTGGTTTTGCCGACGCCGGGCGGGCCGACGAGGC
>CAZCRA010000333.1:0-2786 GCA_964500945.1 uncultured Verrucomicrobiales bacterium | reverse complement strand
GAGCCTTCAGCGAGGGACCGCGGGGCAGAGACGGAGGCGGCTGGCATCCCTCCAGGATGCGTTTCTGTCCGCTCGTGCCATCCGGTGGTGTCGGTCGCTCGATCCGCTCCCTCAACCACCGGCTACACGCTGCGAAGCCTCCGGCTTCATTTCCCCTCCATGCCGGAGGCATGAAAGCCAGTAGCCGGTGGTTGAGCGAAGCGACACCACCGGCTGCCCGGCCAAACCTCCAGCACCCCAGCAGGGGTGCCAGCCCCTTCCCGATCACCTCGCCTTCCTGCGCTCATGCCCTTCACCCAGCAGACGGCACCATGCGTGTTCCACCGATTACCGTGACGGTGACAGTGAAGCGGGTGATGATTTGCTCCCCTCATGATGGGAAGTTGTGGAGTCACGAGCTTCGCCAATTTGTCAGGGGCGCTACTGTGTCAGCGCTTCGATCCGCGCTCCCAGATTGGCCCGGATCATTCCGGCGAATTCGGCTTCGCCGGACATGGAGCGCTGCAGGAAGTCGATTCCTTCGGCCCGGGCTGCCGCAGTTGGTTCACTATCCTCGACGAGGTCGAGAACCGTGGAAACCTCTCGCAGCCGGTCACGTCGTTTTTCGATCAAGGATTGATCGTCCAAACCGCAAAACTCGATGGAAGCCGTCCCTTTCTCGCTGGCGTCGCGTGCGAAGACATCCCACTGATCAAAACTCAGATGGCTGGATGGCTCCTCCCGATAAGGATCAATCAACAGAGGTTCTTCCTGGGAAATGTCGCGAACCTCGGGCGTCGCGCGTCTTGTTTCATCCCGAAGGGGGAAGAAGTTCCGCTTGTGTCTGCTGTTACAGACCTCGCAGCTCAGCATGAGATTGTCCCAGTCGTAAACCAGCCAAAAGTAACCTGGAGGGACCCTTGGCTGACCGGGAGCGGCTTGCCAGGCTTTCTTGGGGCGGAAATGCTCGACGTCGCCAAATTGCCGGGTCAAATCGACTTCGCAGAAGCAGCACTTGTTGTGCTGAATCTCGGTCAGTGCGGCTTTGACGGACTCGTGACCATACACCGAGCTTTTTGGATCCGGTTGCTCGCTTCGCGAAAAGGCTTCGATGAGGGCTTCTGTCTCGGCTAAAGCGTCGCGGACCAGCTTTTCGGGAATCGCGACCCTGCTTCGGTCCAAGCGAATCATGAGAGCGTATCCAAGTCTTCCGGGAACCGTGCATCAAAGCCCGGCCTTCAGCTTTGAAATCAGCGTGGCGGCATTTTGGGAGATGGACGGGGGTGCTTCCTTCTCGATTTTCCGGGTGATTTCCTCGAGCCTCTTGTCTTCGGCCTTGGTTCGGTTCGATTTCGCCACCAGATCGGAACGCTCTTTGAAGAGATTCGCGAATTCGGGCGGCCGGGCGGAATCCATGCCGAATAAATCGCTGGTCACGATTTGATCCAGGCGCCAGCCACGCACGTGAACCGGATGGTTGTCCGCCACGATGCGTTCAACGCCCCCTTCTTCCTGAACTCGCTGCAGCAGGACGAGGTTCGTGTCGGGCGCCTGTCCGGCAGCCTGCACCACGAGTGGGCTGTGAACGGTGATGATGAACTGCGTGTTGCTGAAGATTTTCCCGAGATGCTCCATCAAGGTGAGCTGCCAGCGGGGATGAAGGTGAAGGTCGAACTCGTCGATCAGCGCGACCGCGGGTCCGGTCTCAGGCTTTTCCAAATCTTCGTAGCGGACGTGCATGCTCCGCAGCAGGTCGATCGTCCAGGAAGCGATGCTCTGATAACCGAGGCCGAGTTGTTCGAACAGAACCCAACCATAGGGGCTGAGGAATTCGGCGCGAATGGAGGGGTCCGCGTAGACGCGGCGGTCCGTTTTCCGGATTCGGATGTCCTCGATATCCGGTAGAACCGCGATGACGCAGCGTTTGGCGCTTTCGAAGGCGGTTTGCGCGCGCTCTTGTTCTTCGCCTTCGAGTTTTGAGGCGTGGTGAAGTTCCAGCAGCCAGGGTTCAGGGCTGGCGATCGGGCCGGTGCCTCCTGGGCGGTCTCCTACATCACGCTGGCGAGTCAAACCACGGCCAAGTCCGTAGGCGAGGAGATGCAGGTTCTCCATGTCGAAGGGCTTTGATTTTGGATAGCCGGAAAAGTCGATGATGCATTGCAGGTCGTCGTCCTCGGTCAGTTTGATCACGGTGCTTGAATACCAGTCGGCTTGGCGCTTTCCCGCAGACGTCGGTATCGCTTCGTCCAAGCGCTTTGGAGAAATGCAGAAGTTCAGGGAAAGCCGCTGCTCGATGGCACCTCGCGCATTCCGTGGACGATTGAAATCCCACCAACTAAACCAGTCGGGGCCCTCGGCACAGAGCGGGCGCCAACCAGGAGCGATGTTCTCAGGGTTGTTCCTGCCCCCAATCAACTTTTCGGCCAACGCCGGATCGTACTGAGGCCGCAACGCTCCGATGGCCTGAAGCAGCGCCGTTTTTCCCGTCCCGTTCTCACCCAGAATAATCGTCCACCGAGCCGGATGAGCGCCATCCCGGGTGAAATCGATCCGGGTTCCATCCTTGAAACCGCGGAACCCCTGCAAGGTGAGGTCACGCAAAAAGATGGCGCTGTTCAAGGGGGGGGGCGATCCTGCAGACATGCTCCCAGAGTAAGGTGGCGCGACGGCGAAGACAATCCGTCAGTTTGCGGGCGAATCTGTGCGTTCGAGGTCATTCGTCCGCCATCGCCGCGGCGATTTTAAACAAGCGGGGTGATTCTTTGGCTCAACGGGTTAAGGATGCGCCGGATGAGATTACCGACATT
>CAZCRA010000332.1:0-2826 GCA_964500945.1 uncultured Verrucomicrobiales bacterium | reverse complement strand
AATGCCGCCCTACACCGATCCCGCCCGGCCCCTCGAGGGCGTCCGGATCGCCATCGATCCCGGTCACATCGGCGGCGAGTGGGCGCAGATGGAACGACGCTGGTTCGTCGTCTTCCCCTCCGACGCCCCGGAAGATGCAGAAGACGCCAGCCCCGTCCCAGGCGAAGGCCAGGCTTATTCGCCTCCACCCCGGGCCAACCTCCCGGTCAGGGAGGGCGAAATCGTCCTACGTGTCGCCCAACTCCTCGAAAAACGCCTCGAAACCCTTGGCGCCACGGTTCATCTCGTTCGCAAGGACCTGAACCCGGTCACCCTACTGCGGTCCGAGGATTTCGTCGACCTCGCCCGCCAATACTTCCGCTTCCCCTCCAGCGCCGGCTACGGCGAGCACACCGGCCTCACCGTGGCCGCGGACCGCCTTTTCTACGTCAGCTCGGAAATACGCGCCCGGGCGAAACGCATCAACAGCGTGCTCAAACCCGACCTCACGCTCTGCCTCCACGTCAACGCCGAGGCCTGGGGCGACCCGGCGAATCCCTCGTTCGTGGACGTGAATCATTTCCACATCCTCATCAACGGCTGCTACAGCCGCGCCGAACTCACGATGGATGACCAGCGCTACGAAATGCTGTTGCGCCTCCTCCAGGGAATTCACGACGAAGAGGTGGCGCTGGCCGACACCGTGGCGGACACCATGGCTCCCATCCTCGACCTGCCACCCTACGTTTACCCCGGCCCAAACGCCCGCCGCACCACCGCCAGCCCCTACGTATGGTCACGGAATCTCCTCGCCACCCGAATCTACGAAAACCCAGTCGTCTTCCTGGAACCCTATGTCATGAATCACCTCGTCACCCATGAGCGCGTCCAAGCCGGCGAATACGAAGGCACGATCGAAATCCTGGGTCGCGAATACCCGAATCTCTTCGTCGAATACGCCGATTCCGTCGCCGCCGGCGTCGAAGCCTACTACCGGAAGCATCGCAAACGCGTCCATCCCAACCCATGACTGCGCTCCCTGACCCCGTTTGGATCGCCGGCTGCGGGTTCATCGGCCATGCGCTGGCTCTGCGCCTTCACGAGGCCGAGACCACCGTCATTGGCCTGACCCACTCCGAGGCATCGGCTGACCGCCTCCGCCGAAGCTCTCCCTTTCAGGTGGAAGCCGCCGACATCGCCGATCCCATGGCCGTCGCCGCCCTCGGGGACCGCCTGCCCACCCCCGCCGCCATCGTTCACTGCGCCAGCTCCGGCCGGGGAGGCGCCGAAAGCTACCGCGCCGTCTATCTCGAGGGATGCCGAAACCTTCACGCCACCTGTCCCTCCGCCCACCTCGTCTTCACGTCCAGCACCAGCGTCTACCCTCAAACCGAAGGCGAATCCGTTACCGAAGAGAGCCCGGCTGAACCCGGTCGCGAGACCGGCCAAATCCTTCGCCAAGCCGAGGAGATCGTCCTCGCGGCGCACGGCACGGTTCTTCGCCTTTCTGGCATCTACGGACCCGGCCGTTCGGTCCTCCTCCAGCGCTTCCTGGATGGCTCCGCCCGGATCGAATCGGGCACCAGCCGCTTCCTCAACCAAATCCACCGCGATGACGCCGTGAGGGCCATCCTCACCGTCCTGGCAAACTCCAGCCGCGCCCGTGGGGAGATCTTCAACGTGTGCGACGGCGATCCCCTCACCCAGCGCCAGTGCTACGAAGGTCTCGCCCGCCTCTTCGACACCCCCACTCCGCCCGAGGCCCCGCCCGATTTGAATCGCAAGCGCGGCTGGACCCACAAACGCGTCATTCCCGCGAAGCTCCACGCCCTCGGCTGGCAAACTCGTCACTCTTCTTTCCTCGACGCCGCCCGAAATGACACCGAATTCGTCGAATCCATCCGCCGCCAGGTCGCGAACCCAGGCAGTGACGCCTGACGCCGCCCCAGCGCCGGTTTACGCGACTCCCAGCCGGTGATAACCTCTCATTGAAAGATCGACGCATGAAATTCCCCGCCTTCCCGACCCTCCTGCTTCTTCTCGTCACTCCACTGACCCTTCACGCGATTCCCAGAAGCTTCGACGACCTGAAAAGCGCCGTCGAGTTCGCTCGCGCCCGCGACTCCCTCATCCTCCTGGCACTCTCGGATGAACCCAACGGCGCCGAGGCCGGCCTCGTCGAGATCCTGCGCGAAAACCGCCTCCGCCTCACCGATGAGGCCTTCGTGACCGTGGCCTGCTCTCCGTCGAATCCAGCCCACGCCCAACTCTTCACCACCCGGTTCGAAACCGATCCCGCCGAGGCACCCATCCTCGTCGTCACCGATGGTGCTGGAACGAAGCTCGGCGCCCTTTCCGGCCTCCAGCCGCTCGAAAACTACACCAAGCTCGTGCGCGATTGCCTCCTGAAGACCGGGCGCCCCATCGACACCGCGTTTCTCCCCGCCGAACCCGCTCCAAATCCCGAGGACGAACTCATCGAGGGAAGCGGCGAAGTCTTCCGCCTCAAAAAGGGCGATCTCATGGGCAAAGCTGTCGCCATCACCGAGTCCCGCACCTGGACCTTCAAGAACGGGACCAAGCTCTTCGGCGCGCTGCTCGAAGCCAAAGGCACCACGGGCACGCTGGTTCTCCAAGACAAAACCAAGCGCCAGATCGATTTCAACGAACTGGTCCCCTTCGACGTCCAGTACCTACAGCTCGCCTTGTCCCAATAGCGAAGCTATGCGGGACCGGCTCTCCCATCCCACCGCATCGTTTTACCGAACGATGGGGCCCGCCCACGCGGTGATAAAGGTTGACCACCGACCACCGACCACCGACCACCGACCACCGACCACCGACCAC
>CAZCRA010000331.1:0-2829 GCA_964500945.1 uncultured Verrucomicrobiales bacterium | reverse complement strand
GCCGACTGGCAGATCGGCAAGCCGTTTCACTCTGTTGAGGATACGGCCAAGCGCGAGGGCCTGCGCCGCCAACGCCTCGAAACTGTGCGCGGGCTGAAGGCGGTCATTGACGAGCACGGGCTCGCCTTTGTCGTCGTCTGCGGCGACCTCTTCGATACTTTTACGCCGGACAAAGCCACTGTCTCCGCCCTCTGTTCCGCCGTCGGCGGTCTGGGCGTGCCGGTCTATGCCATTCCTGGCAACCACGACCACGCCGGCCCCGGCTGTATTTGGGAGCAACCTTTTTTCCTTCGCGAGCAGGAGCAGCTTGCTCCCAATCTTCGCGTCCTTCTGCGCCCTGAACCGGTTGAAACCGGGCACGCCGTGCTGCTGCCTTGTCCCCTCCTGCGCCGCCACGAAGCTGCTGATCCCACCGCATGGTTGCGCATGGAACCGCCCGGGCTTCCCAACGATCTCCCGCGCATCCTCCTCGCGCATGGCAGCACCCAGGGATTTTCCTCCTCCGGCGACGGCGATGCCGCTGACGCCTTCAACCAGATCGACCTCGCCCGTCTCCCGTCCGGCGCCTACGACTACATCGCCCTGGGTGACTGGCACGGAGCCAAGGAAATTGCACCTACAGCCTGGTTCTGCGGCACCCCCGAGCAGGACCGGTTCGCCCGGGGAGCCTCCAACCAGCCGGGGCATGTCCTGATCGTCGAAACCGGAGCCCGTGGCGCTCCGCCCACGATCACCCCTGTCCGCACCGGTCGGATCGGCTGGCACGACCCCGATCCCTTTGATCTTCTCTCGGAAGCAGCCCTCGACAGCCTTCAGGCCGACCTCGACGCCCTCCTCGGAAACCGGACGCAAGCCGACCTCGTCAGGCTGACCCTTCGGGGCACCCTCGGGTTCGAGGCCATCGCGCGCCTCGACGCCCTCCTCGAGAGTCTGGACGCCCGCCTTCTCCGCCTGCGGGTGGACCGCGACATCCGCCTGGAACCGACCACCGAAGAGCTGGAGGCTCTCACCCGCCGACAGGATCCCCTCATCGCCAAAGTGGCCACGGACCTGCGCGCCGCCCTCGAGAGCGAACCCCTCGCCCGCGAGGCCCTGCGCGAGTTACACCTTCAAATTATGAAGGCAGAAGGATGAGTTATGAAATTAAAGCAGTAGAGGCGCTCGTCGTTGACGAAGCAGTGCCTGACTTGCGCGATAGAACAAAGCGCTACGCACTTTGCATCATAAGATTGTTCGCCGCTTTGCCTCGATCACCCGAAGCTCAAATTCTCGGCAAACAAGCGCTCCGATCAGGAACCTCGGTAGGTGCTAACTTCCGCGAAACCAACCGCGCCCGATCCGATTCCGAGTTCATCGCCAAAATTGGGATCTGTCTACAGGAACTCGACGAAACCGCTTACTGGCTTGAACTCCTCACCGAAAGCAAAATTGTTCAAAAAGGACGCATTTCCGATCTTCAGGATGAAACCAACCAACTCCTCGCCATCTTCACCACCATCTCCAAAAAGGTAAAAGCCAGAGCGAAAGAAGAAAGAATGAAGGGCTAATGATGAAGTATGAAAGCCTTTCATCAACCCTCATCCTTCAACCTTCATCCTTGATCTTTCATCTTTCATAATGAAACTCCTTTCCGCCACCGTCCGCCACTACCGCGTCCACCGCGAGACGACTGTCTCCCTCGACGGGCCTATCGTCATGATCCACGGCCCCAACGAGTCGGGCAAAAGCACCCTTGCCGAGGCCATCCACTGCGCCCTCTTTCTCAAGGCCAAGGGCAATACGGCCCTGCACAAAGCCATGGAGTCCGACCAGGGCGGCACCCCCGAGGTTGAGGTGGTCTTCGAGGCAGGTGGACGCACCCACCGCCTCCGAAAAACCTTCAGTTCCAGCGGCACCACCGTCCTCGAGTCCGACGGCCAAGCCACGCTCAACGGATCCGCCGCCGAAGACCGCCTTGCCCAATTGCTCGGCGTGGATGGCGCCATCTCCGGTGGCGGCATTGAGCAAAAAATGCAGAACCGCTGGGCCCACCTCTGGGTCTGGCAGGGCAGAAGCAGCCAGAGTCCGCTCGACGGCCTTTCCGAGACCCACGACCGGCTGCGCGAAAAACTCCAGGCCCACGGGGGGCAAAGCATCCTCAGCAGCCCCACCGACAACGCCGTCATCGAACGCCTGCAGCGCTGGCGTGACGCCAACTTCACCTCCACCGGGCGGTTCAAAGCGGGGAGTGACATAGAAAAGGCCGAGGCGAATTTGCAGAAGGCCCGGGAAAAGGCGGAAAGCGCCCGCAACACGTTGAAGGCCCTCGAGCAAGCCGCCCTCGACTCCCTGCAGGCAGAGGCCGACATTGAGCGCCACACAGCCGACCTCAATACCGCAAAGGCCCGGCTCAGCGAGATTCGCGAATCGCTTAAAGCGGTCGCCTCAATCCGCGAGCGACTCGTGGAGGCGACCCGAAAACGCGAAGAGGCCCAAAAAATTCTCGACGAACGAACGGCAGCCGACACTGAAATCCGTGAACTCGAGCAGGAGCTCAAGACCGCCCGAGAGTCGGCCGCCCCGCTCGACAAGGAGATCGCAGGCCACCGTGAAGAAGCAAAGCGCAAGCAGGATGCCGCAGGTAAGGCCCGCCAGGAGAGGGAAGCCGCGGGGCGCAAGCTCAATCGGCTGCGTGCCATTGCTGATGCCCTCCAGGCCCACCGTGACAGTCTGGCCGCCGCCCGCCGGATCAACGAGCTGGGAAACACACTGAAGTCCCTGCGGCAACGCGAGGATGAGCGCAAGGCCACCGCTAAGGAGCTGGCGCCGTTGGAGGAGTTCACGGAGGCC
>CAZCRA010000330.1:0-2864 GCA_964500945.1 uncultured Verrucomicrobiales bacterium | reverse complement strand
GGGTAATGAGGCCGGTCATGTCGGCGGCTTGGTCCCTCCACGTCTCGAGACGGGATCGTGAAACCTCCACGCGCTGGGCGACGGCGTCTTCGAGTTCGGCGTAGCCTTCGCCCAAGGCGCTTGAGAGCTCCTGGAATTTGGCCACGGCCGCCCGCCATTGCGAGCATCCTTGAGCGACTGTAGGCGCCGCCAAAAGAGCGGCAGTCTCCGCCTCCGCCCGGCGACGAGCTTCGCGGAGTTCGGCCAGAACGATTTTCGCCTGAGGCACGCGACGGAGATCGGAGGCGAGCCCGGCCTTTTCGAGCAACCAGATGGTCCACTTGGTGGGGTCGAAATGCCATGGTTTCACGCCGTTTCGGTAGTCGTGCTGAAAGGAGTGGTGATAGTTGTGATAGCCCTCGCCGAAGGTCAATAGAGCCATGATCCAGCTATCCCGCGCGCTGGTGCGGCTATCGTAGGGTCGGTTGCCCACGGTGTGACACAGGCTATTGATCAAAAAGGTGCTGTGATGCACGACGACGAGACGCGTGATCCCGGCGATGAGGAATCCGCCCAACGCTCCGGTCCAACCGGCGATCACAAGACCAATGAGGGCGGGTAAGATCAAGCCCACGATGCCGGCAATCCAACGGTGATACCGATGCTGCCACATCACCAGTGGGTCTTTCTCCAAGTCGCGAACATTATCGAGGCGGCGCGGGTAGAGTTTGAAGAAGATCCAGCCCATGTGCGCCCAGAAGAAGCCTTTCGAGATGTTATAAGGGTCCTCTTCGTGATCGACGTGTTTGTGGTGTTTCCGGTGATCCGACGACCAATCGAGAGCGGAGTCCTCGAAGGCGCAGGCGCCGAAGAGCAGGGTGCCGAAGCGGACGGGCCACTTTGCGGTGAACGCTCGGTGGGCGAAGAGCCGGTGGTAGCCGAGCGTGATGCTCATGCCGGTGGCGAAGATGTAGAAGAGAGACAGGATGGCCAGCCATGGTGCGAGCCCGAAGGTCGCGATATAGACGGGGGCGCCGATGAGCGCTGCGAGCAGCGTAAAAGTCAGGAACAAACTGGCGATCCAGTTGATCCTGCGGGTTGGGGTCGATTCATTCATTGCGAAAGGTGGTGAGAGGAAGTGATTGGAGGGAAAAGCCGGTTTGAGGTCACTGCGGTTCCCGATTTTACGGTTATCGAGCAAAGATGCGAGTTACTTTCTCATTTTCGGCCCGGGTAATTGTCTCCGCGACGGCGTGACCGGCTTTGATTGCTACGGCGGGTCGAGGGTTGGTATTTGCGATTTCCCGGCTGTGAATTCGGTGAGTGGGGGGCGTGTCCTTCCTGTGCGTTTGCGGAGTGAAAGCCGTGATCGGTCGATACAGGAATGGGTCGGCGGATGAGCCGTTCGATGGCGCGGAGCTGACCGGTTTCTTCGGCGGAACAAAACGACACAGCGTCGCCATCGGTTCCGGCCCGTGCGGTGCGTCCGATGCGGTGCACATAGGTTTCCGGGTCGACGGGGAGTTGATAGTTGATGACGTGGGTGACGCCATCGACGTCGATGCCGCGGGCGGCGATGTCGGTGGCCACCAGAACGCGGGTTTTGCCCGAGCGAAAACCCTCGAGGGCGCGGGTGCGGGCTCCCTGGCTTTTATTCCCGTGGATGGCCTCGGCCGTGACCCCGGCTTTCTGAAGCTTTTCCGCCACTCGGTTGGCGACATGCTTCATTTGGGTGAAGACGACGACTCGGGACCAGCCGGACTGTGCTAGTAGATCGTGCAGCAGGCGATCTTTGTTGCCCTTATCGACATACATCAACCGCTGATCGATGCGCTCCACGGTCGGCTGTTCCGGCGCGATGGTGACTTTCACAGAGTCGCGCAGCATGGTGTTGGCCAAGGAGGCGACACTTGGGGGAAGGGTGGCGGAGAAGAAGAGGGACTGTCGCCGGGGGGGGAGTTTCGCAATGATTTTGCGGACGTCGTGAATGAAGCCCATGTCGAGCATCCGGTCGGCTTCGTCGAGGACGAAGGCTTCGACGGTATCGAGGCGGACGTGGCCCTGGTTCATGAGGTCGAGGAGGCGGCCGGGGGTGGCCACGAGGAAATCGACCCCGTTCCGAATGGCGAGTTCCTGCGGGCGTTGACCGACGCCGCCGAAGATCACGGTTTGCTTGATGGAAAGGTGCTTGCCGTAGGTCCGAACGCTCTCACCGATTTGGGCGGCCAACTCGCGGGTCGGTGCCAGGATGAGGACGCGTGGGGCGCAGCGGGCGAGTTTTTTGGGCTGACGCGCCACGTATTGGAGCAATGGCAAAGTGAACGCGGCGGTTTTACCGGTGCCGGTTTGGGCGCTGCCGAGGAGATCCCTTCCGGCGATCAGGTGAGGGAGGCACTGGGCCTGGACCGGGGTGGGCGTGGTGTAGCCGCTGTCCGCGAGGGCCTTGCGCAGTTCCGGTATTAGCTTGGCGAAAGCGCACTCCGACGATTCACCGGTGGGGGAGGCCGCCATTTTGTGGGCAGGGAGAGAAGAAGGGGTTTCGATAGTAGGGGAAAGCATAGTGCTCATTCGTGATTTCGTTGTCCGGCCGGTTCCATTTCTCGCACCCGCCGGACTTCGAAGAAAAATGAGCTGCAGCTCCCGCAGCCAAGGTGACCCGCGAGGCGAAGTGGCCCGGCGGGAAAAGGAAAAGGCGCATTCATGGCGCCGTGATGCCCCTAAGAACGAGGTTGTGGCGGGGAAGTCAATGGATATCGGCGGTTTTCGACGGGTGTTGGGGTTCGGGAGGACCGGTCGAAGGATGCGGGCCCTTCGCTCCGTCCGGACGCTGCACTAGCCAAACCACCAGTTTGCGGCTATCGATTTGCCAGTGTAGACGGCTTCAT
>CAZCRA010000329.1:0-2880 GCA_964500945.1 uncultured Verrucomicrobiales bacterium | reverse complement strand
CGGAGGGATGGGTGTAGCGGAAGGGAGTGGCGGGGCCGCGGAAGTGCGGTGCGCTTGGCGATCGTGGGCTGCTGGGGGTGAGAGGTTGACAAGAGGGTAAGCGGCGGTAGCTTGCGGGCTCAACTGATTTCAAGAAACCGTTCGAAACGCTAAAACTGTATGCCAGAAGTCGTCGTCAAAAAGGGAGAATCCGTGGATCGGGCGCTGAAGCGTCTGAAGAGCCAACTGGAAACCGAAGGAATCATGGAGGAAATCCGTCGCCTCCGGGCCTTTGAGACTCCCACGGCGAAGGCAAAGCGGAAGGCGCGGAACATGGCGAAGCGGTCACGGGTGAAAATCCGGTTTTCGTTGGGCGATCCCAAAGGGGAAGAAAAGAGCGGTTCCAGCGAAAAAGAAGGCGAGAAAAGCGCCGAGAGCTGAGGACGCATCCTCCGCACCGGTGGGGTGTTTCCCTTCAGGAATTCCCCCCGAAGAATGGTCGGGGAAGGTTCTCATAAGCGGCCGGGCTCCTACCGGAAGTAGAAGAGCATGAAGATGGTGCAGGCCGAGAGCAGGCCTGCCCAGACCCGGTCGTCTTTCCATAGCGCTGAAGGGGCATCGCTGTCCTGTCCCAAAACGCCAGCTTGACGCTGCCGCGCCGCGTCGAGGGCGGGAGCGAAGAAACCGGCGAAGAGCAGGACGGCTGCAATCGAACCGGCAAGGGCGGGCGCCAGAAGGTTGGTTGCCATGGCCGTGCCGAGGATCGCCAGCGCTGCCAAAGCCACGAGTATGAGGCGGCCGGCGCGCCGGACTTTGGCCGGGTCGTGCCCGCCCAGTTCGGTCCAGGTGAGTTTCGATTTCTCCGGATCGGGTTGGGTGGCCAAGCTGACGGCGACATGGAGAATCGTGGCAAGGACAGCGGCGGCGAAGACGCTGTGCATGAAATTCAGTTCCGGGCCGAAGAAGGCGTCCTGGGAACCGATCGTGGCAGCGTAGACCGGAGGCAGGCCATAGGAGAAAATCACTCCTGCCAGGATCGCCACGATGGCTCCGGGAGCGGTGGCGCGTTTCCAAAACATGCCAAGCGCGAAGGCGACGACGACCCCTGCGATGAGTTTGGATTGGTGGCTGGCGATGTGGAGGAAAAAGCTGTCTTCGGAGTTGGGGTCCATGAAGAAGATGCAGAGAACAGCCGCCGCGATGAGGAAAACGAAGATCCAGATCCGGCCGACGAGGATGAGCTGGCGTTCACTGGCCTCGGGATTGAGGTAGCGCTTGTAGAAGTCCATCGTGACGATGGTGGCGCCGGAGTTCATCATCGAGTCGATGCTCGAGAGGATGGCCCCGATCAGGCCGGCGGCGACCAGGCCCACGACGCCGAAGCCGACGGGAGCGACGATTTCTTTGAGGAGAACCGTGAACGCGGCGTCCTGAGCGACCTCCATTCCGCGTTCGCGGAAAAGGTAATAGGCGGCGATTCCTCCTCCGATGGAGAGGAAAGGGATGAGCAGTTTGAAGAAACCGGCGGTGATGATTCCGAGCCTGGCCTCGCGGTCGCTGCGGGCGGCGAGGGCGCGCTGGACGATGAATTGGTTCGTGCCCCAGTAGTAAAAGTGGAGCACCATGAGTCCGGAGAGCACGCCGGTCCAGGGCAGGGCCGGGTGGTTGGCGGGTTTGTAGAGGTGCATTTTGCCCTCCTCAGCGGCGGCGTCGATCTCGCGCATGCCGGCCCATCCGCCGATTTCCGGCTGACTGAAGGTGAGGAACGCGACGATGGCCGCGCCCGTGATCATGAGGACCGACTGGATGACATCGGTCACGATCACGGCTTTGAGTCCGCCGACGATCGTGTAGGTGCCGGTGACGAGGGCCATGGCAAGGATGCCGACGATGTACCAGGTGCGGTCGATATCGCCGGGGCTGTCCTGGAGCAGGATGTTCAGCGAGCGAGAGCCGATGTAGAAGCCGGGCACCATCTGGATGATGACGATGATGACGACCATGATGATGGCGTAGGCCACGCGGCTGCGATCGTCGTAACGGCGGCTCAGGTATTCGCTGAGGGTGTAGAGATTGAGTTTGCGGTAGACCGGAAGGAAACCGTAACAGAGGAGGAGCAGACCGAAGACGGCGCTGATCTCGAAGTGGCTTTGGGCGAAACCGACGCTGAAGCCGACGCCCATCATGCCGACGATGTGATTGGCGGAGATGTTCGACCCGAAGATGGACCCTGCCACGCCCCACCAGCGGGCGCTGCGCCCGGCCAGGAAGTAATCGGCCGAATTTTCTTCGCGACGCCCGGCCCAAAGGCCCAGGGCCATGACGAGGGCGAGGGAGCCGAAGAAAATGAACAGGTCGAAAGTCGAGAGGATGTTCACTTGGGCGGGGCGATCGTGCGTTAAGGCGGTGCGTTGGCTGGCGGGAGGGTTAGGACCTGTAACGAAATAACATTTGCGCCATCTGCTGGTTCTTTTCCCCGCTACCGGCGTTGGTAATCAGCTCGAATAGTTAGCGGTTGTCTTTGAGTTTCGTTCCGGTTTCAGCGCCCATTTCGAGCATGTGGTGTCTGAGCTTCGCGACGACCTCGGGATGGGCTTCGGCGCGGTTGATGCGCTCGTAAGGATCGGTCACCATGTCGAAGAGTTCCGTGTTTCCGGGTGCGGATATCCGGAGCTTCCAGTTTCCGACCCGCACGGCTTCGAGTCCTCCGCGGAAATAGAAATAGTCCTGGCGGGGTGAGGTCTCGGTTTCGGCCTTCAGGAATGGGGTGAGGTCATGGCCGTCGAGGGGGTGACCGGGCAGTTTGGCGCCGGCGACCGCGAGGATGGTGCGGTAAACGTCGGGCATTCCGACGAGTTCATCGGAGACATGCCCGGCGGGGATGGTGCCGGGCCAGCGGAA
>CAZCRA010000328.1:0-2909 GCA_964500945.1 uncultured Verrucomicrobiales bacterium | reverse complement strand
TCATTGCCAGGTTAAACGCGGAATTCGCCAGAATTTCGATCGGGAGCCCAAACCTACCCTGCAAGACGATGTTCACAGGTTACTAGCTGCCCCGGGACTACTTTAGCGGCGCGGACGAAGCCAGAGCAATTCATCATTCAAAGGGGATAAATCATCAGCACAGCGAGCGCAGTTATAACTTCGCACAATACATATAATGCAAAGTCTGATTTCGGCTGCTTTGGTGAACCTCGAAAATCAGTTTTTTCGGCCCGCCAATTCACGCCCAAAACCTGCCTGTTGAAATTTCCTCCTCGCTCGGCTTCCATTGCCCCCGATGGCTCCCATTCGCGTTCGCTTCGCCCCTTCGCCCACCGGCCTCCTTCACGTCGGAGGTGCCCGAACAGCCTTGTTCAATTGGCTTTTCGCCCGTCACCACGACGGCACCTTCGTCCTCCGTGTCGAGGACACGGATGCGGAGCGCAACACGCCCGAAGCTAACCAGGCCATCTTCGAGGGACTGCGCTGGCTCGGCCTGGACTGGGATGAAGGACCTGGTGCTGCAGGAGACTTGGACCCTTACCGGCAGAGCGAACGGGTGCACATTTACGACCGCTACCTCCAAACACTCCAGGATGCCGACCGGGTTTACGAGGAAGACGGAGCCATCCGATTCCGAGGGAGCAATGCACCCCGCACCATCCACGATCTGATCTGCGGCGATGCAGCCTTCACGGACCGCGACGAGCCGGACATGACGATCCGGCGTGCCAATGGGTCCTACATCTTTCACTTCGTCAGCGTCGTGGACGACATCGAGATGGGGATCACGCACGTCATCCGTGGAGAAGATCACCTCTCGAACACCCCCCGCCATCTCGATCTCTACGAGGCTTTCGGCGCGGAACCGCCGCGGTTCGCCCACATCCCACTCATTCTGAATTCGGACGGCACGAAGATGAGCAAGCGAGATCAAGGTGCAGCCATCGCCGATTACCAGAGGCTGGGTTTCCACCCCGAAGCGGTCGTGAATTACCTGGCTCTGCTGGGCTGGTCACCAAAGGACGACTCCGAGGTGCTGGGTCGCGAGGCCTTGATCGAGCGTTTCAGTCTGGAGCAGGTGAACCGGTCGAACGCCCGGTTTGACCTCGGAAAATGCCGCTGGCTGAGCGGCCAGTATCTGAAGGATCTGCCCGCCACCGGGATCCGCGAAGGCATCGCCCCTTTTGTCGGCGGGGACGCGGGCGTTCTGCCCGACGCCTTGCTGGAAGAGCTTCGCACGAAGCTCGAGGTCTTTTCCGATGCACCGGTCTGGACCAATTTCCTCTTTCGGGACGACTTTGAGGCGGACGCCGGTGCTTGGGAAAAGGTGCGCAGCCGGGAAGGAGTCGAAACCGGATTGGATTCCCTGACAACGACCTTCGAGGAGATCGTCACTTGGACCGGTCCGGAGATCGAGGAGGCAATTGAAGCGGCCGCTGCCGCAGTTGACGTGAAGAAGGGGGCGTTGATGTTTCCGTGCCGTGTGGCGGTCAGCGGCCAGGGTGGTGGGCTGAGCCTGGTCCGTGTCCTGGAGTTTCTGGGGAAAGAAAAAGTCGTGCAGCGCATCCGGGAATGCATCGCCAAACTCGGCGAAGGAGCGTAGTAAATCAGTCATGCAGTCGTCGCGCGACGTCTATACCGTCCCGGATCTCGATCAATGGCCCGCCATCACGGTCGGTCTCCAGCCTCCGCCACGCCTCGCCGTCATCGGGGATCCCGTGGAACATTCGCTGTCGCCCCCGATGCAGAACGCCGCTCTGCAGTCGGCCAGGATTGATGCGCAATATGTCCGGGTCCACGTGAAGCCGGATGAACTCCCGCAGGCGATCCAGCGTTTCAAGGAACTCGGTTTCCTGGGCGTGAACGTCACGATTCCGCACAAGACCGCAGTCGTTCCCTTCGTCGATGAACTGGAGCCCATGGCGAAGCGGATTGGGGCCGTGAACACCTTACTATTCGAGGACCGTCGCGTTTTCGGCTTCAACAGCGATGCGCCGGGGCTGCGCCAAGCGCTGAGAGACGAGTTCTCGGTCGATTTGGGCGATCTCCGCATCCTTTTACTCGGCGCCGGAGGCGGAGCGGGGCGGGCGGCCGCGATCCAGTGTGCGTCGGACCACTGCGAGCGGCTGGTGCTCGTGAACCGGACACCGGAAAAGGCCGAGGCGTTGGCTCGTGAACTAGCGCCGGAATTTCAGGACTCGAAGCTCTCGGGTCCGGTCGATCGCATCGCGGCCGTGCCGTGGGAGGAAAATGCACTGGCGGAGGAACTGAACTACATCGACCTCATCATCAACGCGACTAATCTAGGGATGAAGCGGACCGATCCCGAAGTGCTGTCGGCGCCGCTCATTCAGCCGCATCATCTGGTTTACGACATGGTCTACCGACCACCCAAAACCCGCCTGCTGCAGGCTGCGGAGGAACAGGGTGCGCGGGGGGTAAACGGCCTCTCCATGCTCCTCTGGCAAGGCATCGAGTCGTTCGAATACTGGTTCGCCCGCCGTCCTTCCGTGCCATCCATGCGCAAAGCGCTCCGCGAGGCCGCAGCCGCCTTCACGTAGCGGAAGCCGCAGAGGCTTTCGCCGGGGGCACGGCTGCCGATCTGCCCGAACCACCGTCTGGTTGACATTTCCCGCCACGCCACTACTTTTCAGGCTCGCCTCGTCCGCCACTGTAGCTCAGGGGTAGAGCAACGCATTCGTAATGCGTAGGTCGTCGGTTCAAATCCGACCAGTGGCTTCTCAAACGAACCCCTAGTTGTGCGTCAATGCCGATTTGATGCCTGACCAAACGAGTGATCGTAGCGGAATTCGCCAGAATTTCGATCGTCGACCCCCGAAACTACCCTACAACTCAAGTTTGATGAACTACTAGGCTGGTTCGGTTTT
>CAZCRA010000327.1:0-2931 GCA_964500945.1 uncultured Verrucomicrobiales bacterium | reverse complement strand
CCGGGCCATTCGGTGAGGATGATGACCTGGGCGTCGGAGAGGTCGGGGATGGCGTCGAGCGGGGCCTGGCGCAACGAGTAGTATCCCCAAGCTGCCATCGCCGCGACGGTGGCGAGGGTGAGGAAGGGATTGCGCGCGCAGGCGGCGATGAGCCGGGCGATGGGGCCGTGCTTTTCCAAGGTGCCGCTGCCGCCGGGTTCGTTGGTGGGGTTGCCGCCGGATCCACTTCCGGGTTCGTTGCCGGGTTCGTTGGAGGATGGAGTTACCATGAGTTTTTGTGGGGATGCAGGATTGACTTTAGGTGCAATGTCTGACAACCTAAGTCAGTCATGAGCACGACACCCAGCTTTACCGTGAGAGACCTGAGTCGGCGCACCGCTGAACTGCTGGATGCGGTGCGGAAATATGGCGTCGTCGAAGTCCGTGCCCGCAGTGGAGAGGTCTTCACGGTGGCACCGAAGAAAACCGCAGAGCGCAGCTTGACGCAGGCAGAGATCGCCGATGCTTTTTTCAAGAAGAGCGAAGCGCGTGCGCAGCGATTCCGGGAGATGGGCTTTGTGCCGCCTCCTGAAGAGGAAATGGAGCGCATCAACCGCATCATCGCAGGCGAAGAATGACCACCTACTGTGATGCCAACGCGTTGGTGAAAATCTACCTGACGATGCCTGAGCGCCCGACTGCTCAGGCGTTTTTGAGAGATGACCCTCTTGGCGCTGCTTGGCCTATTCCTGTCACCGAACTGTTGAAGTTTGAGGTAGCGAATGCCACGGAGCGGATGGTCTTTGAGAGCCGTACGAGCGGGCAATGGAGGGTGACTCCTGAGATGGCGATGGTGGCGCATCAGGAGTTTGGGGATGATCTGGTGAAGGGCAGCGACTTGCGCCTCGTCAACCTGAGCCTCCCTGACATCGACTCCCAGTTCGACTCGCTGGTGCGCCGCTACACGGCCACTCATGGCTTCCGCACTTATGATGTCATGCATGTGGCCTCCGCGTTAAAGCTGCAGTGCAAACGCTTCCTATCCTTTGATGCCAAGGCAAACGCGCTGGCGAAGCTCGTCGGGCTGAAGACGCTGTGAGCGGGTGCTGACGTCCGTGCGGATTATCGTTTTACAAGGAACTTGCGGGTATTGAAGAGGGATCGGTTACCATGAGTCTTTGCCGGATTTGAGTTTGCTTTCGGAGGCGACGAGGAAGTTGCCGGAGGTGACGATGACGTCGCCGGGCTTGAGGCCCTTGCGCACTTGCACCCACTCACCGGCGCGGTGGCCGAGGTCGATTTTTTGCGGGCGGATGCGGTCCTCGCCGAGATCGACGAAGACGACATCGGTCTCGCCGGCGTGGAGGACGGCTTCGGCGGGGATGGCGGGGTGTTCGCCGAGGGGAACCTGGATGCGGGCCTCGGCGAAGAGGTCGGGCTTGAGGCGACCGTCGGCGTTGTCGACGACGATGCGGGCGCGGGCGGTGCGGGTTTTGGGATCGACCCAAGGATCGATGAAGACGACTTCGCCTTCCAGCGCGACGCCGGGGAGGTGGGACAGGGTGAGCTGGGCGATTTGACCCTGTTGGATCAGGGCGAGGTCGCTTTCGTAGACGGCGACTTCGACCCAGACGCGGTTCAGGCGTTGGTTTTCAAAGGTGATGTCGCGCAGGGTGGTCTCGTCGTAAGTGGCGCGGCCGACGGCGCGGACTTCTCGGACGAGGGCGCGGGGTTCGACCGGGGCGGTCCGCAGGTTGATGAGCTTGCTGCGGCGTTTGTCGACGAAGATGATGCCATCGCGCACTTCTTCGTGGGTCACCGGGGTGAGATCCATTTTGCAGATCGGGCAGGTGCCGGGATCCTGCGACTTCACGCTGGGGTGCATGGAGCAGGTGTGGAAGGCGATGTCCTCGGCTTTGGGGGCGGGGCGCTTCGATTTGGCGGGTCTGGGCGGGGGAGTGCCGGAGGCCGAGGCGGCGAGGGATTGATCGACGAAAGCCTGTTTTTCCGCTTCGGGCAGGGCGTTCCAATCGACGTCGCAGGGTGGGCAGCAGAAGCCGATGACGTGGCCGTTCCAGGTGACGGTGGCGGCGTCGGCGGGAATGGGATCTTCGAGGATGGGGCAAATGGTATTGATGGGGGTGGCGGGGTCTGCGGGTGAGCTGGCGCTGGTCTTTGTGCCGGAGCCTTGTGGCGCGGAGCCTTTCGTGTCCGAGCGTTTCGGTGCGGTGGACTCCCTAGCGGGCATCGAATCCATGCCGAACCAGGCGACGATGGGAGCGCGAAAAACCAAGAAAGCTCCTAACGAGATTACAAGGCCAGCGAGTGGAACGGCGAATTTTTTGAGGAACGGCAACCAGTTTTTCATGCTAGGTTTTAAGTGAAGGTTAGTGGGGGGGGGTCAGAAGCCTTGGCCGGCGGCGGCTTTGAGCCGGGCGCGGTGGGTGTGGTAGTGGGCGAGGGTGCGCTGGGATTCGAGGCGGGCAAGTCGCAGATTTTTCTCGGCGGCGAGGAGCTGGAGGACGTCGGTTTTTCCGGCGGCGTAATCGGCACGCGCTGCTTCGAGAGCCTGCTCGGTGGTGGGGATGACTTTGTCCCGGTAAAGGTGAACCACGTGAAGGCTTTCGGTGGCGGCCTCCCAGGCTTCCGAAACTTCGAGGGCGACGCGATCCACGGCGGCGGCGAAGCGGGCCTCGCTTTCGTCGAGTTGGGCGCGGCGTTCGCGCAGGGCTGCATCGAGATCGGCGCCGAGGGGAATCTCGAAGCCGAGGCCAATGAGTCCCTGCTGTTCAGAGGCTTGCCAAAGACTGTTGTAGGTAGCCATGACGGAGAGATCGGGGCGGCGGTCGAGGCGAGCCAGTTCGACTTCGGTGCGGCGGGCCTCGATGGCACGAGCGAGGGCGTGGAGGTCGGGGCGGGCCTCCACGGCGCGGCGCTGCCAGGTGGCGAGCT
>CAZCRA010000326.1:0-2947 GCA_964500945.1 uncultured Verrucomicrobiales bacterium | reverse complement strand
TTTAGCGAAGTCGGAAGCTTTAGCGAAGTCGGAAGCTTTAGCGAAGTCGGAAGCCTCGGCGAAGGCGGAAAGCGAATGGAGCTCCGCGACATGCCTGCCCGGTCAGGATAGCCCGCAGGGCGGCGGCAAAGCTGAGCGAGCTCAGTGACCAATGAGCAACGCAGAAGTTGAAGAAAAGGGCCGCGCAATCCAAAAATTCCGACCGCAGGGAGGTAAATCTCAAAAAGTTCCTTTCTTCAATTTTGTGATGACCTTGGCTTTTACCACACTAGTCCGCCTCTTTTCCAAAGAGCGTCCGGTACATGATCCGGTAGATGTCGGTGTTATCGACCGTTGCCCCCAACGTCCCAGCGTTGAGCCCGGCCGCCCGCGCCACCACACCGCCGTGCACGTCGGTGTAGCCCGCCCAGGAAATCCCGAAATGAAAGCGACGCCCGTTCGCGTCCGGCGCCGACTCGAAAGGCGTGGATCCCGCTCCGTCCACCCCATCCAGCGGCGCCCCGTTAGGCATCCACGGCGGAAGTTTCCGGTCCGCCTCGAAAGCCATCCCCGTCGATTCGCACGGTGCCACCACTTGAAGCCCGCCCGCATCGGTATCCGCCGCCGTCACCAGCAGCGTGTCCGGATTCGCCTCCACGAAGCTCAGCCCGGCCTCGATCGCTGCGTCGGCCCGCATCAACGCTTCCAGCGTCCCCGCCGCGTTGTTCTGATTCGCGAAATTGTCCGACCCCTCCTCCTCTGCCACCAGCAGAAACCCTTCCTCGTGCCGGTTCAAAAGCGCCAGCGCCACTTTCACCATCTCCGCCACCGTCGGACTCCCGGGCTGATACAGCGGCAACCCCGCTGCCCGCAGCTCGATCTCGCTGAGGTCGTTATACGTGTCCTCCGCCGCGAAGACCCCCAAAACCTTCCCCGCAGTGTCCGTCTCCAACGCCAACAGATCTTCCCGCGTGAAAATCACAGTGTAACCCGCATCCCGCGCCTCCTGGATCAAATCCCGGCCGTCCTCACGGATCCCGTTCTCACCATGCACCCCCCGCTTCCCCTTCGGCAGCATCATCACCTCTCCACCACAAAAAATCACCTCGGCCCCACTCAAAACCACTTGTTCGGCGATCGCCGTCACCGCTTTCCGCGTCGGCACGCTCGCCAAAAAACACCCCGTCCCCGGCTCGCCCACGTGACCCGAGTTCACGATGCCCACGGCTTTTCCCGCTGCCATCGCTTCCCGCATCAGGCTCCCATCGAAACCCGAGAGCGCCGTCAGCGCTTCGGTGCCCGCCATCCCGTAGGAATCCGCCGGAACTTTCACCCCAAAGGCGTGCGACGTGGCGCCACCGTGCGAAGTCGCCGTCAACCCATCCTCCATGTGCCCACGGTAGAGCCCAAACTCCGGAATCCGGTCCCAGGCGATCTCGCCGTCAGGACCCGCCTTCAGCATCCGGCAGGCGGCCCACCCCTGCAGCCCGGCACCGTCGGGATGAAGAAAGACGACATTCCCAGACCGCTCCTCGGCACCGGCAAAAACCGATCCCAGCCCTGAGAGACCGAGAATCGCCAAAAGAAAAAGAGCGCGTAGAGTTGGGAATTTCATACGCGCCTTATAGCACAAATCGGATGGAGTAGAAGCCCAAACCGTCTGTAATGTGGGAGGTCTATTCCTTGAGGGTAACTTCGCCAGTGTCTAAGTCATAGAGCGCACCGACGATCTTGATTTGACCTCCCTTCTCCAGTTCGGCCAGAACGGGGCTGGCTTCCCGGATGTCTTTCACTGTCAAATCCACGTTTGCCGCGACGACTTTCTCGACAAATTCCTTGTTGGCCGATGTCCGCTGATCCTCAGGGAATTCCGAAGCCACGGCATCGACGGCAGGCGTGATCTTCGCGAGCAGCTCCGTCAGATTGCCCATCTTCACATGGTCGCAGGCCCCTTTCACCGCCCCGCAGGCCTCATGCCCCAACACCATCACCAGTTTGGCACCCGCCACCTTCGTGGCGAACTCCATGCTGCCCAAAATATCCACATTCTCGACGTTGCCCGCCACTCTTGCGACGAAAACGTCACCGATATTCTGGTCGAAGACCACCTCGACCGGAACCCGGGAGTCAACGCACGAAAGAATGATCGCCTGCGGAAACTGACCCGTGGCGGTGGCGGCCACCTCATCCTTTACCGCTTGGTGGAGTTTCAGCTCACCTGCGACAAAGCGCTTGTTCCCCTGCATCAGATCTTCAAGAACCTGATCCGGGGTCAGCGCCTTCTGCGCTTCCTGGGTAAGGACGGAGGCATGGAGGAGTGACACGGCCGGAACCAGCCCGGCGACGACGAGGGAGATAAGACGAATCTTTTTCATGGTAATAGCTAGAGGTAATCAGGGCGAAATCAGGACGCCCCAGGATGGATCGCGGACCGGTGTCCGCCCTCACGCACAAAATCATTTTCGTGCTTTTAGAGTCACGATTTTCGATTTAGGCACTTATCGTCTTTCGGCCAAAACCGGCTGTCCCGCTGCCGCCCAGGCTTTTCCAGCAGCCCGCCGCCCCCTTGAAGGAACCTCTCGCCCGCCACGTCTTGATGCGGTAGAATCCCCTGATGCCTCGCTCCCTCCCCTTCGTCTTGCTGACCCTCTGCCTCGGCGGCTGCGCCTCCGAGCGCACGGTCTTGCGCACCGAGCAGCGCATCTCCTTTAGCGATGCTTGGAGGCAGCAAACCGGCGACGTCGACAAGATCAAAGAGAAGTTCGCCTCCGGTTTCGAGATCAAGGACGGTCGCCCCGTCGCCACCGTCGACAAGACCCGCGACATCTCGACCAAGACTTTCGATGTCGACTCCTACCAAGACGCGAACTCTTGGGACGGTCGCCGTCGCTCCAGCCTGGCCTCCGAAGAATTCGCGAATCCCGACGATTCCGGCCTGGGCATCCGCCGCTTCTTCGACTGGCTGGAG
>CAZCRA010000325.1:0-2948 GCA_964500945.1 uncultured Verrucomicrobiales bacterium | reverse complement strand
TGCCCTGACGCCCAGGGCTTGGCTCGCGGCTCGCGCTGGTTTTTAGAGGTCCCCTCCAGGGAGAAGCGTCGAGCGGAAGCGTTGGCCGCGAAGGGATCAGTCGCGGCCGGGGACGAACTCGAGTGAGCCGTCGGAACGGATTCGGCGGTAATAGCATCCGTGCCGGCTCTGGCCTTTGGCGTTTTTCGTGTGGCAGGCGCCAGCCCCCGCGAGGCGAACACGATAGAGGAGGCTGTTCTGCTCGCAGTTCACCCTAACCTCTTCGAGTTCGAGGTAATCGCCGGAGGTTTTTCCTTTGATCCAGAGTTCGTTCCGGCTGGTGCTCCAAAAGGTGGCTTTGCGCTCGCGCAGGGCGGTTTCCAAAGCAAGAGCGTTGGCATACCCGACGATCAGGACCTCACCGGTATCCACATCTTGCGCGATGGCAGGAACGACCGCTGAACCGGACTCAGCGACCTTTTTCAGTTTGTCGAAATCCAGCTGCAGCCGGGAGCCCTCCTCGAGTTCTTGACCCATGGGCAAGCCCTTCCACGGGTGAGGCGTGCGGGGCAAGGGAAAAAAGTGGCACTGCGGCCCTGCAGAATGAGCGTGGAGCCTTATGTTTGGGCCGGATGACGTATGATTTTGCGATTTTGGGAGGGGGAAGTGCCGGCTATGCAGCGGCACAGACGGGCGTGGACTTGGGCCTGCGCACGGTGGTCATCGACGGGGCGGAGGAACTCGGCGGGCTCTGCATTTTGAAGGGGTGCATGCCGAGCAAGGCCATCATTGCCTCGGCCAATCGTCACCTATCGGTGCGCCGGGCGCGGGAGTTCGGTCTAAGGGCGGAGAAGACCGAGGTGAAGCCGGAGGAGATCGTCGAACGCAAGCGTCGGTTGATCGACGACTTCGCGGGGTATCGACAAGGGCAGCTTCAGGATGGGCGATTTGATCTGATTCGTGGGCGTGGGCGGTTCTTGAGCGCGAACCGTCTGGCGGTCCGGATGCTCGACGGTGGAGAGGCCGAAGTGGAAGCTCGCTCGGTTTTCATCGCGACGGGGTCGCGGATCTCGGTGCCGGCGATTCCGGGATTGGCCGAGGCGGGGTATCTCACCAGTGACGACGTGCTGGATCTGGAGACTCTCCCTCGATCCGTCACGGTGCTTGGGGGCGGGGCGATCGCCTTGGAGATGGCGCACTATCTGGAGGCTCTGGGGGTGCGCGTGACCTTGATCCAGCGGAGTGATCAAGTGCTGAAAGAGGCGGACGAGGACTGCGCCAGGGTGGTGGAGGACGCGTTCCGGAAGCGAGGCATGGAGGTTTACACCGGAACGCAGCTGCTCGAGGTGGAACGGCTGCCGGAAGGAAAGAAGGTGACGTTTGAGTGGGGAGGGCAGGGGAAGGTCGAAGTCGTTTCGGAAGAAATCCTGGCGGCCCTGGGGCGGACGGCCGTCGTTGACGATCTCGGGCTGGAAGAGCTCGGCATCGAACTCGAGAAGGGGCGAATCCGGACGGATGACCGGCAGGCGACGACGTGTCCCGGGATCTATGCGGGAGGCGATGTCAGCGGCCCCTTGGAAGTCGTGCATCTGGCCGTGCTTCAGGGAGAAACCGGGGCATCGAACGCGGCCCGGTTTTTGGGATGGGATCGCGTTCCGGAGAAACGGATGGATTACCGGATGAAGCTGTTTGGCGTCTTCAGCGAGCCACAGGTTGCCTTGGTGGGGAAGACGGAGCGGGAACTGCAGGAGGAAGGGGTGGCCTACCGCGTGGCGTCTTATCCCTTTTCGGATCACGGAAAATCGATGGTTTTGGGCGAGACGGAGGGTTTTGTGAAGCTGATGGCCGATGCGGCGAGCGGCGAGATTTTGGGAGGGGCGGTGGTTGGGCCATCGGCGGTCGATTTGATTCACGAGGTGGTGGTGGCGATGAGGTTTCGTGCGAGGGCGCAGCAGCTGGCGGAAGCGCCGCACTATCATCCTTCGCTGGCGGAGATTTGGACCTATCCGGCGGAGGAACTGGCCGAAGGCGACGAGAATTGAGGGGAACTTCCGATAACCGTGGAAGCGGCGTAGATTTTATTTTTGGAGGTCCGTTCGAAAAACTTGGGCTTCGCCAGAATGGCTGGAGGAGTGGCTTCGTCCAAAGTGGGGCATCTGTTCGCAGGAAAGGACAAGGACCCTCACCGTTTTGCAATCGGACATTGACAATTTATAAGGCTCGTTGATTTAGTTTCGCCGTGCTCAAGCAAATCATTAATCAAGAACAACCGGCAGCAGAGCGCCCGGCGAGCCCGTCACCGGCTCCCGCGCAGGCGCCTGCCAGCCAGCCCACGCAACCGCGACCCGCTTCCTCACCCGTCATGAGCTCCAACAAAAACATTCTGTCCAGCGACGTTGAAATTATCGGAAATCTCAAATTTTCCAATGATCTGATCATTGATGGAAAAATTGAGGGAGAGGTGAATTCTGATGGGAACCTGACGGTTGGTGAGAACGCCCGGATCAAGGGTGAGATCAAAACCAAGTCGGTTTCTGTTTTTGGTAAGGTCGATGGAAATATCACGGTAACGGACCGGTGTGAGTTGAAATCGAACGCCGAGCTAAACGGTGATATCGCAGCCGGCACGTTGGCGATCGAAGAGGGTGCGACGTTCATGGGCGCATCGAAGGTCGGTGGAGCGGCTTCCGCGGCACCGAGGAGTTCGGACTCGCCGAAACCACCGATTGGTGGTCCTCCGAAGCCGGCTCCGGGCGCAGCGCCATCGCCCAGCGCGGCACCGGCCTCCTGAGGGAGTCGCGGAGACAGGCGCCCCGGAAGTGAAAACGCTAACCCGTTTATCCCACGCCTAACGACCGATCAAAGCGCATCAAGAGGGTGGAGGTGAGTTGCCCGTATTGCGGCGCCACCCGGTGGGAGTCCTCTTTCGCACTCACGTCGTACTGCACCGCCTGCAACGAGCACTTTCC
>CAZCRA010000324.1:0-2952 GCA_964500945.1 uncultured Verrucomicrobiales bacterium | reverse complement strand
TGGTCGCCTTTGATGAAAGCACCTTCACCGTCGACGCCTCGATCAGCGGCACCCGGCTCAAAGGCGAAGTCCGCTCCGTCGACGGCACCCCGCTCGCCAACGTCGAAGTCATCCCCCTCCTGGGTGGCTCCTCCGTCTACACCGGTCCCGATGGACGGTTCGAAATCAGCGGATTGGAGCCTGGCCCGCAACCCTTCTTCCTGAACACGGAATTTCAAACGACCAACGCGAAGCAATACGCTCCGGTTACCACCGAACTCACCGTGCTCTGGAACAAGATCACGCATTGGGAACGGCCCATTTATCTGCCGGAAGTCGACGGCACCCAAGGCGTTTATATCGTCTCCGACGCACCCTCCGAACAAGTCATTACCAACCCCGCGCACCCCGGTGTGCGGGTGATCATTCCGCCTAATACCACCATCACCTTCCCCAATGGCGATAGCGAGGGCACGGTCACCATGATCGAAATTCCAGGTGACCGCACTCCCAACTGCATGGGGGCAGGCATGCGGTTCCCTTACCTCATCTCACTGCAGCCGGAGAACACCATCCTGAGCCAGCCGGCCAAGCTGGTCATGCCAGATATTTACAATTTCCCTGATGGGACACCGCTCGATTTTTATTCGCTCAATAAAGACTCCGGAAGATTCGAGCTTTCGGGGCGAGCGAGCATGGTGGGGGGCGAGATGGTCACTGATCCTGGTTCGGGGCTCGCCACCTTCGACTGGCATGTGGTGGGACCCTCCGGAGGGGACGTCACCAATACCGGCGGGAATAGCAAGACGCCCCAGGATCAGGAAGGCACCGCCTGTTCCACCGTTTCTTATCTCGACGGCTCGCTGATGGAAACCCACACCATCCCATCTTACCATTCGCTGGGCAGCGCGCGTGCGATGACCCTCAAATATTCCTCCGGCATGGCGCAGCCGGATGCATTGATCAATATCGAGTTCGAAAACGCGCGCAACGGCAACACGCTGCCGGTCTTCCATCGCGTCTCAGCCCATACCTCAGAGGGTAGTAGCACGCTCTATCTGGACCCTGCCCAGGTCATTCCTTTCACCGGCCCGAAAAACGCATCGGTGCGCATCCCGATGGAGAACGCCCAGACCGGATACTACGAAGTCACCGCTCAGACCGGCCTCGGGTATCGCGCCAACTGGCCCGGAGGCACGACCACGGGCGAAACCTCTTCACGGGCTCGCAGGCTCGACGATCTCTTTGCACTCTACAACAGCCGCGAGCTTTTCCCCGCCCTCGGCACCGGTTGGACGGTGGCCAATATCGACCGGCTCGTTTTCCAGACCATCCGCGACCGATGGTGGCCGCAGGAAAACGTGCTCATCGCCAGCGGTGATGGCAAGCTGACCCGCTTCGTGCGCTCCACGACCGGCACCCGTCTCGGGGATAGTAACGTCCGCGGAGCTGAATTGGGGGATCTCTCCGGATACCGGCGCACTGGCCAAGTTGTCAATGTGCATGCCGTCGGTCTGGCCACCGCACCGCAGGGCGAGCGAATGGTGCAATTGCAGGTCGACCCGACCACATCACCCATTGCCAGCCTGAGCCTTCCCCTTGGTATTCTGCCGCCCGACGCCAGCCGGGTGCAGATCGAAGCCGACTTCCTCGTCGATCTGCGCGAGGCACGGCCGGACGGACGCATTTTCGCCGAGCTTCGGTACTCGAATACCCGCACGGAGAACTACGCGGACGAAGCCGACTTTGCCGATTACAGCGGTTCAAGCAGTCTCTTCGGTCTCTATCTCGAGCCGATCCAGGCCGGAGCTGATACCGGTTACGCCTTTCGTTCGGGATTTCAGAAAGTTAGCATCTCCGTTCCCAGCGCTGCGCGCAATAAGCAGGCCTACCTCCATGTCGAACTGCGGGCCGAAGAAGAAGAAGATCCCTACGGTTATGGCGAACCGGTCGCGCCACCTTCCCGCGCCTCCCTGCTCATCGACGATCTGGAGGTGATCGAAGAGATCCCGCTCTTCAGCGAAATCATTCGCTATACATCCTATTCGGGTTCACCGGGCGATTCCAGTCGTCTCGAACAGGTCAGCAGCCATCCGATTCCTGGCGGGCGGTATGTGCGGATCTTTCCCGACACCAGCGAGCAGGTCTTTGATGAAGAAGGCCGGCAAATCGCCGTTCGCGACCGCTTGGGCAACACCACTGGATACGCCTATAGCGACATCGATAGCGACGGATTTGCAGAGTCGCTCAGCACGGTCACGGATCCGGTGGGCCTTGTCACCACCCTTGCCTACGCAAATGGCAAACTCGACAGCATCACCGATCCAGCGGGTCGCGTGACCCGATTCGAATATGATGCTGCGGGCCACCTGCTCACCATTGTCAATCCCGATGGCACCCGCCGGGTGTTCGGATACGATGACCGCGGGCTCATGACCGCGCAGTCCGATCTGCTCGGCCAGCAGCGCCAATACCATTTCGATGCCGACCTGCGGCTGGCACGGGTAACCCGCGCCGACGGCACCGATTACCATTATCAACCACAGCTCAGCAATGGTGAGCAGACCGACGGTGCGGACGGCACGAGCCTATCGCCCGCCCGCCCTTCGGAAACCCTGGCCTTTGACATGGCCGACGGTAACGACAACCCCCAGACCCGCGTCATGAACGATTTCGGCCAGACGACGATGCAAATCGACGCCCTGGGCCGCGAATCGAGTGCCATCTACAACACCGACCGCCTTCCCAGCGAAGCCACTCTGCCCAATGGCGGTCAATATCAGATGGCATATGACGAAAATCGAAACCTCACCTCCAGCACCATGGTGCAGACCGGTTTCACGACGCAGGTCGATTACGAAGCGACCTTCAATCTGCCAACCCGCATCGAAGCTGGCGGGACCGTTGTCGAAATGGAATATGATTCCAACGGCAACCTGATCAAGAGCCGCGATGCGGATGGCAACGAGACCA
>CAZCRA010000323.1:0-2986 GCA_964500945.1 uncultured Verrucomicrobiales bacterium | reverse complement strand
ATTCCCGCCCGATTCCCGAGTTTCAGCTTGGGCTCAGTGCCGAATGACACGGGATTAAGACCGTGCCATTCAGCTTCACCGAAAAACTATCATCCATGACGTCCTCAGTCTGCGCTGTCGCCTCGTAAAGAAATCGTCCCCAAAGGAAAAATTTCACGGCTGGCGGTGAGGCTGGCGAAATCGTGATCGAACCGGACGCCAAATGACGCGCCTCGAGCCGGGCTGGCGACGCGGAGTCTGTTCGAGACCGAAACGGCTGGAGCTGGTTTCGGCCGTCTGCTCCGGATGAAGGGGACCTCAAAAAACCAGCGTGAGCCGCGAGCCAAGACCTGAGGTTCAGGGCATCGGCTCCCGCAGGGCCGCTTCTTCCAGCTTCCGGCGGGAGCCGCTTTCCTCCAAAAGCGGGAGCCCCTCGGCGCGGCCGCGGGGGTTTTTAGAGGTCCCCTGAATCATTGGCCGGGAAACAGCTTCGTCTTTGGGTAAAAGGCCTGCCAGGCGAACCAGTAGGCGTAGGTGTGCGGGATTGCTCGTCCGTCGGCGCCTTGGAAACGGAAGCGGCGCGAGGCGGCGTCGAAGCGGTAGACGAAACGTTTACCCCCGAGGTGGATTTCTCCTTTTTCAGCGAGATTCGCAACCTCGAACGCCAGTGGCTGCTCCTCCGCAATCACGCCGATCACCCAGGTCTTCTGCGGAAGGTCGTCCCGATGCGAGGGAACCGGGAACATCGTCCCCGGATTGGATTCATAGCCGCGATAGGGGGTGCGGGTGTAGTCGCGCGCGGAGCCCGTGTCCGTGCTGAGGACCTTTCCGTTGGGATAATTTTTTTTCCAGGCGGAGAAGGTCATCTGTTCGCTCGAAAGCCAGGGGAGTTTCTGCCCGGCGTGTTTCCCGCTGACTGCGGTCGTGCCGAGCTGTGTCCAGAGTCCGAGATTTTTGCGGTCATACATGAGGACGTCGCTTTGATACAAGAGTCCGGACACGCCGAATTCAACGGATTCGCCATCCAGCTTCCGGTCGAAGATCATGGCGGTGCCGCACAGCGGGCAGTAGGTGACGAGGATGGGCTTTCCCCGAATGACGTCGTTCACCAGTTCGTGATAGACGAGAATACGAAGCGGATAAGAGCGCGTTTCGCCACCGATGGTAAGACTGAGAACCAGGTCATCCGGCTGAAGGAAATCGGCCCGGTCCGGAGAGACAAATTTTGGGTGGTCAATGGACGGGATGCCGTCTTTGGGTGGACCTCCCGCCCTGATCTCGTCGGGTTCGATTTGAAGGTTGGAGAGATCGAACGTCTTTTCGAGGCTTTGAGCGGCGAGTGGAGCGGGGCCTTGGAGTGCCAGCCCGGCGACGGCGACCAGCCAGATACGGAATGAAATCATGTTCGTGAAGTCGGGCAAAGGGTGGATTCATTACTGGGTGGTGCGAAAAGAGCGACTCACGCTGGTTTTTTGGAACTCACATTCCGGGGTTAAATGGTTTGGGTATCGCGTAGAGCCGACGCATCGCGGCCATGGGTTTCAATTTACGGTGCAGGCGAATAGCACGGGATTAAGCGTAGCCCTCGAGCAAAGTGGCAAGGACTTCAGTCCTTGAGAGCGGCGAAAGCCGCCAATGAACGTCCTTAATCCCGTGCTATTCCGGTGCAGGCGCAAACTGAGTTAGGTGGCGCAGCGACCGTTTAAGGTAGGCGCCCAACCGGCGACTAAAGGACCACAGCTCCCGTGACTGATCGCTACGGGACGGAGAGTTGGTTCCTGGAATGTGAGTTGGAAGTCCCTTTTCGAGAAGACTGAAAGCGGTGGCGGCTGGGACTGCGGCTTCTTCAGCGTGACTGGAACTTGTAATGTGGCGGATCGATGGAAGACGGAAGTGGATGAAGGATGAGCGGAGCGGTCGGAACCCAAGCGAACCCGAGCAATGGCTGGAGGAGTTTGGGGATTACCTCCACGGGTATGCGGCTTACCGGGTGTCCGATCCCAGTGCGGTGGAGGATCTGGTGCAGGAGACGCTGCTGGCGGGTTATCGCGGTTGGGAGCGTTTCGAAGGGAGGAGTTCAGTGAAAACGTGGCTAACGACCATTCTTAAACGGAAGATCATCGATTATTACCGGTTTCGGGCGAGGGAGCGGGAGCGGTTTGTGCCGATGGAGTCCACGAGTCAATACGGCGAGGACGGGGGCGAGTTCACGACCGAGGGGCGGATTCTGCCCCAAGCGGCGGCGAAGGTGTGGGAGCGGGTGCCGGACGATGCGGCAGAGCAGGCGGAGTTTTGGGGGGTGCTTCAAGGGTGTCTGGACGAGCTTCCGGAAGCGCAGCGGACAGTTTTCATCGGTCGTGAAATGGACGGCTTAACGACGGAAGAGATCACCGAGGCGGAGGGGATCACTCCGAACCACCTGTGGGTCATTTTGCACCGGGCGCGAAAAGGGCTGCGGAAATGCCTAGAATTGAAGTGGTTCAAAGCGTCGTGACGAGGTGATGAATCGCAAGTTCCAGAGTCGAATGGACCGGCTGATGTTCCGGGTGATTCCGAGTTGCCGGAGGGCGATGGAACTGCAGTCGCGGTCGATGGATGAGCGTTTGCCGGTGCGCCAGCGCGTCGCGCTTGCGATGCACTGCGCGCTTTGCCGGTTCTGCCGCCGGTATGGGAGGCAACTCCGTTGGATTCGGAAGAAGCTGCGCGAGTTTTCGTCGAGCGCAGAAGGTGATCAGTGGACGCCGATGGAATCAGGGATGAGGGAGCGCCTGCGCCGCCGGATTCGAGAGGAGAAGGAATGAGGAGGGATCAGCGGTAGATTCGTCGGCTGTTGAGAAAAAAGCTCCGCCAGTGGGAATGGGGCGATGCGCCATTGGGCCGTCGCTGCCTCCTGAATCGCTGGGCACCCATTTCGTTGGTGTAGGTCATTCTCTAATCAGTGATTTTGGGCGGACCTACCTCGTGAACAAGGAGGCTCCCGGTCATTCCACCAAGCTGGAGCGCCTTC
>CAZCRA010000322.1:0-2988 GCA_964500945.1 uncultured Verrucomicrobiales bacterium | reverse complement strand
TCCTATGCCGTGGTATTTGTATCTCGCCCTGAAACAGCTGTTTCCGACCGGGCGCTTTTTTTCCTTCTTCTCCTTCATGTCGATCATCGGCGTGATGTTGGGAGTTTGCGTACTGATCGTGGTGCAGAGCGTGATGAACGGTTTTGGCGAGCGGATCCGTTCCACCATCGTCGCGACCAACGGTGATGTCCGGATCGAGTCGGGCGGAATCATTCGGGATTGGGAGCCGGTGCTGGCAACGGTCGGGGAGCGGTCGGACGTGGCGGGTGTCGCGCCCTACGCTCAGGGCATTGTCATGATGCAGCACCGCAACCGTCCGGCCTTTCCCTTTCTGCGGGGGATCGATCCGGTGCTGGAGGCGAGCGTGCTGCCGCTGGAAGATTTCATGGTGATGGGCGGCGTGGATGACCTCTACGACGATGCCGTGCTGCTCAGCGAAGGGCTGGCCCACTCCGTCGGCGCGGGGCCGGGCTCGGTGGTCGAGGTCTACACGCCGCTTATGTTGGAGCGGATGAAGGAGGACGAGGTGCTCTTGCCGCGGGAACTCGAGGTGGTGGGTGTGTTTCGCACCGGCTGGAACGAGGTCGATGGCAATACAATGATCGGGACGCTGCGCCTGATGCAGGAACTCTATGGGCTGGAGGACGGCGTGCACGGGCTTACCGTGAAACTCAAGCCCGGCGTCGAGGCGGAAGCGGCCGCACTCTCCATGGATGAGGCGCTCCCGTCACCACTGCGGGCTTTGAGCTGGCTGGATTCACAGCGCGACTTTCTCTTCATTCTCAAACTCGAAAAAACGGTCATCTCCTTCATTATCATTTTCATCATTCTGGTCGCCTCCTTCTCCATCGCCATCGCGCTCATGATGACCGTGATCCGCAAGACCCGCGAAATCGGCCTGCTCGTCGCGATGGGGGCCACTCCGCGGCAGGTGGCGGCCGGCTTCTGCGCACAAGGCTTCGTCATCGGCGTGTGCGGAACCATTCTCGGCATTCTTCTCGCGCTGCTGTGCCTCACCTACCGCAACGACATCATCAGCGCCTACGCCCGTCTCACCCAGAGCGAGGCCGCCTTTCTCCGGTTCTACCAGTTCGCCGAAATCCCCGTGCATTACCTGCGCTCCGATTTCGTTATCGTCACCCTCTTCGCCATTATCATCTCAACGCTGGCCGGCCTGCTTCCCGCATGGCGGGCCGCACGCCTTAAAACCGCCGACGCCCTTCGCAGTGAGTAACACCGCCACCGATCCATTGCTCGCTTCCCACAGTCTCCGGAAAACTTTTCCGGCAGCAGACGGCGATATCCTCGTGCTGGATGCCATCGATTTCGAGTTGCGGGCGGGCGAAAGCGTCAGCATCCGCGGCGAGTCCGGCAGTGGGAAATCAACCTTGCTCAACGTCCTCTCCGGACTGGAGCCGCTCGATGCGGGCGAACTGTTCTGGCGCGGCCGCCCCGTCGCCCGTCGTACGCTCTCCGCTCTCGCCCGCGAGCGCATCGGCTTCATCGGCTTCGTCTTCCAGTCCTACTATCTGGCGCCCGAACTCAACGCGATTGAGAACGTCCTCCTCGCCGCACGCATCGCGGGGCGGATCGACTCGAGCGTGCGCGACCGCGCCGAGGACCTGCTGCGCCGGGTCGGCATGGGGCACCGTATCCAGCACCATTCGACCAAACTGTCCGGCGGCGAGCGCCAACGCGTGGCAGTGGCCCGCGCACTCATCAACCGACCGGCGGTGGTGCTGGCCGACGAGCCCACCGGCAATCTCGACGAGGCCACCGGCCTGGCCGTGATGGACCTGCTGCTTGATCTGGCGGGGCAGGAGGCCTCCAGTCTCGTCCTCGTGACCCATAATCCCGAGTTCGCCGCACGGACCGACCGCCAGTTGCACTTGCATCTGGGCCACCTGGCCTAGTATGCATGAGGCTATGGGAGGGAAGTCATTGCGGATCGGATTCATCGGTGCCGGAGCGAATACGCGCCTGCGCCACCTGCCGGGCTTCGCCGCCATCAGCGGCGTCGAGTTGGCCGTTGTGGCCAACCGTACGCGGGAATCCTCCGAAACCGTGGCGAGGGAATTCGGCATCGCCCGCGTCGCGGAGAATTGGACCGCCGTAGTCAACGACCCGGAGGTCGATGCGGTTTGTGTCGGCACCTGGCCCTGCCTGCACGCCGAAGCCACGATTGCGGCGCTCGAACGGGGCAAGCACGTTCTCTGTGAGGCCCGTATGGCCCGCGACCTCGACGAAGCCCGCGCCATGCTGGCGGCGGCGCGACGGCATCCAAAACGAGTCGCCCAGATCGTCCCGGCCCCCTTCAGCCTCGATTTCGACGCGCTCATCCGCAGCGCAGTCGCCGCGGGTAAAATCGGACGCCTGCTCGAGGTCTCCGCCATTCATACGGGCGGCCAACTGGCCGCGCCCGCAGCACCCATGAGCTGGCGACAGGACGCCTCTTTGAGCGGTAAAAACGTCCTCACCATGGGTATCCTGCACGAAACAGTGGAGCGCTGGGTCGAGGACGAGCCGGAGTGGCTGGTGGCCGATGCGGCCATCTTCGCCCGGCAGCGGGCCTATCCCGGCGAAACCGCCCTGCACGCGGTCAAGATCCCCGAAAGCATCTCCATCTTCGGCCGCTTCGCCACCAGCGGGGCGCGTCTGGTTTACCATTTCAGTGGCGTCGAGTCCGGCCAGCCGCGGATGGAGTTTCGCCTCAACGGCAGCGCCGGTGCCCTGCGCTTCGACGCCTCGGCGGCTAAGCTCTTCCACGCGGCGGCAGGGGAGACGCAGGAGCAACCGTGGCATCCCCCGGCAAAGGACCGCCGGGGCTGGCAGGTCGAGGCCGATTTCGTCGCCTCGATCCGCGCGGGCCTGCCCGTCACCCGGACCTCCTTCGAGCAGGGCCTGCGTTACATGACCTTCACCGAAATGGTCCACGCCTCCTGGACGGGCGGGGCAAAACGCGTCGAGTGGAGCGATTACGCAGGCTAG
>CAZCRA010000321.1:0-3004 GCA_964500945.1 uncultured Verrucomicrobiales bacterium | reverse complement strand
GCCCCGCTTCGATCCGCAATCAATGGGCGCTGGAGTTGCAGGAAAAATTTCACCTTCCGTGCCGGGTTCTCGACACGCCTGCTTATCGAAAGCTGAAAAATGGCGGCAATCCACGCCCCTTAGACGCGTTGGAAATTCTCATCTGTTCCTACGCGTTCGCCAATCGCCATCAGGACGAGATCCGCAGCATCCCGTTTGATCTCGCCGTCATCGACGAGGCCCACAAGCTCCGCAACTGCTACCGCCCCAGCAACAAGACCGTTCAGGGCATCCGCTACGCGCTCGAGGACCGGAAAAAATTCTCCTCACCGCCACCCCCCTCCAAAATTCCCTGCTGGAGATCTACGGCCTCTCGACGCTCATCGACGAAAACATCTTCGGCGAGCGCACCGCCTTCTCCACTCAATACATGCGTGCCGGCGGCGATCTCGATCACTTGCGCCACCGCCTCCGCCAGTTCTGCAAGCGCACCCTGCGTCGTGATGTCACCGAATACATTAGCTACACCGAGCGCAAGGCTCTGACTCATCCCTTCGAGCCGACCGACGAGGAGCAGGCGTTCTACGACGACGTTTCCAGGTTCATCCAGCGTGAGGATCTCTATTGCCTGCCCGAGAATCGTCGCCACTTGCTCATTCTGATCCTGCGCAAGCTACTGGTCTCCTCCACCGAAGCCATCCTCGGCACGCTCCAGTCGTTCCTGCGCGGGCTCCATGATCTCCGCGATGGGAAAAATCCCCGCGTCAACCTGATCGACGATCTCACCGTCGACAGCGAGCTGCTCGATGAACTTCTCGACCAGATCGACGAAGCCGGAGCGCTTTCCGACCAGGACATCGAACTCCCCCAGATCAGCATCACCGCGCTCACCGAAGAAATCGCGGAACTGGATCACCTCATCAGACAGGGTCTGCGCATTTCCATCGAGACAAAGACGAAAGAACTTCTCTCAGCCCTCCGACTCGGCTTCGACCGGATGGTCGATACCGGTGACAACGAACGCGCTCTCACCTTCACCGAATCCCGCCGCACCCAGGATGCTCTCGCTCTCTATTGGGAGGAAAACGGCTACCGGGGCAAAGTCATCCTCTTCACCGGCTCCAACAACGCCGCCGCCGCCAAGCCCATCTACGAACAGTCGCTGGAGAAAAATGCCGACACCGACCGCATCTTTGGCTCCCGTCCCATCGACATCCGCACTGCCCTGATCGAGCATTTCCGAGACAAAGGCACCATGCTCATCGCCACCGAAGCCGCCGCAGAGGGCGTCAACATGCAGTTCTGCAAGCTGGTGATCAATTTCGACCTGCCGTGGAACCCCCAGCGCGTCGAGCAGCGCATCGGCCGCTGCCACCGCTACGGGCAAAGGCACGACGTCGTCGTCATCAATTTCCTCAACACCCGCAACCACGCCGACCGCCGCGTCCACCAGCTCACCGTCGAGTCCTACGAAACCGAGCAGTTTCTTCTCATCACGGCCCACCTCGACGACAACGGACAGCCCGGCCCCTCGCTCGATCCCGAGACTGCCGAACGACTGCTCGCCTGCACCTGCACCGCGAACGATCCGGTCACCATTCCATCCACCCACACCGAGCGCCTCGACGACGAATCCCGCCGCCACCAGGAGGCCACCCTCAGCCAATCCATCGAGCGCAACCACCGCCACTTCCGCCAGGCCACCGAACAAATCGATCGCTGGGCCGATGACAAAATCCGCGCCGCCGAGGAACAGCTCGTCCAGGTCAAGGCCGAGATCCGTGCCCTGCGCAACCAGGCCGGCCATGCCGAAACTTTGGAGCAACAACAGTACCTCCAGGAAGACATCCGCCGCGCCGAAAAGCGCAAACGCCGCGCCCGCCGCGAGATCGACGACATCGAGGACGACATCGAAAACCAGCGCGACCAGCTCATTTCAGCCCTCGAATCCCGCCTCAGCCAGGGGCAGAGTGAGATCGTCCACTTTGACGTGAAGTTTGAGCTCACACCGTGAGCCCAAAATGCGAAAACCATTCCAAAACCAAATCAACTTGACGCATAACTTGACTCATAGTTGACTCTTTTCCGATGGCTTTTGAACCGCAATTTTCGATCACTCCTGCCCTCCTCGCGATGGTAGAGGAGATCGCGGCACTGCGCGAGCGGATTCAGGGAGCATCGGTCGAGCTCTCCTGGATTCCAGCCTTACAGAAGGACACCCGCACCCGCAACGGACACGCCTCGACCTCCATCGAAGGCAATCCTCTGACCCTCGAGCAGGTCCGGGCGCTGGAAGAAGGCCGCGAGCCGATCGCCTCGGAGCCACGACACCGCCGCGAGGTCATTAACTACTTTGCCGGTCTGCGCTACGTCGAGAAAAACGCGAATCTCGAGCCGATTCGTCACGAACACCTTTTTGAGCTGCACCGCCTCCTCGCTGGCGAAGTCATGGACCAGGGGACTGCCGGAGCCTACCGCACCATCGGCGTGCGGGTGGGCGATCACTTTCCGCCGCATCCTGATGATGTCTCGCCGCTGATGTTCGAGTTGCTGGAGTGGTGGAACGGCCCATCGATCGAACTATCACCCATTCTCAGCTCTGCCATTCTCCACTACCGGTTCGAGGACATTCACCCCTTTGCGGACGGCAACGGGCGCACTGGCCGCGCCCTCGCCCTTTGGGACCTCTACCGCCGTGGCTTCGATTCCCATCATATCTTCTCGGTCGATGAATTTTATTGGGAAGACCGCCCGGCTTACTACGCGGCTCTTGCTCAGGTCAGGGAAGCCGACGAAGACCTCACCCAGTGGCTCGAATACTCTGCCGCCGGGCTCCGCTACACCCTTGAGCGTGTTTGGCAGCGGGTGATTCGCTTCCAGTCCTCACATCCCGAAAAACTCATCCTCTCTCCCAAGCAGGAGCGTCTCCTCGGGCTCATTGCCGATCACGGCAGCCTCGCCCCCGCTGAGATCTGGAAACTCCTCAATGTCTCCAAACAAGGCGCCATGAACCTCCTCAATCCGC
>CAZCRA010000320.1:0-3004 GCA_964500945.1 uncultured Verrucomicrobiales bacterium | reverse complement strand
TCCTCGACCAGCCCGTCCACCCCCGCTGCCTCCATCCCCGCCAGACCCGGAAGACAGCGCCCCGGCCGCGCCTCAGGCATCCACCCACCCCGGGTCACACCGTCCAGCGCCCCCGGATCCAGCGCCACCTGAACCACGTTCCGGTGGGAAACCGTCCGCGTGAAGTGCCGCCGCACTTCCTTCCCGGCCAGAAACACATGCAGCACCACCTCGTCAAACGCAGGATTCTCACCGTGCCCGTGCTGGTCCCAATCCTGCACCCGCCGGTCCAATTCGATGGCCCCCTTCCGGATCTCTCCCTCCACCTCCACGGCGGCATCGCTGAAATCCGGACCGCTCCCGTGGTTCCAGTGCCCAAACTGCACCACACGCACCCGCTTCCCGCACGTCGACTCGAACTCCCGCCCCCAGATCCCGGCAAACCACAGGCTCTGCAGCTCCAGCTCCGGCAGCGGCGGATCCTCCAGCGCGAACAACCACGGCGGCGAACTCTCCCTTAACCGCTCCCCGGCCACCGCCACCAGCTCACGGTAACCTTCCCCTCTTCCCTCCTTCATCCCCCCACCCTAACACGCCACTCGAAGATGCAACCCCTTCTCCGCCTCGCGAAGCACCGCACCTCACTCCTGCAACGCTTCCAGCATCTTCGCCGCCGCCTCACCCTCCGGCAGATCCGCGTAGTCCTGCGCCGCTTTCCGGTAGGCACGAAACGTGTCCAACCGGTCGCCGCGACGCCGCTCCAGATCGCCCAGGTGCAGATCCATCCGCAGCTTGTCCACACGTTCCCCATAGGCGATCTGCGCCCGGAGAAACTGCGTGTAAGCCTCCTCGTAATCCTCCTGTTCCAGCGCCGCCAGCGCCTGATGCTCCAGAAGAATCGGGCTGGGCGATTTCGCGGAAGCCAGCACCAGTTTGTTGAACAACTCCCGGTCCGGAAGCGGATTGCCCTTCCCCCACCGGGCATACGCCGCCCGCAGAATCTTATACGGCTGCATCTCGTCGAATCCATACCGGTCACGGTCCGGCGCCGTCCCGGGCTCGCGGAACGGCTGATACAGCGGATCCCCGAGCGCCACCCCCATCCACGAAATCCCGCGCAGCGACGCATAAGCGCTCTCCGCGAACGTGAACCCCCGGGAGAGCCGGTCCGTGAAGGTGTCCAGCTCGTGGCTCAGTTCCATGAAAGGCTCGTAGACACTCCCGAGCACCGCCGCCGCCCCGTGTTCCAGCAGCTCCATCGCCCACGTGTTCTCCCCCTGACGCACCCGCACCGCGCTCTCGAAGTGCAGGTGACACGCCACCGCCCCGGGCCGGAATCGAAGCGTATCGCGCTGAAACGGCCCGCCCGGCCTCTCCTCGAACCAGCCCAGATAAACCGCCGGATCGCGCATCGGATACTTCGGCGGAAACGGCTCGCCAAATCCACTCACCGTCACTGGAAATCCTTTCGCCCGCAGCGTGTCCGCCGCGCCCCGCAGCCAGGTGTCGCCCAGCTCAAAGGGCCCTCCCACGTCCACGTAAGCCTGTCCCCACAACCCCGTCTGCTCCGCCTCGATCGCCCCGTCGATCATCGCCTGGCAGATCGCCACCGTCGGCCCGTCAATTCGCCCAACCAGCTGGATCGCCACCTGCGCCTCGTCGAATCGCTTCAAACTGCGGTAATACGGATTCGTCAGCGGCCCTTCCAGCACCGATCCCGGCCGGCCCAACGTCGCCAGCTCCGAGTCCACGCTCGCCGCCGTTCTCCGTTTCCTCGCTTCTCCCGCCGGCTCCGTCTCGCCCGGCACGATCTTCAACGGCATGCCCCGCGTCAGCACCATCACGTGATACTGACTCCGCAGCGTCTGTTGACCCGTGTCCGGATCCCGCCGCGGCAGCCACCATCCCTCGTCCAGCAGCTTCTCGCGCAGCGGTTTCTCCAAATAATAACGGTATTGATCCCGCGTGATCGCTTCGCTGTCCGGGCAATCAACCTCCAAAATGTGATCCGACGGAATCCCGCGCGCCTTCGCGTAATACACCGCCAGCTCCTTGGAACCCTCCACGGACGGATTGCACAAAACCAACGTCACCTCCGAAAACCGCGACACCTGCGTCCGGGGCGGTTGACCCAACCCTTCACCCAGGGCCGTCCAACTCCCCGGCAGCATCAGGCAAATCATCAGGGCCACGCGCATCGTCACGTCAGCTGCAGTTTCAGTCCATCGTAGGCCAATCTCACCCCCTCAGGAAGCGTCGCGTCCACTTCGTCGTGCGCGATCCCGTGACTGACGTGCGTGAACCAGGTTTGACCCGGCCTCGCCTCCGCCCAAATCGCCAACGCCTCGTTCACGTTCAGATGGGTCGGCAGCTCGTGCAGACTCGTCGCATCGATGATCAGACACTCCACACCCGCGATTCTCTTCATCGTTTCCTCGCTCAGCACCTTGCAGTCCGGCAAATACGCAAAACGCTTCCGTCCCTCGCTCTCAAATTGAAACCCGATCGTCCGCACCTTCCCGTGCAGCACGTCCAGCGGAACCACCGTCGTCCGCCCCAGCTGGAACGGCCCGTCGATCTCGTGCCCCACCGGTTTGATGTAGACCGGATACCAATTGCTCTTGTCGAAGGCGAACTTGAACGCGTTCCGCACCCGTTCCAAACACTCCGGCGTCCCATAAACCGGAAAAGTCACGCCGTCCCCGTGGGAAAACCGGCGCAGGTCGTCGAAACCCATGATGTGATCGCTGTGCTCGTGCGTGAAGATCGCCGCGTCACAGTCTCGGATCCCTTCCCGCAGGCATTGCTGCCGGAGATCCGGCGTCGTGTCCACCAGCCAACTCAAATCCCCCGCATCCACGTAGATCGACGACCTCAACCGCTTGTCGCGCGGGTTCGACGACCGGCAAACCGGGCAATCGCACCCGATCGCCGGCACGCCCACCGACGTCCCCGTCCCCAAAAAGGTCACGGTGTATTCGCCCATCCCTCACACCCCTTCCCCAGAATGCCTCCCACCGCAAAC
>CAZCRA010000319.1:0-3023 GCA_964500945.1 uncultured Verrucomicrobiales bacterium | reverse complement strand
CCTGGCGGAAAATTCACGCTCGCACTTGACCAACCCCATAGCAGGAAATCCCTTTTCGGCCCTCCCTCGCCCGAGTCACCATTGGCCTGGGGATGATGGGGGTGCAGTTCTCCGGCCAAGTGGGCGACATCGTGGCCGATGTCATGAATCGGAACGACCGTTCGCCCCGGCCCTGACCTTCCTCGAAGCCGTCTCGAGCGCTCCGCCGCCGGTTGGCCATGCGGGTCAGGCGGGCAAGCAGGCTCTCGCTGCCGAGCATGCCGCGCAGGTGGAGTGCCGGGATGCGCGCCGCCTCACGGGCAGCCTCAATCTCGACGGCGCCTTGGCGGGCGAACCCGGGCACGCGAACGCGCCGCGTTGGGACTACGGACTCGGCTACCGTCCCTCCGCCAGCGCGCCGGAGCAGGCCGTTTGGGTCGAAGTTCACCCCGCCCGCACGTCGAACGTCAGTGAGGTCTTGAAGAAGCTGCGTTGGGTCCAGACTTGGCTCCGGAAATCGGCTCCGGATCTGCAGGGCCTCACCCGTCCGATGCACGAGGGCTCGTCCTTCGTCTGGCTGGCCGCCCGGGGACGGGTCGATATCCTTCCCGGCACGCCCCACGCCATGAGGCTCCGCCAGGCCGGACTAGCGATGCCGCGGCGCAAGCTGGACTTGCCGTAAGACAGCATCCGCCGCGGGCTGCCTTTCCGCGCTAGATGGCCGAGGCTGCCCCGGATTCGCTTCTTCTGACGTCAATGCGCACGACAGGCCGCCCATTTGGGCTATCATGCGTGCCTGACACCGCCACATGGACCACAGCACGCACAACCAGATCGTCTCCCTCATTTGGGGCATCGCCGATGACGTCCTCCGGGATGTCTATGTCCGGGGCAAATACCGCGACGTCATCCTCCCCATGACCGTTCTTCGGAGACTCGACGCCCTCCTGGAGCCCACCAAGCAGGAAGTGCTCGAGATGAGGGATTTCTGCGACAAACAGGGCATCGAGGAACAGGATGCGCCCCTGCAGAAGGCCTCCGGTTACCCCTTCTACAACACCTCAAGCTTTACCCTGCAGCGCCTTCTGGATTTCCCTACGAACATCCGCGCCAACTTCGAGGCCTACCTGAACGGATTCTCCAAAAACGTCCAGGAGATCATCGCCAAGTTCAAGTTCTACAACCAGCTCGACACCCTGGAGGAGGCGGATGCCCTCTTCCTCCTCGTGGAAAAGTTCCTCTCCCGCGAGATCAATCTCTCCCCTGAGCCGGTCACGAAGCCGGACGGCACGGAGTTGTCTGGCCTCACGAATCTCGGCATGGGTTACGTCTTCGAGGAGCTGATCCGGAAGTTCAACGAGGAGAACAACGAAGAGGCCGGGGAACACTTCACCCCCCGCGAGATCATCCGTCTCATGGCCCGCCTCATCTTCCAGCCGGTGGCGGACGAGATCGAATCCTCTACCTACCTCGTTTACGACCCCGCCTGCGGCTCCGGCGGAATGCTCACCGAAAGCGAGGACTGGCTCCAGTGGCTGGCCGGAGAGCACGAAAAGCGGGTGAAAATCCACCTCTACGGTCAGGAGATCAACCCTGAGACCTACGCCATCTGCCAGTCGGACATGCTCATCAAAAGCCGACCCACCGACAACATCGGCTACGGCTCCACCCTCAGCGCCGACCGCTTCCCCCGGCTCCGCTTCGACTTCATGCTCTCCAATCCTCCCTACGGGAAATCCTGGAAGAACGACCTCGACAAGCTCTGCGGCGGCGACAAGAACGAGGTGGTCGACCCCCGCTTCCGAGTCACCTACACCCCCTCGGACCACGGCGACGCAGCCGCATCTGGCAGCGGCGCCGTCGCCGCCAACTTCACCACCCGTTCGTCCGACGGCCAGCTCATGTTCCTCGCTACCATGGTGGCGAAGATGAAGCACGACACACCCCTGGGCTCCCGCATCGTCTCGGTCCACAACGGCTCTTCCCTCTTCACCGGCGATGCCGGTCAGGGCGAGTCCAACTTCCGCCGCTACCTCATCGAGAGCGACTACCTGGAGGCCATCGTCGCCCTCCCGCTCAACCTCTTCTACAACACCGGCATCGCCACCTACCTCTGGGTCGTCTCGAACCGCAAGCCCGCCCACCGCCAGGGCAAGGTCCAGCTCATCGACGCCACCGGGGCCTTCTCCAAGCTGCGCAAGAACCTCGGCAAAAAGAACTGCGAGCTTCGCGACGAGCACCTCGAGCAGGTCATGGACGCCTTCATGGCCTTCGAGGAAAAGGGCGCCACCGACAGCAACCCCGTGAAGTCGAAAATCTTCAACAACGCGGCGTTCGGCTATTGGAAGATCGTCGTGGAACGCCCTCTGCGCCTGTCCGCCCAGTTCACGGCCGAGGCCATCGAGTCCCTTCGCTTTCGCACCGGCCCGGAAGATCTCCGGCAAAAGGCCTGGGACAAGTATGGCGACGCCCTATTTGATCCCGCCCGCTTTGCCGAATGGAAACCGCGTTTGGAAAAGGCGGTCGATGCCCATGAACCCAAGCTCAAAGCCAGGGAACGAAAGCAGTTCCTCGACCCGGCGACGTGGGAAGCTGACCGCAGGCTCCACGAGGTGGCCGTTCAGCTCCAAGTCCACATCGGAGCGGATCGCCAGTGGGACGATTACGGGATCTTCGAGGCGGACCTCGCCAAGGCGCTTCAAACCCTGGGGATCAAATTGAGCGGCCCGGAGAAGAAAGCCCTCCTCACCGCCGTCAGCTTCCGCAACCCGGAGGCCGAGCCGGTGGTAAAGAAAGAAGCGACCGACTACAAAGGCACCCAGGCCGAAGAACAGGTGAAGCGCTTCCACGGACTCTTCCGGACGGAGCGGGGAACGTTCCGCTACGAGCCAGACGCGGACCTGCGCGACACCGAGCAAGTGCCCCTCACCGAGCCCGGCGGCATCCACGCTTACTTCGAGCGGGAAGTCCTGCCCCACGTCCCGGACGCCTGGATCGATGGCGAAAAGACCCAGATCGGCTACGAAATCCCCTTCACCCGCCAC
>CAZCRA010000318.1:0-3064 GCA_964500945.1 uncultured Verrucomicrobiales bacterium | reverse complement strand
CCCGCGCCAGTTTAGACCCTGGGCCCGGCATGGCTAGGCCCGGCACGATCGACACGGGCCCGGACGAGGAGGCCCCGCAACCGCCGCCCCGCGTCAACGCCGCTTCCTACATCGTCGTCAATGCCCGGACGGGCGACGTTCTCCTCGAACACAACGCCCACCAGCGCCGCCCCGTGGCGAGCACGCAGAAACTGCTCACCGCCATCCTCGTCCTCGAACACGGGAGCATGAGCGACACGGTGACCGTGGCCCCGAGCGATACCCGCGTCGAACCGACCATCATGGGGATCCGCGCCGGTGAGCGCTATCAAAAAGGCGATCTGCTCGCCGCCATGCTCGTGCGAAGCAGCAGCGACATCGCCGCTTGCCTGGCACGCGACACCGCCGGATCGCAGGCCCGGTTCGCCGCCCTCATGAACGCCAAGGCCCGCTCCCTCGGCATGCGAAACTCCCGATTCGCCAATCCCCACGGCCTCAACGCCACCGGCCAGTACTCCACCGCCTTCGACCTTTCCATCCTCGCCACCCGCGCACTGAACAACTCCACGATCCGCGATCTGGTCCAAACAAAGGAAATGACCTTCCGCTTTCCCGATGGCCGAACGAAACGGATCATGAACACGAACAAGGTCCTCCGGATGACTCCCTACTGCGTCGGCATGAAAACCGGTTACACCTCCACCGCCGGCCGCTGCCTCGTGTCGACCGGTCAGCGCGGGCTGAAGAAGGTCATCGTCGTGGTTCTGGGCAGCAACGTCCCCCACGTCTGGTATGACTCGGCTAAGCTGCTCTACTGGGGCTTGGATCTCCCCGTCCCCGAATTCTCCAGCTGACCGACCGGCCGAACGCCCATGCGACGTCCGGAAGACGAATTGGCGCTCATCCGCGAGCAGGGCCTCTATCGCCAGGACCGGCTCGTCCGGCCCACGAACCCGGTCGAAATCCAGGTCGAAGGCCAGTCGTTCGTCCAGTTCGCCGCAAACGATTACCTGGGTCTCGCCCACTCCCCCGAGCTGACGGAAGCCTATCGCGAGGCCGCCGCTCACCTGCCAGCCGGTTCCGGAGCTTCGCGACTGATCACCGGCACCCACCCGATCCATCGCGAACTCGAAGAGGAACTCGCCGTTTTCAAGCAAACCGAACGTGCCCTGGCCTTCTCCAGCGGCTACGCCGTCGCGTCGGGTTGCCTGCCCGCCCTCGTCCGGAAAGGCGATTTCATCCTGCTCGACAAACTCTGCCACGCCTGCCTGATCGACGGCGCCCGGCTCAGCGGGGCGACCCTCCGCGTTTTCCCACACAACGACCTCGACAAACTCGCGCGTCTCCTCGATTCGACCCGCGACCAGGTGAGCCCGGAAGGACGCATCCTCGTGGTCACCGAGTCGGTTTTCAGCATGGATGGCGATTTGGCCAGCCTGCCCGAAATCGTGGAACTGAAGGACCGGGCCGGAGCGCTGCTGTGGCTGGATGAAGCCCACGCGGTCGGCGTCGTCGGCCCTCAGGGTCGCGGGTTGGCCGAGGAAATGGGCCTCACCAGCCGGATCGACTTCCAGATGGGCACGTTGAGCAAGGCTGCGGCGGTTTCGGGCGGTTACCTCGCGGCCGCCGGTCCATGGATCGATCTCTTGGTGAACTCGGCGCGAAGCTTCATTTTTTCCACCGCACCGCCTCCACCCGTCGCTGCGGCCGCTCTCGCTTCGATCCGGCTCATCCAGGGCCCTGCTGGCGATGCCCGGCGATCGGCTCTCTGGCGAAACCTTCGTCAGTTTGAGGCCGCGCTCCCGACCAGCCGCCCTCTCACCAGTGCGATCTGTCCCGTGATCGTAGGCGAATCGGAGGAGGCCCTGCAGCGAAGCGCCGCTCTCCGCGAGCGGGGCTATTGGGTGCCGGCGATCCGCTTCCCGACGGTGCCGCGCGGTTCGGCCCGCCTCCGCGTTTCTTTCAGCGCGGCGCATCAACCGGCGCAAATCGAAGGTCTGGCACGGTCTTTGCGCGATCTGCTCTCTCCGGACGGTGATAGGCAGGAGCCATCCATTTAGATCCTCTCTTTCCTTGCACGGCCGCCGGACTTATTGAACGGACCCCAACACGAGCCTTTTCCTCTCGCATTTTCCCCGTGGAAGCGGCATTGGGTGCCCTTGTCAGGATGAGAACGAACGCACGGACGCAATTCTCCACGTCGGCCCGGTGCTGGCAGGCCATGGCCGCCGCCTTGTCCCTGATTGCCCTGGCCATGACCCGGGCCGGTGCTTTCGAGACGGTCGTCATCGATGCTGGCCACGGAGGAATCGACGCCGGCGCCTACTGGTATGGTGTCAAGGAGAAGGACCTCACCCTCGATTTGGCCAAGCGCGTTCAGAAGCTGTTCGAAGAACAGGGCGTCAAAGCCGTCCTGACGAGGGAATCCGACGAAGACGTCTCCCTCGATGCCAGGGCAAACATCGCCAACGAACACCCAAATGCCGTCTTTGTTTCACTGCACTTCAACGCCCACCCGAAAAGCGAAATCAGCGGCATCGAGACCTTTTACCTCAGCCCGGAGGGTCAAGTCCTCGGCGAAATGGTCCAAGCCCGCCTGACCCGCAAGGTCAACAGCAAGAACCGCGGCGTGAAGCGGAACAACCTGAAGGTCCTGCGCCTCACGAAGTGCACGGCCATCCTCATCGAAGGAGGTTTCCTCAGCAACCGCTGGGAAAATCAACGCTGCTCCGCCGCCTGGTACCGACAGGTTCTGGCCCAGGAAATCGTCAAAGGCATGATGCGCTTCCGCTGACGCGCCGAATGGAATCCCTTGAGCCCCCTCGAAACCCTCTCATCGTGGAGAGGACGCCACCGATTCCGGCTCGTATCCTCCCTGGCTTCCTTCGTTTTCCACCCCAAAACGCTGCTCGCCCCTGAAAACCACGTCTCCCAAACACGATTCCGGCCGCGCCTGGCTCATCATCCTCCTGGCCATCCTCCTCCTCGCAGCGGTCGGTGGCGCCATCCTGATGATTCAGCGCGCCCCGAGCGCCGCGGACCTCGCCGGTGCTCCCGGCGGCGGCATGCCCGCTGGCCCGCCTCC
>CAZCRA010000317.1:0-3073 GCA_964500945.1 uncultured Verrucomicrobiales bacterium | reverse complement strand
GTCAGAATGCGGCGAGAGATCGCACAATCCCTGAGCGAAGAGAGACAAAGCCCTGGCGCTCAGGGCGCAGGCTCCCGAAGGATCGCCCTCCAATCGATCCGTCCCCAGACGCTGACTTCCCACTTCCCGCCCACGCGCGCCTCATGCGTGATTCGGCCTTGCCGCCGATGGCCCCCGTCGGCGCGCCAGAATCCCCACAACCAACAAAACGGCCCCCACGATAAAGATGCCGAAACTCGCGAAGGTTGACCAAAGAGCCATGGAGATATCGCCCGCCAACGCTTGCGCGTCGGCATCGCTCGAAGTGGAAAGCGAATCGAACGCGCTCACCATGCCGGTCAAAGTCCCCACGAGGCCCCAAAACGGCGCCGTGCAAAGCACGACTCCCACCCAAAACGCGATGCGAGGCCATTTGGCCGGGGAAACACTCCGTTCCATCGGCTGATGCTACCACGAAACCATGGACATGCCAGCCCCTGCTTCCATTGGCGGAACGAGCAGCCCTTGTCCGCACTCCAGCGCGTAGCGACCCTATCGCGTTGACAGGCAAACGCGGGTTCATTACTCGTGACGCGTCCCTCCGGTCTCCTCCCCATGCCCGCTTCCACACCCGGTCTGCGACCCGATGAACTCCGCTCCGCCACGGTGGTTTGCCGGGGTGGATTGGAACCGGTGGTGGCCGGGGAACTTCGCGACCTCGGCATCCACGTGAGTCGAACCGGAACCCGCGCCGTCGATATCGAAACGGACCTGGCCGGCATTTACCGGGCCAACATGGGCCTGCGCTCCGCCTTGAACGTCCTGCTGCCCCTCCGCACGTTCAACGCTCGAAACTACGACCTCCTCTACTATCAATCCCGCAAGACGAACTGGCACAAGCTCTTTCCACCCACCGCGCGTCTGCGCATCGACGTCAAAGGACACTCCAAAACCTTGCAGGACAGCCGCTTCGTCGTGCACCGGGTCAAGGATGGCATCACCGACACGTTCACCAAGCTGACCGGCCACCGCCCCTCCATCGAAAAGCGGCATCCGGACGTCCATATCGTCGTCCGCCGCGAGGGACAACGGGTCACGCTGGCTCTCGACACCTCCGGCGTCCCCCTCTTCAAACGAGGTTATCGCGCCGGCCACGGTGAAGCGCCTATCAAAGAAGACCTTGCCGCTGGCATCGTCGCCCTTTCCAAATGGGACGGCGAGCGTCCGCTGATCGATCCCATGTGTGGTTCGGGCACTCTATTGTTCGAGGCCTGGATGCACGCCGCTCGCATCGCGCCCAACCGCGACCGGCGATTTGGTTTTGAAAAGCTGACCGGCTACGATCCCGAAATCCACCGGGCCCAACGCGAGCAACTCGCTGCGGGGGAAGAAGGGCCTCGAGCCGGTTTGGCGCTGGCCGGGCTCGAGATCGACGAGGATACCTTTGCCATCGCGGACGAGATCCGGCGACGCCACTTCCCCGACGCTCCGATTCGCTTCGAGAACCGGGACTTTCGCCAGTTTGAAACCGACGAGCGGCTCGCTGCCGCGATTTGCAACCCTCCCTACGGCGTTCGGCTTGCCAACGAGGAAGAAATCGCCCCGCTCTACCGGGATCTCGGCCATTTCTTGAATCGACACGTGCCCGGTGGTCACGCAGCCATCTACACCGCCGCCAACGCCGAAGCGGCTGCCCTCTTTGGCGGAGAGGAAAGCGACTCCTTCCCTCTTCTGAACGGCTCCCTGGAAGGCCGCCTCTACCGGTTCCACCCCAAGCCATCGTCATCAGCGGAACAGCCATAACATTCAGACTGAGACGCGACCGGAAAACCCTTCGCCCGGCAAGGGATCTGGCGGGAAACCTGCTTCGCGGGCGCCTAACCATACCCCGCAGTACCGAACGATGACGGTGTTAGCCCGAAAAGAAAAGATCCACCGCAGCAATGCTTGTTGAGAAGCCGATTAAGCAAGTTACGGGAGAAGATCGCAGGAGGCTGATGGCGGACGAAGAATTGGAATTGATCGTCTGGTTTAGTCCGGATGGAGCGGTTTCTGGATTCCAGCTGACGAGCAGCCAGGACGAGAGAGAGCATTGCTTCTTGTGGACCACTGGATCGGGAGCGAAGGTTGCAAGAGTTGATTGGGGAGAGGACAAGACTGGGCGCAATCGGACACCAATCCTCGTGTATGTGGACGAGTTTCCCATGGAAGCGATGATAAAAGCGTTTGGAAGTCGCTCAGGATGTCTCGATCCGGAGATTAAGGACCTCGTCTCCGAAAAGCTCGGCCGCTACAGTGGCTAACAAACTAAGATGCGCTCCGCTTCACTCAGCACCGCTTCCGTTGCACGTCCGGAAAGAAGATGCAGCTCCTTCAGTTTTACTCACCAAGCAAACCACTCCCCCTATCGGAAGACATAGTGATCTACGATGGAATTGCGTGGTTCAAATCACAAAAGAAACGCTATCGATATCACTATGGTGCAGAAAGGCATGCCCTGCCACTGCTTGGTTTCACCACCGTTCGGCAGAAAGATGTTGATCGACATCTGATGACGATGCATGATGTCAGTGTGCGAACGATCGTTGAAATCCCGGATGAGATCATCGCTTCCCTTGATCGTCTCGGGGAAAGGCAGAATAAATCTCGAGCTGCATTGATTAGGGAGGCAGTGAAACAGTATCTTGGGGAGGTCATTAATCCGTCCATTGAGGCGGCCTTTGGGATCTGGAAGAATTCTGCAGTCGATGGGGTACAGTATCAGGCTGACCTTCGCAAGGAGTGGGACCGTCGGTGAAAGCGGTCTTCGATACAAACATCCTGATTGACTACCTGAACGGTTTCGAGGAAGCGGCACACGAATTTGCGCACTACGAGAGCCGGACGATCAGTGTTGTCACCGAGATTGAAATTCTTGTGGGCGCGAAGGGTGAGGAAGACGAAAAAATTATTCGCGCTTTCCTCTCTTCATTCAGGGTTATTCCACTTGAAGGCCAGATTGCTTCGACTGCAGTCGCTTTGAGGCGCGCGCATGGGCTCAAGGTTCCAGACGCCATTGTCTACGCAACGGCTCGCAAAGAAGCTTGCATCCTCG
>CAZCRA010000316.1:0-3086 GCA_964500945.1 uncultured Verrucomicrobiales bacterium | reverse complement strand
GGGGGGGGGGGCGCCCAGCGAACCGAGCAGCAGTCCGGTGGCCAGGCCGAGCCCCAGTACGGGCAGGGGTAGAAGGAGGCGGAAGGTGCCGATGGAGAAAGGGACGGTCACGCCTTCGAGAAGCGCGACGGCGAGGAAGGCGGCGAGCAGGGTGCCGATGAGGGTGGCGAGGAGGCTTTCCTGAACGAGGGACCAGAGGATGGCAGGTCGCGAAAAGCCGACGGCTTGGAGGGTGGCCAGTTCCCGGATGCGGGAGGCGAAGGCAGCGTAGAGCATGTTCAGGCCGCCGAACACGGCGCCGGCGCCGATCAACCCGGCGGTGAGCCAGGTCATTCCGCGGAGTGGGCCGTAGAAGCCGGCGAGCTTGGCGTAGTAGTCGGACTCGCGGATGGCGACGAGTTCCAGGTCGAGGCGTTGTTTGGTGAAAAGGTCAGCCTTTTTGAACCCGTCAGGTGATTTGAGGCGGAGGACGACGCAGGAGAGGGCATCGCGCTGGATGGCGGTCATGAGGTCGGTCCGGTCGAACCAAATCTCGGATTCCATGACGGTGCCGGGCGCTTCGAAGATGCCGGCGACGGTGAAGGCCTGCTCTTCAAAGACGAGGGTCTGGCCGGGTCGAAGGGTCTCGGAGGGGATCCGCAGTGAGTGGTGCGCCAGGCGACCAGCGAGGACTTCACCTGGCTGTGGATAGCGGCCCTCGAGGATGCGAACCTGCCGATGGACTTCCATGGCGGCTGGGGTGATGCCACGGAAGAGCCCCTGACGTTCGCCTTGATCCGGGACGGTGAGGAGGCCCATGTAGTGAACTTCGCCAGAGACGGCAGGCACGCCGAGGCGGGCCTCGATGCCCAGGATGCCGGCGGTGGCGAGGGTTTCGGCTTGGATCGCCACCTCGCTGCGCTCGACGCTTTCCTCCGAACCGGCGCCGAGGAGGATGACGTTTTGGGGTGAACCGGTGGCTTCGAGGACCGTTTTCATCCCGAGATTGAACGAGCCGGCAGCGAACACCAGGAAGACGACGAGGCACGCTCCGCCCGTTTTTTGGGCGAAGCGCACGGGGTCGCGCAGGAGGTTCCGGGTGGCGTAGGAGAAGGGCAGCATGGTGAGGGAGTGGCGGTCAGCCCTGGCGCAGGGAGGTGACGATGGGTTTGCGGGCGGCGACGAAGGCCGGCCAGAGGGAGGCGAGCAGTCCCAGAAGCATGGCGAGAGCGAGACCCGCTGTGGTGACGGACAGACTGGGAGTGAGGGCGAGGGTGAGACCTTCGTTGCCGAAAGTGAATCGCTGGAAGTGGAAAAAGAGGCCGGCTGAAAGGCTGCCGAGGAGACCGCCGGTGAGGCCGAGCAGAACGCCTTCCCAAAGCATCAGAGCTCCCACCGACGCGCGGCCGAATCCCACGGTTTGCAGGATAGCGTTTTCCTTCACGCGCCCGCGTGCGGTGAGGAGCAGGGCATTGGCGACGAGGGCGAGGACGGCGAGAACGGCTGCCACGCCGATCCAGCGGGTGAACCGGATCATTTCGATGAGGTCGCGCGCGATTTGGGCGAAGAAAGCTTTCTCGGGGCGGGTTTCGGTCGGGGCGGAGTCGGAGGCGAAGAGGAGATCGATCCGGCCCGCGACGGATTCGAGGATCTCGGTCGATTCGACCCGGACGTTGAATTGCGTGACGGTGCCGAGGCCAACGCGGGAGGCCTGCTGGAGGAAGGGGAGGTGGACGTAGGCGACGTTGTTGTCCTGGGTGAGCGGGGAGCGGACGATGCCGGAGACGTGGACGCGAACTCCGACCGCTTCGAACTGGTCGCCGGGCTGGAGATTGCGGCGGGCGGCAAAGTGGGCTCCGAGCAGGGCGCCATCAGCGCGGCGGGTCCAGTCTTCGAAGGAACCGTCGACGATTTTGAGGTCCGGGTTGTAGGCGTCGAGATCGCCCGGGGGGACGCCACGGAAGGTGATGACATCGAGGCTGGCGCCGCAGTTGTTGACGACGACTTGGATAGGGATGGCTTGGCGGACGCCGGGGATGCGCCGGATTTCCGAGAGGTAATGCTCGGGAAGGCGGGAGGTGGCTGGGCAAAAACGGCTTTCGCGGTAGACGACGAGCGTCGTGTCTTCGGCGCCCTCGCGCGTGGCGGTGCGGAGGGACTGCTGCATGGTTTCCACGGCCGTGAACAGAAACATCCCGGCGCCGACCCCAGCCACGGTGAGAAGGGTGCGGATGCGGTGACGGGTGACTTGTTTGCCCGCCAGTTCCATGAGGCGAAGAAGCAGCTTCATGAGGTGGCGGCGGGTTCGGGTTCCGAGTTGACCTGACCGCTTTCGACGAGCTGGCCTTTGTCGAGGTGAAGGATGCGGTCGGCGGCCTCGGCGGCGCGGGCGTCGTGCGTGACCATGACGATGGTTTTTTCGTGCGTGCTGGAAAGCTCGCGCAGGAGGTCGAGGATTTGATCGCCGGCCTTCCGGTCGAGGTCGCCGGTGGGTTCGTCGGCCACCAGCAGACCGGGATCGGCGACGATGGCGCGCGCGATGGCGACCCGCTGTTCCTGGCCGCCGGAGAGTTCGGTGGGCCGATGGCCGGCGCGGTCGGAGAGGCTGACGAGTTCCAGGGCGGTATGAACTCGATCCCTGCGTTCGGATCGAGAGAGGCGATGGTCGAGGAGCAGGGGCAGCTCGATGTTCTCGAAGGCCGACAGGATGGGGACGAGGTGGTAGAGCTGGAAGATGTAGCCGCAGTGACGGGCGCGCCACTTCGTGAGCTGACCGCGGGACATTCTGGCGAGGTCATGATCGCCGATGTGCAGTTCGCCCGAGGTGGGCTGGTCGATGCCGGCGATGAGGTTGAGTAGCGTCGTTTTGCCCGAACCGGAGGGGCCCATGAGGGCGAGGAATTCCCCGCGCCGGACGTCGAGATCCAGGTTTTCCAGGGGCGTGACGGTGATCCGGCCCTTCTGGTAAGTCTTCGTCAGGCTCCGGCAGCGGATGTAGGGGGCTTCGGTCATGAGCAGGGGGGTCAGGGGTTTTGGGGTTCAGGGTGGGGACGGGCGCGCTGGCCGGATTGGAGGTCCGGCGGCGGATCCAGGACCACGCGGTCGCC
>CAZCRA010000315.1:0-3093 GCA_964500945.1 uncultured Verrucomicrobiales bacterium | reverse complement strand
TTTCCCGGTATTCCTCGATGAGTTGTTCCGCCGCCAGCTTGGTGAACCCGTAGAGGGAGCGCGGGCCGCGCAGGTCGAGATCTTCGCAGACCCCACGGGAGCTGATGCCCGGGACGCCGTCGTCCTCCCAGACGAAGCGGGTGGCTTCTTCCCGCCAAGGATGGGATTCGAGGCGGGCGATGGGGTAGACACGGCTGGTGGAGAGGAAGATCACTGCGGCATTCCACCGTCGCGCAGCTTCCAGGCAGTGGTAGGCGCCGGTCAAATTGGTGTGGATCAAGTAATCGGGGTTTCCGTCTTGCCCCGCCAACACGGAAGGTTCGGCGGAGCACTCGATGAGAAACTCGAAGGGACCTTCCGGGAAGGTCGCGGGATCGCGCACATCGCCCCGATGCACGGTGACGCCGGCGTCTTCGAGGCGATCGACGTTCAGTTCCGAACCGCGCCGGTGGAAGTTGTCCATGGCGACCACGGCTTCCCCCGGAAACGCAGAGCGCAGGGCGAGGCAGAGGTTGGAGCCGACGAACCCGGCACCGCCGGTTATTAAAATGCTTCGCATTTTATAGTTTAAGCTTTGAGTTTAAGTTTAAGTAGGTGACCTGCGCTAGTCACAGAGGGAACGGTAGAGTCCGCTGAGCATGCGCGAGATTTCGCGGCATTCCTCGATCCATCGCTCGGAGTCGGTGGCGCCGAGTAGCCCGAGTCGGGTTGCGATCATGATTTGGGTGCGTAGTTCTCCAGCGGAGCCCTTGGCGTAACCAAGGAACTGACGGAATTCGGCTTTACCCGGGCGCTCGGCACCTTCTGCGATATTGGAAGGAACGGATACTGCGCTGCGGGTCATCTGGTCACGTATGGCGAAATTGCTCGTCGTCGAAATCGCCTCACAGACTTCCACCGCAACGTTCATGCTTCTAGTCCAGACCTTTAAATCTTCGAAGTTGCTTGGTTGTTCGGACATGACCTTTGCCTAACTTAAACTAAAAACTTCAACTCGAAGCCTGCCGCGCGCGGCAGGCTTCGACGATCTGACGGATGGTTTCCTTGAGGGACACCGAGACGTCCCAGTTTGGGTAGTGGGCCCGCATCTTGCGCAGATCGGAGTAGTAACAGATGTGATCGCCGATGCGATTTTCATCGACGTAAGTGAACACCTGGGGGTTGGCGGTGCATTGCTCGGTGATTTGAAACGCCTCGAGGATGGAACAGGTGTTGGCCGGCCCGCCGCCGAGATTATAGACTTCGCCGGCGCGCGGCGCGGCAATGAACTCGGCCATGAAACGCGCCACGTCGAGGCTGTGAATGTTGTCGCGGACCTGTTTGCCTTTGTAACCGAAGATCTTGTATTCTCTGCCCTCGAGGTTGCATTTGACCAGGTAACTCAGGAAGCCGTGGAGTTCGACGCCGGAGTGATTGGGGCCGGTCAGGCAGCCGCCGCGGAGGCAGCAGGTGGGCATGTCGAAGTAGCGACCGTATTCCTGCACCATGATGTCGGCGGCGACCTTCGAGGCGCCGAAGAGGCTGTGTTTGCTTTGGTCGATGGGAAAATCTTCGGCGATGCCGTGTTCGTAAGCCGGGTCGTCGTAGTCCCAGCGCGTTTCGAGTTCGCGCAAGCGGATGGTGTTGGGTCGGTCGCCGTAGACCTTGTTGGTCGACATGTGAACGAAGGGCGATTCCGGGCAGGCTTGGCGGGCCGCCTCGAGCAGGTTCAAGGTGCCGACGGCGTTGGTGTCAAAGTCGTCGAAGGGGATGGCGGCGGCGCGGTCGTGACTGGGCTGGGCGGCGGTGTGGACGATGGCGTCGGGGCGCAGGTCACGGACCAAGTCGAGGACGCGGGGCCGGTCGCGAATGTCCAGTTCATGGTGCTGGTAGCCAGCCAGGGATTGCACGAGACGCTCTTGGTTCCACCGCGTGTCGCCCTGGGGACCGAAGAAGACGGCGCGCTGGTTGTTGTCGATGCCCTGCACAGTCCACCCTTCATGGGCGAAGTAGGTGCAGACTTCCGAGCCGATCAGGCCCGAGGAACCGGTGACGAGAATTGAGGACATGTGGGGGGATGGAATCGAGGGCGCTTGGGGTTTTCACCACAGAGAGCACAGAGAGCATTGAGCGCACTGAGGGATACAGAAAGTAGAAATTGGAATGTTGGGTTGGGAGGTTCGGGATGATCTCTGTGATTCGTTGTGTCCTCTGTGCGTGTCTATGGTGCGCCCTCATTGATCCCTTGAAGTGCTCGATGCCGTCGATCAGGCGTGAGCCAGATTTTTTTCGTGGCTCTTGCCATCTGGGTTCAAATGATGTCGGCGAAGGTTCGTTCCGTTTTCCGGAAATACCAGATGCCGAGGATCAGGGAGCCGATGGCAATGAGGATGGACAGCGTGAAGGCGGGGAGATGCAATTGGGAATCGCCGCCCAGAATCGCCCAGCGAAACCCGTCGATGACCCCGACCATGGGGTTCAGCGAGTAGAGCATGAATGCGGTGTCGCCGAACTTATCCTGAATCACTCGGCTGCTGAAGCCGACGGGGGTGATGTAGAGGCCGAACTGGACGAGGAACGGGATGACAAAGCGGAAATCGCGGTAGCGGACGTTGAGGGCGGTGATGATCAAGCCCGGACCCAGCGCGGCGATGAAGGCGATGAGGACGAAGAGCGGCAGGGTGAAAAGTCGCAACGTGGGAAGGTATTGAAACCAGAGCATCATGCCGGCGAGGATGCTGAAGCTGATGAGGAAATCGACACAGGCCACCACGATCGAACTGGCGGGCACGATCATCCTGGGGAAATAGACTTTGGAAATCAGGTTCGCGTTCGTGACCAGGCTCTGGCTGGAGCTGGACAGCGAGTTGGCGAAGAATTGCCAGGGGAGCATGGCGGCGAAGACCATGATGGCGTAAGGGGCGTCGCCCTCGGAAGGAAGACCCGCCACCTTGCCGAAGATAACGGTCATGATGAGCATGGTGAGGAAGGGCTGGATCAGCGCCCAAGCCGCGCCGACGACGGTTTGCTTGTAGCGCACGGCCACATCGCGCCAGGCGAGGATGGCGAACAATTCGCGGTAGCGCCAGAGATCGGCCCAGTAGTTTTTCTCGG
>CAZCRA010000314.1:0-3152 GCA_964500945.1 uncultured Verrucomicrobiales bacterium | reverse complement strand
CCGCCGAAGGGGGAGAGACCGAGCAAAGATTGATGGAGTTTCTCAACAGCCACGCCGTCCTCAAGGTGGAGCGGCAGTTCGTGGAACGTCCGGAAGGTGTCTACTGGGCCTACGCGGTCCACTACGATCGGGGGCCCGGGTCACCCGGCCCGGGAGGAAACCGGCCCAAACGAGAACTCGGCAAGGACCGGCTCGACTACCAGCAGAAGCTGAATGAGCCGGATTTCGCCCTCTACGTGAAGCTGCGGGACTGGCGGAACGAGGAGGCGGAACGGACGACGAAACTCTGGCGAGTTCCGCCACGGAAAATGGTAGCGGAATTCACCAGAATTTCGGGGGACGTGGGAGGAGGCGGGACGGGGAACGAAACTCTGGCGAGTTCCGCTACGCGTGACATACTGGCTCATGGCTTATGATCCCAAGAAGCACACGGGACGGCTGCGCCGCTTGGATCCGTCGTTTTACCGGGGGACGGCGTGGGGGAGGGGCGGCTCGAGAAACACGGCGCGGCGGTGGTGGAGATGCTCAAGCATCTTGAAGCGGGAGTGAAGGACGAAGTGGGATCGGAATGATGCCGCGAAAGATTCGCCAGCTCTTGAAAGACTACCGTCAGGCCGGTGCCGAGATCCGGACCGGTCAGGGAAAAGGCTCCCATTGCAAGATCACGCATGCTAGATTTCAGGGAGCCATCACGCTTTCGGGAGCGGATGGAGATGACGCCAAGCCCTACATGGAAAAGGATTTGCGCAAGTTCTTAGAGGAGATTGCCGATGATGACGAAGATGACGCCTGAGGACGCTCTGCGCCGGTATGAACATGTGGTCCGTTGGAGCGACGAAGATGCCTGTTTTATCGGCTTCTGTCCGGATCTGGCCCGGGGCGGCATGTGTCATGACGACGATCCGGTGGTCTGCTACCGGAAGCTCGGCGAGGTCATGGCCTGGTTCGTCAACGACGAGATCGATCAGGGCCATCCCGTCCCGCCGTCCACCCGTCCCGAGCCCGTGAACGGATGAGGCGGGAAACGCGTCTCTTCCACCAGCTTCCGGACTGGGAGAACCTCACGCTGGCCCTGATCCAGGCATTGCGGGGGAAACGGACGCGGGAGGATGTGCAACGCTCAAGGCGTTAGGAGTTAGGAGTTAGGCGTTACCGGAATGAGGAGGGGCAGCCTATTTACCAGCGGAATATTAGGTTTCCGTGACAACCGTGGATGCCCTTGCGGAGGCCAGACAGGAATCGAAGCGAAGCGGAGATAGGCTGCCGGAGGCAGAGCGAAGCGTCCAATGTCCGGCCTTACGGGAGGGGAGGTGGAAGGTCCCTGGCGGGTGCGGTTTTCTTGTTCGTTTCGTAGGCCGGACATTTTTGTCTGGCCTGTCGTGGATGGGGTTGGATGAGGCCAGACAGGAATGTCCGCTACGAGGGAGAGGTGGAAGGTCTCGGCGGGTGCGCTTTGCTTGTTGGTTTCGTAGGCCGGACATTTTTGTCTGGCCTGTTGTTGATGGGGTTGGATGAGGCCAGACAGGAATGTCCGGCCTACGGGAAAGGCCGAACGTCCCGGCGGGTGCTTGGCTTCAAGCCTCGCATGCCTCGCCTCGACGAAACAGAACGGAAGACGAAACTCTGGCGAGTTCCATCACGGGAAGCAGAACTCTAACTTTAGCCACGCGACGGGGGTTCGAAGGGCCGTCTCTCGCTGGGCGAGGCGAAAGGCAAACTCGATTGCGTCCACTTTTATGCCCACTTACACTTGACCCATGGAAAGTCTGACGATCGATCTGAATTCGGAGACCCTAGCAGCGGTAGAACGAGCTGCCAAACGTGAGGGCATTTCCGTGTCCGCCTGGGCGAGAAAACACTTGGCTACTGCGGCGAAAGAGGAAGGAGGTTGGCCGGAAGACTATTTTGAACGAATCGCGACCTTTGGCGGGATCGAATTGGAAGAACCTCGGGAAGTATCCGTAGCGCTCGATGAGATCTCGCTGGATTCCCCGTCGAAGGCCGAATAGCGGATGCTCTATTGCCTCGATACCAACGTCATCATCGGCGTCATGCGCCATGATGCACAGCTGATCGCGAAGCTAAAAAGCTTGGAGGTGAGCGACATCAAAATCCCGGAGGTGGTGCGTGCCGAGCTGTTGTTGGGTTGCCTCAAAAGCCAGCATCCAAACCAGGAACGAGCCAAAGTCAGTCATGTGATCCAGCCGTTTGAGTGGATTCCGTTTTCCGGGGACGCCGTGGAACACTACGCGTCGATCCGGAACGATTTAGAAGCGAGAGGGGCCACCATCGGCCCCAACGACCTGCTCATTGCCGCGACGGCACGTTCCTTGGGCGCGATCATGGTGACGGCAAATGCCGGCGAGTTTTCCCGGGTCGTCGGCCTGGTGGTGGAAGATTGGCGGTAGAACTGGGCGACCGTGTGAAAAATTAGGGACAGTGTCTTTATGCATTGACAATCAATTTTCCCTCGCCTGAGTCGCCTCATGAAAAGAGCCAGGGTGTGAGGGGAGCAGGCAGCAGAGTCGCGTTTCTACCATGTGATGAGCCGGGCCATCGAGGGGCGGATGATCTTCGATGACGTCGCCAAGGAGCGGTTCCGCGCCTTGCTCGATGCGCAGCTCGCCTTTTATCCTTCGTTCCTCGGGATCTGCCCATAGGCTTCGCTAGCGTTGAGCGCATTCACTGCTCGCAGTCGGACGGGGTGGTTATCGGTTCGAAGGCCTTCCTGAAGGAGGTGTTCTCGCGTCAGCGCACCTTTTCAGTCCCCGGCGCATCGACGGCGCCCGGCGGATAAGAGGCGTGCGCTGGGGTGGCTTGATGAACTTGCGCGATCTGCGTCCCGGCGGCCAAAGCGTAAGGTTCAGTGGCCAATTTGGCGCTGGATGGCTCTCCGCGCTTCCCGGGCGCTTCGAAGAACGGCGCTTGGGGAAGAACCGTCCGCCCTGTTTTTGCCCGAAAGCCGAGCTCGCATCTTTTCCGCCAGGCCTTCGAGGGATCGGAAGGGGGCCGAACCGGCTCCGGGCCATCCGCGTCCGGTGCCGAGCGGACGCTCGTCTCACACGAGCGGAGCAGAAGTCAAAGGGTTCCTGATGATCAAGTTGAAAAAAGCCTGTCCCCGTGCGCCAAGGGCGCACGAAGAAATGGAAACC
>CAZCRA010000313.1:2170-3177 GCA_964500945.1 uncultured Verrucomicrobiales bacterium | reverse complement strand
TGGCTCATCACCTACGCGGGTGGCATCACTCTCCTGATGCTGTTCTTCGCCCAGCTCTGGTGGAATACAAAACGCAAAGAGACTCAGGCCGATGCTTGACAAGCTCATCCGATTCTCTCTCGCCCAGCGCGGCCTCGTCGTCATGGCCGCCCTGGTCGTGATCATTCTCGGTGTCAAAAAAACCACCGAGACCCCGGTCGATGTGCTGCCGGATCTGACCAAACCCACCGTCACCCTGCTCACCGAGGCGCCCGGCTATTCCCCCGAAGAAGTCGAAACGCTCGTCTCCATCCCGCTGGAAAACTCCCTCATGGGTGTCACCGGCGTGGATCGCATTCGCACCACCAACGACATCGGACTCTCCCTCATCTTTATCGAATTCGACTGGGGCACCGACATCTACAAAGCCCGTCAATTCGTCCAGGAACGCCTCGTGGGAGTGGTTGAAACGCTACCCGAAGGCGTCACCCCTTACATGACTCCCGTCACATCGCTCATGGGTGACATCATGCTCGTCGGCCTCCGCGACCCCACCGGAAAAATTTCCCCGCGCGATCTCCGCGTGCTCGCCGATTGGACCATCGCCCGCCGCATTCAGTCGATCCCCGGCATCGCCGAAGTCCTCGCCATGGGCGGCGGCATCAAAGAAATTCAAATCCAGCCCGACCCAGAGCGCATGTTGCTCCACCAGGTCACCCTCGGGCAAATCCAGAAGGCCGCTGCCGAAGCTGTTAACAACACCACCGGCGGATTCCTCACTGAGCGTCCGCAGGAAATCATGGTCCGCAATCTCGCCATGACCACCGACCCGGAAGTCATCGCCGCCACCGTCGTCGCCTACCGCAACGACCGCCCCATCCATCTGCGCGACGTCACCAAGGTGACATGGGACACCGCCCCCATGCGCGGCGACGCCGGCTACGGCAGCGTGACCCACGTCACCGCGGCCTTCGGGCTGATCGCCGCCGGCCGGGTCCTCGATCGCCTCGCGGACTCTCCCTGAAACA
>CAZCRA010000313.1:1002-2160 GCA_964500945.1 uncultured Verrucomicrobiales bacterium | reverse complement strand
AGCGCCGAAGGCCCCGCGAATGCCGATGGCGACCTCAGCACCCGTGGCATCATCCTCAGCGTGCGCAAAAGCCCAGGGTTCGACACCATCGACCTCACCCAAAAAGTCGACGCGGCGCTCGCCGAACTCCGCCGGGGACTGCCCGAAGGAGCCGAACTCATCTCTCTGTACCGCCAGGAAGATTACATCCATCTCTCCATCGATAACCTCATCGAGGCCCTGCGCGACGGTGCGATCATGGTCGCCGTCATTCTCTTTCTCTTTCTGCTCAACGTCCGCATCACCGCCATCACTCTCACCGCCATCCCCCTCTCGCTTGGGCTCACTCTGCTCCTCTTCGACCTCTTCAACCTCACCGTCAACTCCATGACCCTCGGTGGCCTTGCTGTCGCCGTCGGCATTGTCGTCGATGATGCCATCGTCGATGTCGAAAACGTCTTCCGCCGACTGCGTGAAAACGCCACCAACGGTAACCGTTTGCCGAAAATCGAAGTTATTGCCCGCGCCTCGAGCGAAGTGCGTTCCTCCATCCTCTACGCCACCATCCTCATCATCCTCGTCTTCCTGCCGCTGATGGCACTCACCGGCGTCGAAGGCCGCCTCTTCACTCCCATCGCCATCGCCACCATCGTCAGTATGGCGGCCTCCTTCCTCGTCTCGCTCACCCTCATCCCCGTGCTCAGTTCGTTTTTCCTCAACCCAAAACCAGGAAAGGAACACAAGGACTTTATCCTCGTTCGCTGGCTCAAGGCCGCTTTCCGCGTCACCTGGATGCGCTTCGCCCTCTCCCAACCGCTGCTCGTGATCGCCATCACCGGCATTCTGATGGCCGTCGCCTGGTTCGCCTTCGAGGACATGGGACGCAATTTCCTCCCCCCCTTCCGCGAACCGACCGCCCTCGCCGCCACCACCCTAGCCCCCGGCACCTCGCTGATGACCACCTCCGAGGTCGGCGACACCGCGAACGAACTCCTCCTCCGCATCCCCGGCGTCAAACACGTCGGCTTCCGCGCCGGACGCGCCGAACGCAGCGACCACGTGGTGCCCGTCTCCACCGTCGAATTCGATATCGAGTTCGATGAATCCCTCGACCGACCGCGCGAAGAAATCCTTGCCGAGATCCGCGCCACCATCCAATCCATCCCCGGCACCTTCACC
>CAZCRA010000313.1:0-992 GCA_964500945.1 uncultured Verrucomicrobiales bacterium | reverse complement strand
CGCCATGAGCACCCCACTCGCCGACCGTATCGGCCACATGCTCAGCGGCATCTCCGCCAAGGTCGCTGTCAAAATCTTCGGCCCCGACTCCGAGGAACTCACCCGCCTCGGCAACCGCGTCACCCAAATCGCCCGCAGCATTCCCGGACTCGAAGAAGCCCGCCCGGAACAACAAGCCTCCGTGCCCCAACTCCGCATCGAGCCCGACCCCGAACGGGCCGCCGCCTACGGCGTGACCCCCGGACGGATCAGCGAAGAAATGGCCACGCTCATGGACGGCGAAAAGGTCGCCGAAATCTATGAGGGCGTGCGCGTTTACGACCTCGTCGTCCGCCTTCCCGAGGAGTGGCGCGAAAACCCCGATCGCCTCGGCTCGATCACCATCGACACCCTCACGGACACGCTCGTCCCGCTAGACGCCATCGCCGACCTTCGCATGGCCCGGGGCCCGAACACCATCCAACGCGAGAACCTCCGCCGCCGTTTCGTTGTCGCCATCAACCCTACCGTGCCCGACCTCATCTCAGCAGTCGATGAACTGAAACGCCGCGTGGACGACGAACTCGACCTGCCCGAAGGCTACACCATCTCCTACGAAGGCGAATACCTCGCCCAGAAAGAAGCCGCCCGCACCATCGCCATCACCTCGCTGCTGGTCCTGCTGGTCGTCATCTTCCTGCTCCACTCCTATTTCAAGACCTGGAGCTTCGTCTGGCTGGTTCTCACCATCATCCCGGTCTCGCTCATCGGCGGCGTGCTCTCCACCCGCATGACCCTCGACAACGTCAGCATCGCCACCCTCGTTGGCTTCATCGCCGTCGGGGGCATCGCGGCACGTAACAATATTATGCTCATCTCCCATTACCTTCATCTCATGAAACACGAAGGCGAAGGATTCACCCGGCAGATGGTCATCCGCGGCACTGAAGAACGTCTCGTCCCCATCCTCATGACCGCCCTCTCCGCCGGACTCGCCCTCATCCCCCTCGTCC
>CAZCRA010000312.1:0-3186 GCA_964500945.1 uncultured Verrucomicrobiales bacterium | reverse complement strand
CCGCCCCGCGCTGCTGCCCAGCGCCTCCCGTCTTCCTACCGCCTCCTCCACCGTCATGGCTCACGCCTGCCGCCCCATCGCCAACCGCCGCTTCGTCTGATCGTTCCCGCAAAAAAAGTTCGTTCTCCATCTCTGTGTCTGTATTTACAAAGCCAATCCTCTGAAAACTCGTCCAGCGACACAAGAAAAATTCGTTTCGAAACGTGAATTTCCCGTCGAGGCGCCGCAAGCGCTTGAAAGAACCCTGCTTTCGTCGATGTATACATAGCAAGCCATGGTCCGTTCTTCCCTCCTTCTTTTCACTGCCGCTCTCTTTCCACTCCCGCTTTGCGCCGCCTCAGACGCCGTCGACTTCGTCCGCGATGTCCAGCCTGTTCTCGAAGTCAAGTGCCTAAGTTGCCATAACCCCAACAACTCAAAGGGCGCGCTCTCTCTCGCCTCATGGGAGGACCTGAAGGCTTTCGGCCCCGAACTGCTCATCCCCGGCAACTCCCTAGACAGCCTTTTGCATCAGGTCGTCATCCCCCTCGATGAAGGCGATGAACCCGAAATGCCCAAGAAGGGCGATCCATTCACCCCTCGAGAAGCCGATGCTTTGGCCGCCTGGATCGACGCAGGAGCCGAGTGGCCGGAAGGCTTGACGCTGCGCGAGGCCTCGAAAACCGACAAGTCCTGGTGGTCCTACCTCCCGCTCAATCCAGGCCCACCTCCGTCCATTCCCCCGAAGGCACCGTCGCAGTGGCGCTCGAATCCCATCGATGCCTACATCCTCAACGCCCTCCACGAAAAAGGCATCACACCCAATCCGGCAGCCTCCCGCCGGGACCTCATCCGCCGCGCGACCTACGACCTCACAGGCCTCCCTCCTACGCCCGAGGAGGTGGCCGCCTTTGAAGCCGACACCCGCCCCGATGCCTACGAGCGATTGATCGACCGGCTTCTGGCTTCCCCACACTACGGAGAACGCTGGGGCCGCCACTGGCTCGACGTCGTCCGCTTCGGCGAATCCACCGGCTACGAACGAAACGGGATCATCTCGAATGCCTGGCCCTTTCGCGACTACGTCATCCGCTCCCTAAACGAAGACAAACCCTTCGACCAACTCATTCGCGAACACCTCGCGGGCGATGTGATCGGCGAAGGTCAGCCCGCCCTCGAAATCGGCAGCGCCTTCCTCGTGGCCGGCCCCTATGACGACGTCCGGAATCAAGACCCCGTTCAGCAAGCTCAGATCCGGGCGAACACCATGGACGAAATCATCAACGCCACGGGCGAGGCGTTCCTGGCCATGACCCTTGGCTGTGCCCGCTGCCACGATCACAAGTTCGACCCGATCACCTCCGAGGACTACTATGGGCTCTACGCGACCTTCTCCGCCATCCGCCACGATGACCGCGTCCTGGCCACGCCGGAAGAACGCCGCAAACATCAAAACCGGCTCGCCCCTCTCCGCGACCGCGAAGCATCCCTTCTGACGGAACGACGGCAGCTCACCGCTTCGATTCTCGAACGGGCGGAAGCCGATGCCGCAAAGCATGCCGCAGAGTGGACCCGGCCCAAAGTCGATCGCACCGGCACCGAGGAACGCTTCGCTCCGCGCAAAGCAAAATTCGTCCGCCTCCTCGTCGAGGCCGAGGACATCGATCCCTCCGATGCCAAAGGATGGCGGATCGATGAGTTCGAGATTTGGTCGGCCGGTTCGGCCCCCCAGAACGTGGCCTTGGCCTCCCGCGGTGCCACGGCGCGGGGGGAGTCGCGGACCGTCGAGGATTTCCCGGGCGCCTATGCCGCGAAACTGGCTATCGATGGTCGCTTCGGCGCGCGCTTCATCTCGGACGCCGACTACCTTGAAATCGAACTCGCGAGACCAGTCGAAATCGTCCGCGTTTTCTTTTCCAGCGCGCGTGACCAACGGGCCCCACAGCACCCCAAATTCCGTTTCGTGGCCGAATACAGGATCGAGACCTCAATGGACGGCCAATCCTGGAGCCGGATCGCCTCCAGCCACGACCGTCGACCCGCCAGCCCGGCCCATCGCCGCGAACGGCTTCTGAAACTCGAGACGACGGAATCCGAACGGAAAAGGCTCGATGCGTTGAGCTCCGAGATCGCCTCCGTCCAAACTGAAATCCGCCAAGTCCCCAATTTGCCTAAAGTCTGGGCCGGCGTCCGCAACCCAAGCGATGCCGAGGGTCCTTTCCACGTCTTTCTCGGCGGCAGCCCTCAAAAGAAAGGTCCGGAGGTCGTGCCGGCCAGCCTTTCCGCGCTCAGCGAGGTCACGCCCACCTACCGGCTACCGGCCGACGCCCCGGAATCCCGTCGCCGCCTCGAGCTGGCGGAATGGATGACTCACCCCGAAAACCCGCTTCCCCCGCGGGTCCTGGCAAACCGGCTTTGGCAGTATCACTTCGGAACGGGGATCGTCGATACCCCGAACGACTTCGGTTACATGGGCGGGAAACCCACCCACCCGGAGCTTCTCGATTTCCTCGCCGTCCAGCTCCTCGAAAACGGTTGGCGCCTCAAGGCGATCCACCGCCTCATCATGACCTCACAGGCCTACCGTCAATCCGCGGAGTGGCGGCCCGGCCCCGCCCGGATCGATGGCGACTCCCGCCTGCTCTGGCGTTTCCCACCTCGGCGACTCTCCGCGGAAGAGGTTCGCGACACCATCCTGCAGGTCGCTGGAAAACTCGACACCCGCATGGGCGGTCCCGGTTTCCGGCTCTACAAATACATCAAGGACAACGTCGCGTCCTACCTGCCCCTGGACGAGCACGGCCCCGAGACCTACCGGCGCGCTGTCTACCATCAAAACGCCCGTGCTTCACGAATCGATCTCATGACGGATTTCGACCAACCGGACTGCGCATTTTCCGCTCCGAAACGCGCCGAAACCACCACCCCGCTCCAGGCCCTGACGCTGCTCAACCACAGCTTCACCATCGACATGGCGGAAGCCTTGGCGGAACGGCTCCAAAAAGAGGCTCCCGGCGACGCTGTCGCCCAAATCCGCCGCGCCTTCCATCTCGCCTACCAACGTGATCCATCCGCAGAAGAACTCCGCGCCATCCAACCGGTCGTCGAATCCGAAGACCTCCGCGCCTTCACCAGGGCCCTCCTCAACACCTCCGAACTCCTCCACGTCGAGTAATTGGACCCGCCTCCCGCCTCCCCCCCCCCCCC
>CAZCRA010000311.1:0-3229 GCA_964500945.1 uncultured Verrucomicrobiales bacterium | reverse complement strand
AAGTCCGGCGAGGTGATCTCAGCAAGGTTCTTTTCGTCAAACAACTCCGGGCTGATGTCTCCGGACGCGGCCAGTTTTTGGATGGCGTCGTTGCGCAGCGCGCTGATCCACTCCAAGCCCTCGACGCCCCGGAACTCCTCCTCGATGCGCCGGGTCGTGATCATGCCACGGTCTCCCACGAAGGCCACCCGCCGGATCCCGAAGCGCTGGCGCACCTTGGCGATTTGGGCGGAGAGGGTGGTGGGATCAGCGGTGTTGCCGGCAAAGACCTCGATGGAGACGGGGCATCCTTGCGCGTTGCACAACAACCCGTAGACGATCTGGGGGAACTGCTTCTTGCCGTCGCGGCTATATCCATTGCTGACCAACTCCGGGGTGCGTCCCGTATAATAACTACTGCTCACATCGTAGAGAAGGAGCGTGCCATCTTCTAAGTCAGCCTTGGCCAGCTTGTTCTCGATGCGGGTCTGCCGGGCCAAGAGCCAGTCCATGGCCTCGTAGAGTTCGCGCCCCTCGATGTCGCCGAGTTCCAGTTCCACGGGCAACGAGGAGGCCGCCGTTTCGGCTTGCAGGGCGCGGCCACAGGCCAGCTTGGATCCGGGGGAGATGATGCGCCAGACGATCATGGCCAGGACCAGATCGCGTTGGCGGCAGAGGCGCGAGGCGATGAGGTTGTCGAAGCCCAGAGCCTTGATGGTGCCGAGGATCAGGGCGACGTGGCCATGGGGCAAAGAGCGCACGATTTTCCAGGGACCGCTTGAGGGAAGCTCGCCCCGGAGGCGTTGGCGGATGACTTCGATGAGGTCGTCGGGGAGGTGGGAGAGGTTACCGAGGGTCTCGTGCTGGACCTTGCCGTCCTTGCGAAAGGTGCGTCGCAGGAGGTGGGTCTGGTAGGTCTTGCCCTTGTAGGTTCGCTTGGTGGTGGCTACATGGACTGGCCCGGAGCGCGAAGGCATGGGTGCAATAATCGGAGCATTCCGAGATTCGTCAAATTCGAATAATGCTTTTTAGTGGCTACATTTTGAATATGTGAAATCTCCGTAACTTATTGAAAATCAGGCGTCGCTGCAGCAAAATGGCCCGATTTGGGCGAAAAGTTCCGTTTAGAGGTCCCCGAGAGCCGTCACCCCCCTGAAGCGGGACTTCCTTCGGGCTTGGTTTGCCGAGGAAACGCCTTTCTTCCTCACCGGAGGTTCCGCGCTGGGGCTCTTCTACCTCGATCACCGGCGCTCGTACGATCTCGACCTTTTTTTCTTGGAAAAAGCTGGCCATGACCTTCTGGTTCACTGGGAATCCGCCCGGAGCAAAGACGGTGGTCTCGACCCAGGCATCCTCTCCCACCTGCTCGCGAACATGCGAATCGAAACCTTGCCCGACTACCTCATCGAGAGTCTGCAACTTGCCGATCTCCAAGCCTTCGTCGATCGCATTCGCCGGGAAATGGCATCGCGGGCCTTTCCCAACTCATAAAAGTCTCCGCCCCATGCGTCGCCACCTCAACACCCTCTTCGTCACCACCGACGGCGCCTGGCTGGCCAAGGACGGCATGGCCGTGGATGTCCGGATCGAACGCGAAAGCCGGCTCCGCGTCCCGCTCCACAACCTGGACGGGATCGTCTGCTTCGGCTGGGACATCGGCATGAGCCCCCACCTCATGGGCGCCTGCACCGAAAATGACGTCAGCGTTTCCTTCCTCTCCCCGCACGGAAAACTTCTCGCCAACGTGGTCGGATTCACCTCCGGAAACGTCCTGCTTCGCCGGGAACAATACCGCCGGGCCGACGACGAGGCCGCGTGCCTGGAAATCTCCCGCCCCATGGTGGCCGCCAAGATTGCCAACAGCCGCACGCTGCTTCTCCGCGCCGTGCGCGACCACCCGGACAAACCCGGCAGCGCCCCGCTGGAGAAAGCAGCGCGTGCTTTGACGCGACAGGTGGAGAAAGCCCGGAACGCCGCCTCCCTGGACACGTTACGCGGCGTCGAGGGCGACTCCGCTTCCACCTACTTTGGCGCGTTCGATCACCTCATCACGGTGGACGATCCAAACCTGCGGTTTCATGAGCGCTCCAAGCGGCCGCCGCGGGACCGGGTCAACGCCCTGCTCTCTTTCCTCTACGCCCTGCTGACGCACGACGCGAAATCGGCGCTCGAGAGCGCCGGGCTGGATGCCTGTGTCGGGTTTCTCCATCGCGACCGACCCGGGCGGCCGAGCCTCGCCCTGGATCTCATCGAGGAATTCCGTGCCTACCAAGCCGACCGGGTTTGCGTCTCCCTCCTCAATCGCCAGCAACTCAAAGCGGACGACTTCGTCATCCGGGAGGGCGGCGCCGTCGAAATGAAGGACGACGCCCGAAAGACTGTCCTGGCTGCCTACCAAGAACGAAAGCAGGCAGAGGTCCGTCATCCGTTTCTCGATGAGAAAACGACAGTGGGCCTGCTCATTCATCTTCAGGCACGTCTCCTCGCACGCCACCTGCGCGGAGATCTCAATGCCTACCCGCCTTTTGTTTTGAAATAGTCCCCAGTCCCCAGTCCCCAGTCCCTAGTCCCTAGTCCCTAGTCGACTCTGGACTCGGGACTAAACAAAAATGTACGTCTTAATCACCTACGACATCGCGACCTCCAATTCAGGGGGCGCCAAGAGGCTTCGACACGTTGCCAAGGCATGCCTGGACTACGGCCAGCGCGTGCAGTATTCCGTTTTCGAGTGCCAGGTGGAGCCGGGCCAGTTCGCCCAGTTGAAAGCGCGACTCCTTGAAGCCATAGATGAGGAGGAGGACAGCATTCGCTTCTACTTCCTGGGCGACAACTGGGAGCGCCGCGTCGAGCACAATGGGGTGCAAACCAGTTACAACGTCAACGATCCAATGATCGTTTGAATCAGGCACCGAAATCGACAGCGCGAACGTGAAGCGATCGCGCCTCGACTCGGCCGGTTCGCAAAGCTTGCCGGTCCCTGATTCTCAGCTCTTTGACAGCCAAAACCAAAAGTCGAGGGCAGACGGTGACGGTCTTCCTTGCGACGTTCGCGGAACCAAGCGATTTTTCAGCACCGGCGCCGCTCTTTGCGGCCTCCGCAGTCGCCCCCCACGCGGGGGCGCGGATTGAAACCGGACGAAAGACCGTTCCTGCATAGCCTCGAGAAGTCGCCCCCCACGCGGGGGCGCGGATTGAAACTACTGGCAGCGCAAAATACAGCGAGCGGGATTTAGTCGCCCCCCACGCGGGG
>CAZCRA010000310.1:0-3242 GCA_964500945.1 uncultured Verrucomicrobiales bacterium | reverse complement strand
TGCCCCGGTCCGAGGTCGGTGCGCCGGATTCGCCTTTTCCTTGGCACTTTGTCGCCAGCAGAGCATCGAGTGACAACTGGCCGGGACCGAAGAGCATTACGAGCAGCGAGACGAAGAGGTAGGAAAACGCGGGCGCACCGATGAATTCCGCCGGCTGGCTGAAGAGCGCCCTCGCGGCTTCGGTATGCCCGAAAATGTAAGCGACGATGAAGTTGAGAGTCAGCACCACCGCCGCGGGGCGGGACAGCAGACCGAGCAGGAGAAACAATCCGCCGCCCAACTCGCCAGCGCCCGAGAGGAAGGCGTTGAATCCCGCCATCGGGAGGCCGAGCCCTTCAAAATAGCTGACGGTTCCACCGAAATTAGCGAATTTGTTCCAGCCGGCCACCATCACCGTCCAGCCCCAGTAAAGCCGCACCAAAAGCAGGAAGGCACCCTGAAAGGGCGTCAGCCCACCGGCGATTTTGTCTTGCAGGGAAAGGAGTTTCGCAATCATGACAGGTCTATTGGTTCGTTGAGTTCTTTAGCCGATAGACGTGAAAAAACAGCGTTCCGCCGACCAGTTTCTGAACCAGCCGGACAGGTCCTGCACCAGGGCCGGGTTTGCTTCGTCACCGGCTGTATCGAGCACGCGTTCCAGCGCTTCGCCCAGAGTCGCGCCTTCGGAAAGAGCATGGAGGAGGACAAATTGGGCTTCGCTCAATGGGTAACGCCGCACGATGAAGTCGCGCCTGGAGATGGCGACGAAATGTCTTCCGCGCTCCGGAAAATCGAGGGTCAGTTCGCCCTCGCTTGACCTAACCTGGGAGTAGTGATCATTTACGGGGTAGTCGAAGCGGAGCAAGCGCAGACAGGGCGCGGTTTGGAAAGTCAATTCCAGCCAAGCGGATGGGTCCATCCTCTGAAAGTCGGGTAGTGCCATCTCGGCCTGGTCTTCCAGGCCGGGGCCGTCGAAGACGTCGTAGATCGTCCACTCCAGCCGGGCGAGATCGATGAGGAAGTCCGCCCAGTCCGCGTCGCCTTCCTCCCCCGAGGCGGGCCGAGTTTCGCGTAGGTAATCGGGAAAGGTGCCGCCCAGATGATTGAGCGTGTATGAGCGCGAGGGGTGATTCTGGAGGTAGTCGAAGGCGAATCCGTCGAACACCTCATCGCCCAGCGTTCGCTTGAGGACGGGATAGACTTCGCCGAGGCATTCCAAGAGCCGTGCATAGTAAGCGTTCCCGTAAATGGCGAGTCGTTCGCTGGCGGAAAGTTGGCGCGATCGGGTGACGACACTCTCCAGGTTACCTGCGCCGACATCGATCCAGCGTTGCGCTTCCTGCGCGTTGGCACCTTCCTTCACGCCGTCCGGGTGGGTGATGACGGCCATCATCCAGCGCTGCACGTCGCTCAGCTTGGGATCGCCAGTTTTCGCGGCAGGCTTCGAGTTCATGGACAAGTCCCGGTTTTACTCCACCAGCGCGGCGGTGTGGTGAAGCGGGTGCGGCGAGGCGGTCCGGGGTTCGAGTTCGTATTCTTCTTCCGCCTTATTGCTTAGCTCATCAAGCAACGTCGAGGCCTCCGCGGCTTCGCCCGGATCGCCAAGCATGGCTTTGGCCTTCAATACCTCGGCATGAAGCTCGGGAAACGGAGGGATCGATGCGTCCCATTCCAACAAAGTGGACACGCCCCCGCAGCGGTCGATGGCGTGCCGGTAAAGCTCCCAGACGCGCTCGATGACCGGCCGGTCGTGCGTATCGATGATGTGCGTGCGGCAATCGGTATGCCCGGCGAGGTGAATCTGCACCACGCGATCGGGCGGGATAGCATCGAGGTAAGTTTCAGGATCGAAATCGTGGTTCACACTGGAAACGTAGACGTTGTTCACGTCCAGCAGCAGGCCGCAGCCGGTCTCTTCGGTTAGCCGTCCGAGAAATTCCCACTCGGTCATGGTCGAGCCGGTAAATCCGGCGTAGCTGCTGGGATTTTCAAAAACGAACGGCCGCTCCAGGACATCCTGAACCACGTCCACGCGGTTGGCGACATGGCGGAGCGTTTCCTCGTTGAGCGGCAGCGGCAGCAGGTCGTGCGAATTCAGGCTGGCCACGCCGGTCCAACACAAATGATCGGAAACCCACTTGGCCTTCGTCGCTTCGGCCAGGGACTTCAGTTTGGTCAAGTAGTCGCGGTCGAGCGAATCGGTGCTGCCGATGGAGAGCGAGACCCCGTGCATGACGACGGGGTAGATCTCTGCGATCTGGTCGAGGATGTAGCGGGGTCGCCCGCGGGAATCCATGAAATTTTCCGAGATGATCTCGAACCAGTCGACGGGAGGCCGGTTTTTGAGGATGTGATCGAAATGGACTGTGCGCAGGCCCAGTCCGAAGCCGAGATCGGGATGACCGAGTCGGGATTCCGCCATGAAAAGAGGGAGGGGGATGTGGCCGGCTCCCGCAGATGAACGAGAGCCGACCTGCAGATCTTTCGAAGTCTTAGGTTAGCCTTTCACGGGTGCTGGTCCGACTTTGATGCCGTGTTCTTTGGCCGCTGCTTCGAAGGCGGCGCGCGCTTTCGTCCAGGCCTTATCACTCAGCGGCACAGCGCATTCGCCCTTGCCCTTGCACTCGTTCTGGCCGCCGCTCGAACCGCAGCCGCCCTGGCCTTTACAGGCGTTCGCGCCCCGGCAGGTGTGAGCTTCGGCCGTGGCGCAATGGCCCTGCCCAGCGCATTCGTGGTCGCCCTTCCCCTTACCCTTACAGGTGTTCAATCCGCGGCAGACGTTAGGGTCCTGGAGGATGATGGGCTTTTCCTCCTCCTGCGCAGAGGAGAGGCTAGCGCTGCCTGCAGCTACACCGGCGATCGTGCCGATGGCCAACTTGTTTAGAAAGGCGCGGCGAGAGGATGGGGTATTGATGGATTTGAATTTCATTCTTGTTTTGTTTTTCGTCGTTGTTGGGTTTGTTGTCGGGTTGGAATCAGATCGATTACGATCGATACCCGATTCCTTGTTGTGAGTTTGGTGGAGTTGGCGGTCCGGTGATTACATTTTTTTTGGTTTGGATTTGCGGGGCGGTCGGAATGCAAGGTTTTTTCAGCGAGGCGCCTTCAGCCGCTCGATCAGGGCGCCGGCTTTTTCGGCGGTGATGTGAAAGTCGTTGAATCGCACCACGCCGTCCGGGCCGATGACGATCGTCCATTGGCGAGTATGAGCCGGCAGGAACAGCAATTCGATCCCATGCTGTTCGGCCGCTGCGAACACCTTT
>CAZCRA010000309.1:0-3245 GCA_964500945.1 uncultured Verrucomicrobiales bacterium | reverse complement strand
AGGAGCTGGCTGGCCGCATCGTAGGAAGGGGTGGTGACAACTCCGTTAGAGGCGGTTTGTTGGGCGAGTCTCCCGAGGGGATCGTAGGTAAAGTCGAAGCTGTTGCCACCGGGATCGGTGAGGTTGCTTAACAAGCTGCGGGGCTCGTAGGTGTAATTGGTGACACCGGTCGGATCGGTCATGCTGACGAGCCGGTTTTCGGCGTCGTAGGTATAGCCGATTGCGGTCGACTGGCTCGCCCATGTCTGGGTGGTGGCGGTCAGGCGGGAGGCGGCGTCGAAGACGTTTTCCACAATGCTGTCATTGTCGCTCACCCTGGCGAGGTTGTCGAGTTGATCGTATTCGTATTGCACGAGATCGGCTGGGACGCCGTTGGGTAGGGCGGGAAGTTGGCGGGCTTGGAGCCGGTTGACTTCGTCGTAGCTCATGGTGATTTCACTGCCGTCTTTGCGGGTGACTTTTACCACGTTACCGACGTTGTCGTATTCGAATCCGGTGGTGGCACCGAGGCTGTCGGTCATGGCGACCATCCGGCGGCGGGTGTCGTAGGTCCAGGTGCGTTGGTGTCCGTTGGCGTCGGTCAGGCGGATGAGGTCGCCGTTCAAATCGTATTCATATTGGACGAGGCCGCCGTCGGCGCGGGTGCTTTGGATGACGCGGTTCATGGCGTCGTATTGCATGGTGCTGACCCGGCCCTGCGGATCGGTGATGCTGACGACGTTGCCGGCGGCGTTGTATTGGTAAGTGACGGTGCGATTGAGCGGGTCGGTAACGGTGCTGACCCGTCCGGCGCTGTCGTAATGGATGGTGGTGGTGTTGCCGAGGGCGTCGGAGACTTGAGTGACCTGGCCCCGGCTGTTGTAGGTGCGGGTGCTTTCGTTGCCGAGGGCGTCGCGGGTTTTAATCAGGTTTCCTTGGGCGTCGTATTCCATTTCGACCGCCGTGCCGCCCGCCTCGATGCGGGTGGGCAGATTGAAGGTCTCTTCATACTCGACCTGAGTCGTGAAACCGGTTTGCACCATGGTGCTGCCGGTCAGGCTGCGATGGTGATTATAGGTAAACTGATACTGGCCGCCATTGGGCAGCTCGATCTGATGCGGGAGCCGATCCGGGGTGTAAGCGATGTCGCTAGCCCGACCTAAAGCGTCAATGGAACTGGTGGCCTGCCCATTGGCGTCGGTCACCATGGTAGAAGGATTCCCGTTCCCATCGGCCATACTAAAAGCCGTGCCGGGAACTAGGTCGCCGGGGTTCGAGGAATCGCCGGGGGCCGGGTTGACTCCGAAAGCGGAACTGAGCTGGGCACGATAATCGTATTGAGCACCATCGGCGCGCACCACGGAGGCGATGCGTTTGAAGGCGTCGAAATAGTAGTTGCGCCGCTGGCCTTTGGCGTCTTCCTGCCAGATCATGCGGCCTTCATCGTCATAACCGAAACGGCGCTGGCTGCCATCGGGGTTCGTGATGATCCTCAGATCGCCTGCTGCATCATAGGCGAAGATGGTGGCTCTGCCGGCGGGATCGGTGATGCTCTGCAACCGGCCGTCGCCGTAAGCGAACTGGGTGACCAGTCCCGAGGCGTCGGTGATGGAGGCCAGTTCCAGGTCCTCGCCGTCGCCATTTCCATCGGTGTAAGTGTAGAGAATGAGGTTATTCAAACGGTCGCGAAACGCCACTTGGCGTCCGGATGCATCGAAGAATTGCTTCATTTGGCCCGGAAACCGCCTGACGTAGCCGGTGAAATTGATCGGCCCGAGCGGTTCGTTCTCGGCGTAGAGCAGATCGCTGGCCTCTCCTGGAGGCCCGAGAAAACGTTTTGCTGGAGCATACGTCTCGCGCACGAAGCGGATGTCGTCGATCAGCGCCATGGTTCGGGTAAAACTAGCTTCGTAAGCGAAAGGCTCGTAGAATTCCGCCGCCAGCTCGATGTGCAAATAGGCATAGGCACCATGGGCACTCGCGCCCACGGGAATGCGCACGGTGTTGAACCGGGTTCTGAAGGCATAGCCGGTGTCGGCACCAGCCTGATTGGTGAGGGCGTGCGACGGGTCAGAGGAGGAAGCACTTTGCCAATCCCCGAGCGAAGCGGCATCGTAAGGCGTCTCGCGCGATTGCGAGTATCGCAACTGGATACTCACGAGGCTGTCGGGGGAGAGGTCGCGGATGTCACTGAGAAAGTCGAGTTCTAGCAGGATGGCACTCGTTTCTTCCTCAATCCGGTCGAGGGGGATGGCGATGGTAGAAACCGTCGCGCCGGTGGGAGCGGCCTGCAGGCGCAGCATGTGATCGCCTTCGGGAGGCTGGACGACGCCTAGGGCGGCGACCACGCTCACCACTCCGCTGAAAGGCAGACCGGCGAGTCCGTCAACTTCGACGCCTTTGAGGTTGGCCGTCCCGATCCGCGTGGGAGCGGTGGCGGGCGCATACGGGATGAGGTGACCGTCCCCGGTGATAAGCAGGCATTCGCTGGAGGGGAATCCATCGTCAGTTGTGGTCAGCTTGATCTGAAGACGGTCGACAGCCGTTAGCATCCAGCCACGGCCCATCGCGGGATAAAGTTCGCTGCCGTTAATGACCCCAAAGCTCTGGGTGGAATCCTTTGAGGCGCTGACCAAGGTTGGCGAATCTTCTCCGTCAACATTGAAGCCGAGGGTGTTGGAAACTTCGATATGGTAAAATCCGGTCGGAGCATTTTCCAACGGCATGCGCAGGCCAGCGTAGCCTTGGTTGGAAGGGGCCACCCCCGGATCGTAGAGTTGCGCCGGATCGAGAAAGCGCTGGGCGCTGCCGACTCGGCTGCGGACATTCATGCTCAGGAAGCGAAGGTTCGTGTCACTACCTTGCCATGCCGAGCGCAAACGGGCGCTGACGAGCGCGTCCGGGGCGGCCACCTTCGTCGAATACTTGAGTCCGACGCCCACGGCTCCGAACGCCTGGTAACCGGCCAGGGAATGTTCTTCCATGAGCGAGCCGCCGAGCAGGCTACCGGTCGAACAGATCGTTTCCGTCGTAGTCTGCGGCGTTTCTTTTTCCGTGGTTTCTTCCTCGGGTTCTTCGACATCGGCGGTGTTCGTGTGCCAGTCGAACGTTGCGAGGCCACTGCCGGGATCGGTGACCATTTCATTGTTGATCACGGTGCCGACGCCGCTTTTTTCGAATCGCCCTGAATTCATGCTCAGGGAGTAAAAGGCGATCTTTGCACCTTCGGGCAGTTCCAGAATGTTCGGGGTGATCAGCGTGGCGGG
>CAZCRA010000308.1:0-3260 GCA_964500945.1 uncultured Verrucomicrobiales bacterium | reverse complement strand
CCTGAACTTGCCGCCGTCTGGCCGACATGTCACCACGGGCTCACCGAACGCTTACATTCGTTCCGGGTGGCGACCGGGGCGCAGCAATCGCGCGCTTCGTCCTCAGCAGACGAAGTGGAAGAAGCGTTTCCGACGCGAGCCTTTGCGGCCTTGACGAAGCGGGTTACGGTACTGAGGCAGCAGGCCCCCATGGGATTTGTGGTTTCGCACCAGCAGGCTTTTTGCATCCTGGTCTTGATATCGTCGATCACGCCGGTCTGCCCGGTGCGCGCGATGTCTTCGTCGATTTCCTCGACGCTGTGGTGAAAACAGTAGCAGACTGGGCGCGGGGCAGTGGTCTCTTTGATCCCGACGCGCACGGTCAGATCACCCTTTTTGAAAACGGTTTCACCCGCTTCGTCGAAATATATTATGGTTCGTCTTTCGCGTCCCCGCCCACCAGCTTTTTTCGCGCGAACATCCGCCCGAGGGCGCGCGACTGATTGCGGCGCATCACGACGACGAGCGCGGCGCCGATCCAGATGGCGAGAGCCATGTAGCCGAGCCGACCCAAATCGCCCGTGAAACCGAGGCGGGTGGAGTGCGCGATGAGGGCACCGGTCATCAGCCCCCAAGCCAGGACCGCTCCCCAGATCGCGCTTTGGGGAATGAGCAGAAGCAGGGCAGCGAACATTTCGAGCAGGCCAACGAGGATCCGGCCGCCGGGCTCGAAGTCGAGCTTCTGGAACAATTCCGTCGTCTCGGTCCGGCCGGTGAGTTTCATCAGGCCAGCCATCGCGAGGACGGCCGCGGTGGCGAGCTGAATGACCCAACTGAAAAGATGGCTGACTTTCATGGGGTGAGAAGATCGGAGGCTGATGCCAGGGGGGCGTTTTCCGGCGCGACGGGGATGGCCTGCCAGAGGTCGCTGCCGGTGGGGATATAGAGGTCGCGAAGGCTGAGCTGGCTCGGGCAGCGCTTGCCGGTGGCCACCAGCATCTGCTGGAGATCGTGGACAGTGTTGTGGACGTAGTGCTCGACGCGGCGCGACTTGGTCTCGATGTCGAATCCGTTCTGCAGCGAGCGGTCGTGGGTGGTGATGCCCACCGGGCAGGTGTTGCTTCCGCACTCGCGCGCTTGGATGCACCCGAGCGCCAGCATGAATCCGCGAGCGGTGTAGCAGGCGTCCGCCCCGAGGGCAAAGGCGATGAGCTGTCGCCCGGCATTGACTAGCTTGCCCGCCGCGAGCACGCGCACCCGGTCCCGCACCTTTTCGTTTTCCAGAATCTTCACCACGCCGTGCAGCGCCGGATAGAGCGGCATCCCGATCCGGTCCATAAAGGCGGTGGGGGCGGCTCCGGTCCCGCCTTCGCCTCCGTCGATGGTGATGAAATCGGGAAAGCGATCGCTGCGCTTCATTTCGCGGATCAAATCGGCGACCTCGTCGAGCGAACCGACGCACATCTTGATGCCGACGGGAATGTCCACGAGATCCTGAATGCGGGCGATAAAGGCAACCGTCGTGGCGAGGTCACGGCACTCGGAATGGTAGGGCGGTGAGACGGCGTCTTCACCGATTGGGATGTTGCGGAGTTTTGCGATTTCCTTCGTGATCTTTTCAGCGGGGAGAAGTCCGCCCTTTCCCGGTTTGGCGCCTTGGGAGAACTTGATTTCGATCATGCGGATCTGGTCGTGCGCGGCCAGTTCGCGCAGTTTGTCCTCGTCGAGACTGCCGTCCTCGTGGCGCACGCCGAACTTGGCGGTGCCCATCTGGAAGATGAGGTCGGCTTTTTCCATGAGATGATATTTCGGATGGCCACCTTCGCCAGTGTTCATGGGGATGCCGGCCCGCGCGGCGCCGCGGGCCAGTGCGCGAACGGCGCGAGAGCCGAGGGCGCCGAAGCTCATCGCGCTGATGATCATGGGTTGTTCGATGGTGTAGGGTCGGGTCACGCCGCGGGCCTCGCCGAAGGTGATGCGAAAGGGGCGGGCGTCCTCCTCGCGGGTGGGAAACATCGAGTGGCGCAGCTTGATCTCGCTCGCGTCGTAGTCTAGCAGGGTGCCGAAAGAACCGGCGGAATCGACGTTCTTCGCTTTGCGGTAAATCTCGCTGCGCTCGGCGCGGTTGAAGGGGCGCTCCTCGCGGTCATTGAGAAAAAGGTACTGCCGGAACTCCGGGCCAACGCTCTCGATCAGGTAGCGGGCCTGGCCGAGGATGCCGAAGTTCCCGAGCAGGGTGTGTTGTTTCTGGACGTGGCGATAGAAGAAATTGACGATCAGCAGAAATAACGACGCGACGGTGAGGAAATGGAACCAGAAGGAGACGTAGTAACCGACCGCGAAGAAAATGACTGGCAGAATCACTAGCGTCGTGTTGACGAAGCGGGCGAGATGATGGAGGTCGACGGTGAGGGCCTTGGCCATAAGTCGGAGGGAAGGTGAATGGGGGAAGGTTTATCGTTAGAGATCAGAAGTGAGCCAACGGGAAATCAGGCAGGCGCAAAGGGCATACCGGCCCCTTCGGCGACGGCGCGGGCGATGCGCGGAGCCACGGCGGGATCGAGCGCGGCGGGGAGAATCCTGTCCACTCGTGGCTCGGCGATCGCGGTGGCGATGGCGTGAGCCGCAGCCGTCTTCATCGCGTCGGTGATGCGCGGCGCACCGGCGTCGAGCGCTCCGCGAAAGATGCCGGGGAAAGCGAGCACGTTGTTGACTTGGTTAGGGAAATCGCTGCGCCCCGTGGCGACGACGGCGGCACCACCTGCCAGGGCCTCGTGCGGCGAGATCTCGGGATCGGGATTGGCGAGGGCGAAGACAATGGGATCGGGCGCCATGCGGCGGATGTCGGCGGCGTCGAGGAGACCTCCCCGGCTCACGCCAATGAAGACGTCGGCACCGTCGAGCATCTCCTTCATCGTGCCGGATCGGTTCTCCGGATTGCTGTATTTGAGGATGGCCTCCTTGACCGGCCCGAGATCGTCCCGTCCCCGGTGGAGTGCGCCTTTGGAATCGCAGACCACGATTTCGCCGACGGCGGTGCAGGTATCCGGCACCTGTTCGATGCAGCGCAGCAGGCGCACGATGGCGCGCCCCGCCGCGCCAGCCCCGGTCACCACGACGGCGCGAACGCCGAGACCTGCGGTGGTGACGACTGCGACGACCTCGACCCGAGTCGCTATCCGAGCGCCGAGGACTCCTTCGGCAACGCCATATTCATGGTGGATGTCGACGACGGCGAACTGCTCTGGTCCGCCGGCAACGACGCGTCCCACGATCTCGTG
>CAZCRA010000307.1:0-3268 GCA_964500945.1 uncultured Verrucomicrobiales bacterium | reverse complement strand
CCCGCCTCCCGCCTCCCGCCCCTTGCATTCCCCGAATCTCCAGGCACTTTCCCCTCCGTCCTCATGGCCCAAAAGCTCGACAAACTCCCGGGGTTTCGCGATTTCTACCCCGGAACCTGCGCGGTACGAAACTACGTCTTCGACACCTGGCGGCGCGTCGCGTCCCGATACGGCTTCACCGACTACGAAGGGCCCATCCTCGAACCGACCGATCTCTACCGGAAAAAGAGCGGGGAGGAAATCACCACGCAGCTTTTTCATTTCATCGACAAAGGCGATCGCGACGTCGCCCTCCGGCCCGAGCTGACGCCGACCCTCGCCCGGATGGCCGCGGCCAAACAGCGCGATTACCGGAAGCCGATGAAATGGTTCAGCATTGGCCCCTTCTTCCGTTACGAAAAACAGCAGAAAGGCCGGCTGCGGGAGTTTTACCAGCTCAACGCCGACATGCTGGGCGAGGCCTCCGAGCAGGTCGACGCGGAGTTGATCGCCCTGGCCATCGACCTGATGCGCGCCTTCGGCTTCGGCGAGGACGATTTCGTGATCCGCGTCAGCGACCGCAGCGCCTGGACGGATTGGCTCGCAGAGAAGGGATTGGCTGAAGAAGAAGCCTTCGAGTTTCTTCAGATCATCGACAAGATGGATCGCGAAAAGCCGGAGGTGATCGACGAAAAACTCCGCACCCTCGGCAGCGGCATGGCTGAAGTGGAGGCGTTCATGCAGCGGGGCGAAGACGTCTCCGCGCGGATGCCAGCCATCCGGAAGCACCTCACGGACCGGGCTCTCGAGAACTACCTTCGCTGGGACCTCGGGATCGTCCGCGGTTTGGCCTATTACACCAGCACGGTCTTCGAAGTCTTTGACATCGGCAAGGGCATGCGCGCCGTGGCCGGCGGAGGCCGCTACGACAACCTCGTTCAACTCATCGGCGACGTGGACCTGCCCGCCGCCGGCTTCGCCATGGGCGACGTCGTGATCGCGAATCTGATCGAGGATACACCCGCCGCGAAGGAACGCATGGACTCGTGGATCGGTGCCCAAACTGCCCTCGACGCCTTCGTCATCGTCGCGGAAGAAGACCAGCGCCCCGCCGCCCTCGAATCCGTCCAGCGCCTGCGCGACGCCGGATGGCGGGTCGATTTTCCGCTGACGCCGCGCGGCGTTGGGAAGCAGTTCAAGACCGCCGAACAGAGCGGCGCCCGCCTCGCGGTGGTCGTCGGCGCGGAGTTCCCCAGCCTCACCCTGAAAGACTTGGCGAACCGGACCGAAGAGACTTGCCAAGCCCCGGACCTCGAACGAATCGTCGCCGCCCGGCTAGCTCAGTGACCACTCCCTGCACAACCGACGGACACCCACCATGTACCGCACCCATCACTGCAACGAACTGCGCCCGGATCACATCGGCGAAACCGTCACCCTTACCGGTTGGGTGAACACCGCCCGGGATCACGGAGGCGTCATCTTCATCGACCTGCGCGACCGGGAAGGCCTGACCCAGGCGGTCTTTCGGCCCGAGGAAAGCCAGGACGCCGCGAAAATCAGCCACACCCTGCGCCAGGAAGATGTTCTCCAGCTCACCGGCCAGGTCTCGGCACGGCTCAAGGGCACCGAAAACCCGAATCTCGACACTGGCGCCATTGAAATCGTGGTGAGCGAGGTCACGATCCTCAGCAAGGCCGAGGTCCTTCCCTTCCAGCTCGACAAGGAACTCTCGAACGAGGATCTGCGGATGAAATACCGCTACCTCGACCTTCGACGACCGCGCCTCAGCCGGAACCTGCACCTTCGCCACCGGGTGACGAAGGCGATTCGCGATCACTTGGACAAAAACGGCTACATCGAAGTCGAAACCCCCATTTTGTCGAAGAGCACCCCGGAAGGCGCGCGGGATTTCCTGGTCCCCAGCCGGCTCAGCCCGGGCAAATTCTACGCCCTCCCCCAGGCTCCGCAGCAATACAAACAACTCCTCATGGTCGCCGGCGCCGAGCGCTACTACCAGATCGCCCGCTGTTTCCGCGACGAAGATCTCCGCGCCGACCGTCAGCCGGAGTTCACCCAGGTCGACATCGAGGGATCCTTCATCACGCAGGAGGACATCTTCAAACTGATCGAAGGCCTGATGGCTTCAGCCTTCAAAAAGGGCACCGGCGCCAAGGTGCCGAAGAAATTCCCGCGCATGACCTACAATGAGGCCATGGACCGCTTCGGTTCCGACCGCCCGGATTTGCGCTTCGGCCTCGAGATCGTCGATTTCACCGGGACCTTCCGTGAGAGCGGCTTCGGCGTGTTCAAGCGCGCCATCGAGGGAGGCGGCGTGGTCCGCGCGATCAACGCCAAGGGTTTCGCCTCCGTCACCACCGGCCAGATCAAGCGGCTCGAGGAAGTCGCCCGTGAAGCCGGAGCCGGCGGTCTGGCCTACATCAAAATCGAGGGTGGCGAGTGGAAATCGCCCATCGTGAAGTTCTTCAACGACGACGAGAAAGCCAGCCTCGAAAAACAGCTGGGCCTGGAAGAGGGCGACCTCGTGCTCTTCGGCTGCGACAAGTGGGCCACGGTCTGCGACGTCCTGGGCCGCCTGCGGCTGGAGGTCTGTGAGATGCAGAATCTGCTGGAAGGAAACGAGGAGATGGAGTGGCTCTGGGTCACCGACTTCCCGCTTCTCATGTTCGATGACGAGGAGCAGAAGTGGAACGCCGTCCACCACCCCTTTACCCGGCCAAAGGCGGAGGATCTCCATCTTCTCGACGACGAATCGACCCGGGCCCAGGTCCGTGCCGAAGCCTACGATGTCGTTTTGAACGGCGTGGAAATCGGCGGTGGCAGTCTCCGGATTCACGAGCGCGATCTTCAGGCCAGGATGTTCGAGGTTCTGGGGGTGGGCCCTGAAGAGCAGGAAGAGAACTTCAGTCACCTGCTCACCGCCTTCGGCTTCGGCGCCCCACCCCACGGCGGCATCGCCCTCGGCCTCGATCGCCTGGTCATGCTCATCGCCGGTGAATCCAGCATCCGCGAAGTCATCGCTTTCCCGAAAAACAACCGCGGCATCGATCTCATGTCCGACAGCCCGGCCGAAATCGATTTCAAACAACTCCGCGAGCTCTACGTGAAGTCCACCTTCAAGGACCGGAAGAAACAGGGAGAGAAATCGGAAGGCGACTAACAGGAATGGCAGCCTGTTAACAGGCTCCATCGTCTCCCGCCTCGGGGCGAAGCTGAAGTGGTGACACTTCAGAGGGGGTGGGTGACGCGGGAGAAGGAAGGTCCGAAT
>CAZCRA010000306.1:0-3332 GCA_964500945.1 uncultured Verrucomicrobiales bacterium | reverse complement strand
GCTTCGGCTCGCTCGACAAGTTCACCCTCCAGCGGGGAGGCGGCGGCGTCACCTTCGACGAGCTGCAGTCCCACCAGGCGCTCTTCGGCGTGCAGATCAAATTCTGAAGAGGTGGGTTCAGACAAGCGCGGCGCGGGGATATCCTCGCGCTGCGCCCCACCGCTCCACTCCCTTGGAGCCCGTGCGGACAGGGGTGGCTCGTCGAGTCGATCCTGTCCTTTCTCCTTTCACCCATGCTGGCGCGCCGCTACGGCGCCTCTCCGCCTCTCTTCCGTTTCTCCCCCATGTCCGCGACCGACCTCTCCGTGCGCGAAAGGGGTCAACAGTCCAATCTCAAAAGTTTTCTTCCACTCCCTTACTTCGGCTCGAAATCCGCTCCCTTGAGCGTCTCGAATCGCCGGACTTTCTGGCTCACGTTTGCGGGATAGTCGACGAGGACCCACCACATTTTCCATCCCGCCGATCCCCACGGGCCATCACGTTGCGATGCCGGGCGGCTTGTCAATTTTTGACTGTTGACCCCTCTTTCTGTGCCCCGCCGGGCGCGCCGTCGTCCTGCCGGGCGAAGAGAGCGTCCCCACGTCAGGGATCCTACGCGAGGCGGTCGAGCAAAGCGGGTATCGCGTCGGGAAATGATGGCGTCATCATCACCGCTTTCACCCTCTCGCCACGCCGTGGTTTGCGCAACGCTCTGAAACCGGTCGCCTTCCGAGCCGATTGCCTACACTCTACAACTCCGCCAATTGCAGGTGGGGGAATTTTCGATAATCCCTGTCGAAGGTCGCCAGGCTGGCTTGTTTCGCTTCCGTGTAGGCGGCATGGTAGCAGTCGATGAAATCGACGTTGATGCGGCCGAAATCGTCCAGGGCAGTCAGCAAAACGTCGAGGTCGTCACAGGCCACTCCCGAATGGAGCAGAAGGGCTTTCATCTTGGCGGCGATGGCGGTGCGGTCCAGTTCGTAGAACGATTTCAAGACCCACGTCACCTCGGCGAGGCAGACATGGGAGAGGTGCAATCCGGCATCGGCCTCGTTCTCGGCTTTTTCAAACAGGGCGCGCGCCCTCGGGGAGTGTTTCGGGTGGTCCGCGAGCAGGAAACGCAGCACCACGTTGGCGTCCAGACAAATCATCCGCGCTTCCCTTTTACCGCTCCGTACTTGCGGGCGGCGTAGTCTCTTCTGGCCTCCGCTTCGCTCTTGGCAGGGGAGGCATTCGGATTCGGGGAAAGGCTGCCGTAAAGGTCTTCCGTGTTTGCTCCCATCCCTTCGAGAAACACCCGTCCGTTTTCGACGCGGTAGAGGATTTTGTCGCTCGGTTCGATGCCGAGCATCTTCCGGATTTCCATCGGAATGGTCGTCTGCCCGTTGCTGGATAAGGTCGATAACGTCATTCTTGAACTTTTACAGCCACCTTTAGATTTTCATTGTAATAAAGAATGAGGGGAAGGGAAGTCAAGAAATACGGGCTGGCCCGCATGTCCCCCGTCCGACACCAATTCGGCGCCAATCAGATAGCCTGTTGTCCGAACTCGTTCCCGCCATTGGGGGACGTCCGAGCGAAGAGAGCGCCCCCGCGACCGGGGCGTTGCGCGAGGCGGTCGAGCAAAGCGGGTACCGCGTCGGCGAGTGAGCGCATCCATTCGGACTTGTCGGGAATAACCATCGCGTCTACTTTTTCTTGATTGCAATGAAATCGTTTCTCACCCTCTGGCTATTTGTCTCCCTTGCCCTGGCGCAAGGGACCTTTGCCGTGGAGAAACGATTCGACTGCGCCATGAGCGGGCAACACGACCTCCGCGTATGCTGCTGCTCCGGAGAAGCGCGAGTAGGTTGCTGCGATGCGGATGAAGTCGGCTCGCCGCACGCTTGCTCGGTGGATGACAACTCCTGCGGAGTTCGTTCTTCGGGCTGTTGCCAGGTTCACTGGAAAACGGTTTCAACCCTGTCGGCTTCCTCCCCACTCGTGGTCCAACGGGAAGTCATGACAGCGCCTGCGCTGTCTTTGGTGCCCCTGCCACATTGGCAGATGGTCGCTCCGGAAAATCCGCGCGACACCTCAACTTCCGCGGTCGACGCGGAATCACCGCCCGGCGCTTTGACCACGACACCCGTTCGTGTCTGGCATTGCGCTTTCCTGATCTGAGCCCGGCGACGGCGGCTTTGCGTCCGCCGGTCAAAATGTGGCAGGGACTTCAGTCCCTGAACCTCGATCTGGCTTTCGTGCGGGGAGTAGTCTTCCTCAGCGACCACGGTCCGCGCGCCGTTCTCTCCTAACGACCGCGTCATCCGGCCGAGCGTTTCATTCGGCTAAGCCTTCATCTAGCCTCAGTGCTTTGAGGGCGACCGAAGGATGGCCACGCCATCTCCGGTAACACCGGAGCTTCAGAGGATAAGTATGCTTTTACTGATTATTAAAAGAAGTGTAATTTTTGAAGAACAGGTAGCGAATCGTTTGTCACCGTCTTCATCCCCCGATTCTACTCGATTCTTCTCATGAAAATTCTCACTCCACCTGCGGCTCAGTGGCCCCTCCTCCGCCTTCCCACAATGATTGTCCTTTCAACCCTTCTCGCAACGGTCCTCCTCCCGAGCTGCGCGGTGAGTCCGCTTAAAACTCCCTCACCCGCAAAAGCAACCACCCCAGACGCGGCCGCGGCTCAGCTGAAACCTGCCGCAGCGTCCTCTCCGGCCCCTGAACTCATCCCGGTTAGCGGCCGAAAACCGCTCGACGCCGATGCCCTCGTGACGGCGGTGCTGGCGCGCAATCCCGATCTGGAGGCCCTGCGCCACGCCTGGGAGGCCGCCCTTGAGCGCCCGGTGCAGGCCTCGGCGCTGGACGACCCGAAATTCGCCTACGGATTCGCCCCCGGCACGCTCGACAGCGACGAAGTGAACTTCTCCCAGAAAATCGATTTCTCCCAGAAGCTCACCTGGTCGGACAAACGCAACCGCCGTAGCGATATCGCCCGCGCCGAAGCCGAGGCCGCCCTCAACAACCTCGAAGACGCTCGCCGCCTCCTCGCCGCCCGAGCGCAGGCACTCTTCGCCGAATGGTTCTTCGTCCACCGCGCCATCACCATCAACGAGGCCAACACCGAGCTGCTCGCCGACATGCAGCGCCTCGCCGAGGACAAATACGCCACCGGCAAAACCGGTCGCCAGGACACCCTGCAAATCGAAGTCGAAGGCCAGCACCTGCAACATCGGGGCATCACCCTGGCCCGCGAACGCCGCATTCTCCTCGCCCAAATCAACACCCTCCTGCACCGTGATACCACCGCCGCCCTGTCGCCGCCGCCGTCCGCCCTGAACTCCGCCGCGCCTGCCGGCCAG
>CAZCRA010000305.1:0-3368 GCA_964500945.1 uncultured Verrucomicrobiales bacterium | reverse complement strand
TGTCCTTCCGATGGTGGGCATGCATCCACGCTGGCCCACGCGCCTCGGTTTCTCCCTCCTCACCTCCTGCCTCCTGCCTCCTGCCTCCTCACCTCCTGCCTCCTCACTCTTACTCTGCTCCTCCCCGCCGCAGAGATAACCGCCGGCTTCGCCCACGCCGAAATCGACGCCACCCTCGACTAACCCTGGTCACCCCGCCTGACCCTGGTCCACCGTCGCGGATCGATTCAACCTCGATCTCGGCGCCGCCCACCTCTTCCGGGGAGAGTTCGCCACCTCCGCGCCTCTCGCACCCCCGGCAATTCCACCACCTACGGCTACCTCCAAGCCACACTCACCTTCTGATCCGCTCGGCATGTGAGCCAAAGACCATGAACCCCCTCTTCCTGTCACCCGATGAAATTCGCCATCTGTAACGAACTCTTCCAGGACCGTCCCCTGCCCCAAACCCTCGACTTCATCCGCGGCCTCGGCTACTCCGGTCTCGAAATCGCCCCCTTCACCCTCGGTCACTCCGCCCTTGACGTCCCGGCTGCCACTCGCCGCGAAACCCGCCGGCAAATCCTCGATGCCGGCCTCGAGACCGTCGGCCTCCACTGGCTGCTCGCCAAAACCGAGGGCTACTACCTCACCTCGCCCGATCCCGAAATCCGGCGTCGCACCGGTGAGTATTTCATCGCCCTCACCCGCCTTTGCGCCGATCTCGGCGGCTCCATCATGGTTCTCGGCTCGCCTCAGCAGCGAAACCTCCTCCCCGGCGTCACCATGGAACAGGCCCTCGACCACGCAGCCGGCGTCATCCGTCAGGCCAAACCCACTCTCCGCGATTGCGGCGTCACCCTCGCCCTCGAACCCCTCGGCCCTGCCGAAGGCGATTTCCTGAACACCGCTCAGTCCGCCATCGAACTCGCTCAGCGCATCGATTCCCCACAGGTTCGCCTCCATCTGGACGTCAAAGCCATGGCCAGCGAATCCAAACCCATTCCCGCCATCATCCGCGACAGCGCGGAATGGACCACCCATTTTCATGCCAACGATCCGAACCTCCTTGGCCCCGGCATGGGCGACGTCGATTTCCACCCCGTCTTCGCCGCGCTCCAGGAAACCGGCTACGACGGTTGGGTCAGCGTCGAGGTCTTCGATGACTCGCCCGGCATCGATCAAATTGCCCGCGAGAGCATCGATTACATGAAAACCTGCCTCGGCGCCCTTACGTGAACCGAACGATCTCGTCCCCCGCCCCCTTCCGCTCATGAACCTTCCGCTTAGCTTCTCCCGTGCTTCCTGCGCGGTCCTCCTCGCGCTCCCTGCGACCGCCCTGACCGGGAACTGGCCGGATTTCCGCGGCCCAAACCAGGATGGCCACGCTCACGCCGAAGCCTCCCTCCCCACCACCTGGTCGGAATCCGAAAACGTCACCTGGAAAACCGCCATCCACGGAAACGCATGGTCCACCCCTGCCATCTGGGGCGATCAAATCTGGCTCACCACCGCCACCGAAGACGGCAAACGCCAGTCCGTCCTCTGCCTCGACCGCACGACGGGGGAAATCCTCCTCGACCGCCTACTCTTCGAAAACGCCGAACCTCGCCCGCTAGGAAACACCCGGAACACCTACGCCTCACCCTCTCCGGTCATCGAAGAAGGCCGCGTCTACGTCCACTTCGGCAGCTATGGCACCGCCTGCCTCGATACGAAGTCCTTCGAAACCCTCTGGACCCGCCGCGATTTGCCCTGCCATCACTGGCGCGGCCCCGCCTCGTCGCCCGTCCTCTTCCGCGACCTCCTCATCCTGACCTTCGATGGCGCCGATCACCAATACCTCGCCGCCCTCGACGCGAAGACCGGCGAAACCCGCTGGCGCCGCGAGCGCAGCACGAATTTCGACGACCTCACCCCGGAAGGCGTCCCCGCCCGCGATGGCGACTATCGAAAGGCCTTCAACACGCCCATCGTCGTCGAACTCGGCGGACGCCCCGTCCTGCTCAGCCCCGGCGCAAAGGCCGCCTGGGCCTACGATCCGGTCAGTGGCGATGAAATCTGGAGCTGTCACTGGAAGGAACACTCCACCGCCTCACGCACCGTCTACAGCCCCGAACTCGGTCTCGCCTACTTCAACACCGGTTACGGCAAATCCGAACTCTGGGCCGTCAAACTCGATCCCGAGGCTTCCGGCGAAATCTCTTCCTCCCACGTCGCCTGGAAAGCCACCAAACGCATGCCGAACCGCTGCTCTCCTCTCCTCTCCAGCGGCCGCCTCTACGCCCTCTCCGATCAGGGCGTCGCCACCTGCCTCGACGCCGCCACCGGCGAGGAAATCTGGAGCGCCCGCGTCTCGGAATTCCCCTTCTCCGCTTCCCTCTTCATCGCGGGCGGCCACCTCTACTTCTGCGACGAACTCGGCACCACCACCGTCGTCCGCGACGCTCCCACTTACCAACCCGTCGCCGTGAATCGCCTCGACACCGGAATGTTCGCCTCGCCCGCCACCGACGGCCGCTCGCTCTTCCTTCGCACCACGACCCACCTCTACCGCATCGACCACTGACCGAGCTGCTCCGGAAACGGGCAGTCCCGGCATTCCGAGGCGTCTTTCAGGCAGAAATCCCGGTAAATTTGCAGCAGCCCCTGCTGTTCGAAGAATCGCTTCCGGTAACCCGAGGACCGCGGGCCTTCCCCGAACAGGCGCAGCCGCGCCCGGCGCAACGATTCGTTCTCGCCCGAGGCCGGCAGCTTGGCGTAGCCCTCCCACACCCGGTCCACCTCGTCCCGCTGCGCTGCCCAAGGAAAAAACACGTTCCCCAGCAGATCCAGCACCCGTTCCCGGCCCAAAAGCCGCAGCGGTTTCGCCATCTCCCTCGATCGCATCGTGTAATGCCGGTCCCAAAACGGGTGACTGAGATCTCGGAGAAGTAACTCCACCCTCCGAATCCAATCCGGCTCAGGCTCAGGCGTTACGTCCACTTCCGCCATGGCCTCCCGGAACCGGGCCAACGCCGCCACCCGCCTTTGTGGATGATTGGCCGGCCGAATCCCGCTCACGGCCCAGCTCAAGGCCATCTCGGGTGGCGTCACCTGCTGCCAGCGCCACCACTCGTCCCAGAGCCCCCTCAAATAGTCCCGCGCCTCCGCCGCCATCGCACCTTCAAATGAGGCGGACTCCAAAAAACCCGCCGCTCCGAACATCCACGCCTCCCCTTTCACCGCATCGCCCTCGCGCCAGAGCCTCGCCGGAAACCGCTGCGCCAGAATCCGCATCGGTAGCTCGTTTCCCCCGTATCCCAACGCCTCGGCCACGGCCACGAACAGCGCCCGTTCCGGACCGTGAATCTCTGTCATCCGCCCCAATCGCTGGCTCTTCAGCGCAA
>CAZCRA010000304.1:0-3369 GCA_964500945.1 uncultured Verrucomicrobiales bacterium | reverse complement strand
ACTCTCTTGGACGCGTTGCTGAATCGCGGCTGAGTTTGACACGATGACATCAAACTGCCGGGCCGCCTTTCGGTCGATCCGCCGAAGCGCCGGCAGGGTGGCATAGACCATCCATCGGCAAAGCGCGTTTGGAATCTCGCTCTTCACGTAGGTTTGCGTCTGCCAAAGAAAACGCGTGGGTGCATGGCAAAAAAGCACGGTGGGCGTCCCGGGCGTGAACCGAAGGCACTTCGCGAACGAGCTTGCGCTAACCCAAGCGACCTCCGCGTCCAGCGGGCCAAGGCTCCTGAACGCGAAGGGATAGATTCCGAAGTATTGCTTGAACCACCGCTCGACTTTGGGCAGCCCCTGCATCCACGTCGTTCGCACGTCGGTGTTTCGAAACCCCGGGAACAACGCGTCCTCCTTCACCGCACTCGTGTAGAGCGGCGCCTCGGGATACCGGCGAACCATCGAGGCCACCACCCGCTCGGCCCCACCCATCTGGATCAGATAATCGTGCCCCAGAATCAGCGGCGGCCGGGTCTCGGACTGGGTAGCAGTGGAAGATTTCACGACCTGACTCGCAGCAGCGGGCGGCGACACCCCAGGAGCGACAGTCCAAGAATCGCGGCGCTCACTCACTGGCATCATGTTTATCTGAGGTCAAAGGAATAACCATGGGTAGGTGGCTGGAGCCCCGGGAATGGCGCCCAGCACAGCGTTTCAGAGCGGTTTTCATACCACCATCCCAAAAACCATGGTCGCAACCGCGACAAACAACTCCGTCGCCCAACCCATCTACATTGTCTAACTAAAAAACATTTCATCCAACTCAAAATATCTCCAAAACGTCACCTTCAAACCTTACCACCCACGACCACTTCCCGAACCACCTCCTCCGTCTGCGCCAACACCGCTTCCAGCTCATACCGTTCCCGTGCCACCACCCGCCCCCGTTCGCCCATCTCCCTGGCCTGATCCGGATGTTTTTGCAGTTCGGCCAGCCGCTCCGCCAAGGCGTCCACGTCGCCGGGAGGCGTGAGAAAGCCCGTCACCCCATCCTCCACGATTTCCGCCGCCCCACCTGCCGCAGCGGCGATCACCGGTTTCCCGCAGAGCATCGCTTCCACGATCACCCGTCCAAACGGCTCCGGGCTGGTTGAGCAATGCACAATCGCGTCCATCGCAAACATCAATTCGACGACGTCCTCACGAAATCCCAGGAATCGAACCCGGCCGTCCAAATCCGCGCTCGCCGCCCGTTCGCGGAGCGATACCTCATAAGCGCGATCTTCCTCCGTGAACAGGGCCGAACCCACCACCACCCCATGCGCATCCGGCTGCTTTGCCAGCGCGCTCAGGAACACCGCTTGACCTTTCCACGGCGCCAAGCGACCAATCACGCCCGCAGCCCAGGAATCTGAAATCCGCAGAGACGTCCGCAGCGCACCGGTCTCCTCGACGGCTGGCGATTCAAAACGCGACACCTCAAATCCGTTCGGGATGACCCTCACCAGGTCTCGTTGCCCGCCCGCATCCACGAACGCCTCGGTGGTGGCGTTGGAGTTGGCGATGACCCGGACCGCCCGATTCGCCGCCGTCACGAGCAACCGCCGGTTCAATCGGCTGAAATGGCTTCCGTCGATGATGTCGTGCAGGTGATGGACCAGCGGCACCCTCGCCCGGCGCGCGGCCAACATGCCGAGCAGCAAGGCTTTCGGCGTGTTTGTGTAGACGACGTCAAACCCGCCCATCCGCTCGCACAAGCGCCCGCTTTGCCGAGCGAGATCCGGAAAGGCCTGGAGTGCCGTCATCCATCCAGCCTCTCTGGTTTGACCCGCCACCCGCTCACTCAGCGGTTCGACGTGGCATGTCAAGCCTCGCCCGCGCAAGGCCTCGGCAAAGGGTCCTTCCTGAAACAGAATCGTTTCGCCGCGCCTCCCGAACCGCGTCGCAATGTCCAACAGCATCAGCTCCGCCCCGCCGAGCTGGCCCGACTGATCGAGAAAAGCCGTCCTGGGAAGGAGCATGGCAGGTTCCGCATCCTTCGGATCGATCACGGGAACGTAGAATGGACTTCAGTCCATTAATCGGCGGCTTGCGCCGCCTTCAAGGACTGAAGTCCTTGCTACTTTGGGCGTCGACTCGCTACGATGCTGGCTGGGCCACCCATTCGTCATCGCCTTTCCCAAAGGGCTCGCAGCGATACCCGCACGAATCCAGGAAGGCTTGCGCTTGGCCGGGCCGGATTCCGAGCCGTTCCATGCGCCCGGCGTGTTGCTCGAAGAAAATCTTCCCGATCCGGCGCTCACGCAGGAGACGTTCGCAGCCTTGAATCACCAAGGTGTCGGCACCCTCTACGTCGATCTTCATGACCGCGAAATCGCCCGACACAGCGTCGTCGAGCCGGACCATCTCCACTTCGATCTGCGTGGTACCCTCGTGCCCACTGTTCATTCCGCCCCATCCGGTCTGGTCTTCCGGGCCGAGATCGAAGGGACGGTCCGGGGCGCATCTCCTGCGGCGCAGGCGAGGAGCTTGGCTCGATCGGTCAACCCGTTATACGCCAGATTATCCCGGATCGCCTCCTGGTTCCGTGGCGAGGCCTCGACCGCCACCACCGAATTCGCGGAGTTCCCCGCCAGCCAGAGCAGGGTGAAGTAGCCCAAGTTGGCGCCGACATCGAGGCACTGCCCGCCCTCGCGAGCCAGATTCCGAAGCTCGCGGCTCAGACCCAGCTCGTAAAAGCCGTTCACCGCGATCTGGCCCGAGATGACGTCGCCGCAGACGAGACGTCGCATCCGGTATGGGCCCGCGAACCGCAGCGGCGCGTCGTCAAAGAGGTCAGGATACGAAGCCTGACGAGAGTTCAAAAACCGGTAAAACAACCGCTCGCGAACGCCCAGCGGCAGCCCTCTTATCCAATGGCGTGGATTCATGGCAAAGTGGTTGGATTCAGTGACCTTGGACGATGACCGATGATGGCGGTAACCATGCTGCCGTCGGAAGCGGGAGATCTGCGGGTGTCCCATCTCGTCCTGCCATTTCGAGGACCGGCGAGGCGAGAGGGGGACGAAACGTGGAATGGACTTCAGTCCATTCATCGGCGGCGCGCGCCGTTTTCAAAGACTGAAGTCCTTGCTACTTTGGCCGTCGACTCGCTACGGCCCATACGCCGCCAGCACCCGCTCACAAACCGCATCCCACCCGAACCGCTCCAGCACATGCGCGCGGCACGCCGCCGCGTCCGGCAAGCGCCGTCGCCCATCCAACGCTTCGGCGAGCCCCGTGGCCAACGCGCCGGGTTCGCTTCCCCCCAGCACCAGTCCCGGCTCCAAATCCCGCACCACCTCGGGCATCCCGCCCACTGGCGTCACCAGCACCGGC
>CAZCRA010000303.1:221-3411 GCA_964500945.1 uncultured Verrucomicrobiales bacterium | reverse complement strand
TCCCGTCTCGAGACGTGGAGGGACCAAGCCGCCGACATGACCGGCCTCATTACCCGACTCAGCCGCCTCCGCCTCGCCTACGAACTGTAGTAGAGGCCAGGACGAGCAGGAATGGCACTCTCCTCTGGCAGTAGCTGAAGCGGTAACACTTCAGAGGGGAGAGTGACGCCGGAGAAGGAAGGTCCGAATTTTTTCGAAATCGGCTACACCCAACACAGATTCTCGACCAGGCGGCATAACCGAGTTTATCCCGACTACATCACCGGGTCCTCCCACCCAAACGGCACATACCGGCGCTCCACGCGATCCGGATAGAGTTCCAAAACCGCAAATCCCGGCCGCGTCCCCAGGTGATCCCCGCTCCACCAGTTCCCGCAGACCGCGCCGCCCATCAGCAGCGTCTCGCGGTTCACACTCAACGCTTCATCGAAGTGCAGATGTCCCTGCAGGACGAGACGAAGGTCGTGGCCTTCGAAGCGCCGCAAGATTTCCGCCCCGTTCTCCACGGCCAGACTCTTTGGCAGCGCCGCAAAAGGTCCCTCCTGAATTTGCAGGAACGTGGTCCGGAACGGAATATGAGACGCCAGAATCACGGGCCGTTCCTTCGGCAGCTTCGCGATCTCATCTTCGAGCCACGTCACCTGCCCTGAATCGATGGTCCCACGATAGGGATAGGGCCCGGCGTCATCCCTCAGAAACTCGATGCTGTCGAGGAGGAACACGCGGTAATTGGCCAAATCGAACGCCGTGAACGTGGTCTCGCGGCCCACGGTCGAGCGGAACATCGCCTTTGGATCCGCCACCGGCGCCGAACCATCCTTCGGCCTGGCCCCGGCGAGATCGTGATTTCCCAGCATCAACTCGATCGGACGCCCCGGCAATCCGGCGCGCAACCGCTCCATGAATCGCTCGAAAACCGCCCAGCGGCGACGTCCCTGCTCGTGACTCCCGTCGATTCCACCGTGAATGTAGTCGCCTCCCCCGATCACCGCATCGGGTTCCGCCGCGATGATGCGTTCTGCGGCTCGTCCCAGCGCCTCCTGCACCTCCGGCTCTTCCCGGGCATGGACATCGGTGAAAAACGCCACGCGGTAGGGTTTCTCTCCAGAAACGGAGGTCTCGGCCGGTGAAGCATCGGCCTGTGCGGTCGCAAGCCATCCAGCAGCGAGCCCGCCCTGAAGAAAGGTGCGGCGAGAGGTTCGAGGGTCAGACATCCAAGCCAATCTCCCCGGCAACCCCACCAAAGCAACCTGAAGGGGACCTCGAGAAGCCCCCGCGTCCAGGCTCCCCCGCTCAAATTCCTTGTCGCCCCGTCCTCACAATGATATCCGATATCAAGCGCATGAAATCATTCATCCTTCTCAGCTCGCTCTGTGCCGTCCTGGCGACCACTCCCGCGTCCGCGATCGTGATCCTCGATTACGACGCAGCCGACACCACCTTCACGCCGTCGCGAAACGGTCCGTCCCGCACGCCCGCGACCACGTCCAGCGGGGACATCACGGACGAATTTGATCCCCTGACTGTCACCAACACCTACGTCTTCGACGCCTTCCAAGTCGAGGCCTCCCTTTCGATCATCCCAGAACCATCTGGGATCACCTTGCTTCTCGGTGGTCTAGCTGCCGTGATGTTCCTGCGGAGACGACGGACTCCGGGGGCCATGTAACGAAGATGGCGCTCGATAGGGGTTTGAACCGTTCCTTGCCGGGCGCAGTTTCTATGCCCTCCCTCTCATGGAAGTTTCCAGCACCGGGTCGTTTTCTTGCGATAATACCCATGACCGTGCTCACGGGCTCGGTTTCGGCCGAACTCCGGATCGATGCGGACTTTCCGGGCGGCTCGGTCGAGGTCCGGGAGATTCTTCCGGAGGAACAACGGATCGTCGTTGATCCGGCGGACCACGCGGGAAAGGGCTGGCGCTGTTGGTGGTATTTTCGAATTGAAGGTCTGCGCGCCGGCCAACCCGCGACGATCGAGGTCGGAAACGCCCCTTGGGCCACCCCGGATCGCGCACACTTCAGCTTCGACCGGCGGACCTGGATTCAAACGGAGCCCGGCCTGCGAGAAGGCCGCCGCATCGCCTACACCTTGCCCCCGGCAGCGGATGGCTCGAAGCCGGTCTGGGTCGCATGGGGACCGCCTTTTGTGCCGGCCGATGCCAGGGCCCTCGTTGAACGGGTCGCCGATGATTCTCCCGACGCGACGGCCTGGAACCTCTGCGACACGAAAGAGGGCAGGCCCGTCCCGGCCCTGAGGTTCGCCAGCGCCCATGCCAAGGAAGCGCCCGGGCAACGCCAACTCGTGTGGATCCAGGCGCGTCAACACGCTTGGGAGTCGGGTTCCAGTTGGGTCGCGAAGGGCTTGATCGAGTGGCTGGCTTCGGATGCGCACCGCGCGAAAATCCTTCGGGAGCGCGCCGAGATCGTCGTCGTCCCGGTCATGGACATCGACAACGTCCATCGCGGCGCCGGAGGGAAGAACCAGAAACCCCAGGACCACAACCGGGACTGGAGCGACGAGCCGCATTGGAACGCGGTCAAAGCGGCCCAGCGGCATCTCCGGGAAGCCGACGAAGCCGACCGGCTGGCCCTGTTCGTCGACCTTCATAACCCGAGCGCCGGTGCCCGGCAGCCCTTCTTCTTCGTCCCCCCGGCTGAGAGCCTCACCTCGCTGGATTCGGCGCGACTCCAAACGTTTCTTGATTCGGCGCAGCAGGAGATCGTGGGTCCGCTCCGCTTCAGCGGGAGGGTGGTCGAATCCGGGTCAGGCTACGATCCCAAGGCCTGGACACGCATCAGCAAAAACTGGGTCGCCGCCAACTCCCGCGAAGGCGTCGTCGCCGTGACGCTCGAAACGGCCTGGAACACCAAAGCCAGCACCCCCACCGGCTACAAAACGGTCGGCCACCAGCTCGGAAAAACCATCCTCCGCTTCCTCACCACGCACCCGTAGGCGCGCCCGTAAGGACGTGCTCCCCCATCCTCTCTCAGCCCCGAACCACCTCCAGCACCCGAAGGCGAAAGCGCCTTCGCTACACCCAACCGCGCCCAATCCCCCACTCCAATCCAACCTCAAAAATCAACATTCGTATCTCGTCAATCCTCCGCGCCTCCCTCCGCTCCGCCTTCTCCCCACCCGAAGGCGAAAGCGCCTTCGCTACACCCAACCGCGCCCAATCCCCCACTCC
>CAZCRA010000303.1:0-121 GCA_964500945.1 uncultured Verrucomicrobiales bacterium | reverse complement strand
AATCCAACCTCAAAAATCAACATTCGTATCTCGTCAATCCTCCGCGTTCCCCTTCTCCTCCATCGCATTATACCAAAGCATAACTGCAGATCCTCCACAGGCCCGCTACACTGAAAACGTG
>CAZCRA010000302.1:0-3469 GCA_964500945.1 uncultured Verrucomicrobiales bacterium | reverse complement strand
TCCAATCCCCACGACCTCCAGCACCACGTCCGCGCCCTCGCCGCCTGTCAGCTCCCGCATCCGCCCCAGCGCGCCCTCGCCCGAAAGGACCGTCTCGCAGCCCGTCAGCTCTCGCGCCAGTTCCAGCCGCCCCGGTTCGAGGTCCACCGCCACGATTCGTCCCGCGCCAGCCCGTTTCAGTCCTTGCAGCACCAATAGCCCGATCAAACCCGCTCCGACGACCACGGCTGTGTCGCCCGCCCGCACCCCGGCCCGGTTCACCGCGTGCAGGGCCACCGACACCGGTTCGGCGAATGCCGCCTCGTCAAATCCCAGGCCATCCGGCAAGCGGTGGCAAATCCGTCCCGGCACCCTCACGAACTCCGCAAAGGCCCCTTGGCGGCGAAAATCCGGCGTCGAAACGCCCAGCACCTCGCGTTGATCGCACAAATTGACGCGACCCGCCCGGCAGTAGTCGCACTCGCCGCAGTAGATGGTGCTGTCGAAGGTCACGCGATCCCCGGCGCGCCAGTCCCCGGCCCCTTCACCCACCGCATCGATCACGCCGCTGGCTTCGTGCCCCATCACGATCGGTGGAATCCGCCTCCCGCTGCTCCCATCCATCCCATGAATGTCACTCCCGCAGATCCCGCAGGCCTGAACCTCGATCCGAACCTCCCCCGGTCCGGGTTCGGGCAAGGGCAATTCCTTCAGCTCAAACGTGGACGCGGCGACGAGTTCCAGGGCTTTCATGGTCCGGCAAGCAAGCAATGTATGCCATCCGAGGCAACGCCCCAGCCAACCCCGGCAGCGGAGGATTGTCAAAGCCCAGCCCCTGCAGGCTGTTAAAAATCCCTGCACCGCGCCGAAGAGAGTCGTTTGGTTCGGAAGAAAAAGAAGCCAGAATCTTCGTGCCAGACCACCCAAGAGAACGCCATCATCAGCACCGATGACAAACACCTCCCTCCATCCGCTCGCGCTGTGCCCTCGCTCGTTCTCCCTGCCCTTCATCGCGCTCTTCGTTCCCCTCACTCTAAGCCTCCACGCGGCTGAACGAGAGGCGTCCAAGGGCGAAAGCTGCCTCTTTCTCGGCCACAGTTTTTTCTGCCCGGTCGTCCGGCACCTGCCTGACCACACCGAGCCGCTCGGACTCGAAGCTCACGAGCAGATGATCGTTTTCCACGGAGGGAAAAGTGGTTCACCCGGCCTCATGTGGAAAAGTCCCAAGAATGACATTTCAAGAGCCAAAGCGTGGCTGCAAACGGGTGAGGTCGATCTCGTCGCGATGACCTTTCATTCCGACGGGGAAAGCCGATTCGAGGACTACCAGCTCTGGGTCGCCCTGGCGCTGGAGCATAACCCGGACACCCGTTTTCTCATTCAGTCCACTTGGCCATTCAAACGGGATCGCACCCTGGCCGAGTTCGAAGCCTTCGCGCTGGAAATCGAGAAAAGCGTTCTCACCATTCGCGACCAACTTCGCGAAGCCTACCCTGGCAAGAAGTTCGGTTGCGTTCCGCAGGGTCGATGGATGGTCGAACTCTGGCGGCTCCACGAGGGTGGCAAGCTTCCCGAACTCACCGGGTTGATGCCCGAGGCGAAGGCGAAGGATCCCTCATGTCTTTTCCGGGATCACCTGGGACACGGCGGTGAGTTGGCTCTGAAAGAAGGCGTTCTCTTATGGCTCGCCGCGATCTACTCCGTCGACCTCGGCGAGTACGAGTATGAGGCGGCCTGTGAGGCCGACGTGAAGAAGCTCGCCTCGTCCATCCTGGAATCCCACCCGGTCTGGTAAAGGCAGCGCTGCATCCGAACCCTCCTCCATCCCTCCCTCCCTCACGGCTGAGCGAATAGAATGGAAGCTCCCCCGATCCCGCTCGCGCCGCGGATCACCTCCTGGCTAAGCGGATGCGACTCCATGCCCGCCGGGACCCGGACGGTCGCCGGGGCGAAAAGCGTTTCAAACCCGAGCCCGCTGAGTTTCTGAGCCAGGCGATTCGAAATGGCCGTCAAATTGATGCCTCCACCCGTCAGCACCGCCGTCCGGTAATGATCCGAACCGTGCGCAGCCAGAAATCGCTCCACGCTCCCCCCGACCGCCTCCGCGAAGGACTCCACGCAGCCCTGAACCACGTCCACCGGTAGCGTCAAGTCGTGGTCCACCGCCCACTCGCTCTCCGAAGCGAAGTGGCGCTCGCCCCCATAAACCACTGCGTGGAGGCGTTCCCACCCGGACGGCGGCAGGCTTTCCACCTTCTTCCGCATCCCTTCTTCCAGCCGTTTCGTGACCAAATCGTCCAGCATCCGGATGCCGAGCGGAACGGATTCGGACGGGTCCTCGTCGAAGCCCTGTTCCGGCCCGCGCAACAAGTCCGCCAGGGCAAAATCGGTGGTATAGGCCCCGATGTCGATAAACAAGAGCCCCTCGCCCTCCATCGCAAAGCGCTCGACCATTGCGCTACCCCCAAACATCGTCGCCCGGCTGGGACGGTCTCTCGAGGTCAACGAGTTCCGGCCTTCGGTCAGGACGCCGACCAGGTTCGCCTTCGGCTCGGAAACCGTGAATAGTCCGCTGTTTCGATAGCCGGCTTCGGTCATCAACTGCTCGACAATGGGCCCCATCGAACCGCGCACCACGAACTCCGGAACACAGAGGAGCACTTCCATGTCCACGGGATCACTCTGGTGCAACATCGCAGGGATCATCTCCTCCCTCAGCCATCGCAGGTAACGCACCGCCACCTCACGCACCCGCAGGTGCGGATACGTGAATTCCAAAAACTGCACCAGCGTCGGCGATGCATCCTCCAGCATCCGAAACCCCATGGGCCGGTCGTCGCCCGGGTGAAACAGGTCCGACTTCCAATTCCGGTAGACCTCGATGCTCTCCGACGGCCGGTAATCCATGGCCTCCACTCCAAACACCCATTCGCCCGTCCGCGCGTTCCTGGCCGCCACCGAAGGAACGCAGAACCGCTGCTCATCGAAGTTCAGCTCCGGGTGACGCAGAAGATGGGTTTTGTGGGTGGGTTTGTCCCGGTAGGCGATCTTGGTGAACGCCGCACCGAGATCGATGCATAGAGAGGGCTGATACATGGGTCAAACGGGGATCACGGTCGCCTTTCGCAGCAAAAACTCGCCCTGATCGTCGGTCACGGTCCATCCCGGTTCCAGAACTTCGACCGGATCACCCTTGAAAAGAGAAGCCTCACTTCGGTGAATCCGCCCGGAAAACGTCGTTCGCAAACCCGCTTTTTCCAGTTCCCTGAGCCCAAGCGACAGCATCGCCCGCGCCAGACCATCCCGGACCCCGTGCTGCGTCGACTGCTCCCAACTCAGAACCAATTCCTTCGCCATGGCCCGCTTGAACGTGGCTGCGGCGTCTTCAACGGGCGGCGCCTCCGGCAGAAGATCCCTCAGGACGGTCTGAGTGCCTTCCCGCACCGCCGCCAGTTCGTCCGGCGAAGCGATTTCCCGCCAGATCCGAAGC